>DATLDY010000096.1:0-18840 GCA_035525655.1 Burkholderiales bacterium
AGCCCCGCGCGCGTCATCGGCCGCCACCTGCTGCCGTCCTTCGCGAGCCACCTGATCGCATCGGCCACGCTTTCCGTCCCGGCGATGATCCTCGGCGAGACCGCGCTGTCCTTCCTCGGGCTGGGATTGCGACCGCCCGTAACCAGCTGGGGCGTGCTGCTCAACGAGGCGCAGAACATCAACGTCGTGGCGTTGTACCCCTGGCTGATGCTCTCGGTGGTGCCGGTGTTCATCGTGGTCCTTGCCTTCAACTTCTTCGGCGATGGCCTGCGCGACGCCGCCGATCCGTACACCGCGACCCGGGGTTGATTCTTGACGCAGGGCGATTAGCGGCATAGCGTCCGCTACCGGGGGGATCATGCAACGAGAGTCGTTTGCCGAAGATCGGGTGGCCGATCTGCGCCAGCGTTGGACGCCGGAGGCGACCGCCGCGGCGGTGGCATTCCTGGAATCGCGGCCGACCAACTTCGACCTGCCGACCATGGAGCACGGTGGCAGGACCTTCCTCGACCTGCGCGGGCTGCGCATCGAGCAGACGCAGATCGACAAGGCGTTCCTGCGCAACGTGAACCTGCGCTGGGCGGTGTTCAAGGACGTCGGCTTCAAGAACGCGCGCTTCGTGGGCTGCAACCTGAGCCAGGTCACCTTCGCCGAGTGCTACCTGCGCCGCGCGCAGTTCGAGAAATGCGACCTGGTCAGCGCGCGCTTCGAGTCGTGCGACTTCTCGCAGGCGAAGATCACCGACAGCCGCATCGATTTCGCCGGGTTCAAGAACTGCGAGGTCGGGCTGCAGAACATCGATTTCCAGAAGGACGCCACGCCGCGTGCCATGGTGCGCGTGTGCCGCGGCCTGAAGCTGAACGCGATGTCGATGGGCAACTTCGCCGACGCGGGTGAGCTGACGTACCTCGAGAAGACCTACGAGCGCATCGGCTACTGGCGCGAGCGCGCATGGGGACGGTGGCTTTCCTCCGCGCTGCAGGACTGGATCTGGGGCTACGGCGAAAAACCCTGGCGGCTGGCGGTGGTCATGGTGGCGAACATCGTGATGTTCGGCTCTATCCTCTACGCAGTCGACGGGCTCGCCGCCGGCAAGACATACTGGGAGTACGTGTACTTCAGCGGCATTACCTATCTCACGGTCGGGTATGGCGACCTGGCGCCCGATACGCCGCTCGCGCGGTTCATCTCCGTGGTGAACGCCGGCACCGGCATCGCGAGCCTGGGGATGCTGATCGCGTCGATCACTAAGAAGGTGATGTACCGATGAGCCGCGTGCTCATCGTCGAGGACGATGGCGACATCGTGAACCTCGCGACGCGCTGGCTCGAGCGCGCGAAGCATACGGTGCAGCCCATCGGCGACGGCGCGGCGGCGCTCAAGGTGCTCGAAGCGGACCCGCTGCCGCACCTCGTGCTCCTCGACGTCATGCTGCCGAAGATGGATGGCTTCGAGGTGTTGCGCCGCATCCGCGCCGCGCCGCGCACGAAGAGCCTGCCGGTGATCATGGTGACGAGTTTTTCGCGCGACAAGGACGCCGCACGCGGCCGCGAGCTCGGCGCCAACGACTACATCGTGAAGCCGCTGATGGAGATGGACTTCCTCAAGCGGGTCGAGCACATCCTCAGGGATTAGGCTCGGTCTTTCGCTGGGTGGAGTACAGGCAGTAGGCGTTTTTCCCGGCCTGCTTCGCCGTGTACATCGCCTCGTCGGCGTGCTCCATGAGCGTGGTCGCATCCGGCGCATCGTCCGGGAAGATGCTCACGCCGAGCGTCGCCGAGATGCGCCGCTGCGCCTCGCCGATGCCGACGTAGGGGCGGCGCAGCGCGTCGATCAGCTTGCCGACGATGCTCTCGACGGCCGCCATGTCCTGCACCTCCTCGAGCACCAGGAAGAACTCGTCGCCCCCCAGGCGCGCAACGAGGTCGCTCGCCCGCACGTTGCGCCGCAGCCGCTGCGCCACCTCCACGAGGAACGCGTCGCCCGCGGCGTGGCCGTGGCGGTCGTTGATCTGCTTGAAGCCGTCGAGGTCGACGAACACGCCGGCGATTTTCCAGCCGTGGCGGCGCGAGCGCTCGATCGCCTGCTCGAGCGCCGGGGCGAGGCTCACCCGGTTGGTCAGGCCGGTGAGCGGATCGCTGTATGCGAGCGAAGCGATGCGCTCGCGCGCCGCGGCGATCTCCGTGACGTCGCGTCCAACGCCGCGATAGCCGAGGAACGCGCCGTGCGAGTCGTACCGCGGCTCGCCGCTCACCGCGAAGTGGCGCGTGCCGCCGTCGGCGAGCGGCCGCGCGATCTCGAAGTCGCGAAACGGCAGGCGCGTCTCCACCATGTGCTTGTGCACTTTCCAGCCGGTCTCGTCGGGGCTGCTCGAAGGCATCTCCCAGGGCGTCTTGCCGAGGGCGGCGTAGCCCACCGGCGCCGCCGCGTACCCGGGGCCGTGCACGATGCTGGAGAGGCGGTGCTGGGCATCGCTTTCCCAGAAGAAATCGCTGGACAGCTGGGTCAGGCTGCGAAAGCGTGCCTCGCTCTCGCGCAGGGAATCCTCGGCATCGCAACGCTGCAGGAACTGGCCGAAAAGGGTGCCGAGCGCCGGCGCCGCCGCGACGAAGCTCTGGTCGGGCTCGCGCGCCGTGTGGCCGGAAAAGGTCAGCAGGGCGATGGAGCGTCCCTGCAGCAGCACCGGCACGGCGAAGGTGGCGAAGCGCGCGCCCTTGACCGATGCCTCGCTCGTCGGGCGCGGCGAGGGCAGGTTGTTCGACCACACCGGCTTGCCCGATTGCCAGAGCACGCGCGAGTTGCGCAGCAGCTGCTCGATGCCGGCTTCGCGCGCGAACCAGCCCTCGGCGAGCTTGAGCTCGCCGCTGCCTTCCTGGATGCGGAAACAGCGGCCGGCGTCCCAGCCTTCGATCTCGCAGATCACGCGCAGCGCGGTGCGCAAGCCCTCTGAAGCGCTGGCCGCCTGCGCGAGGCAGCGCGCCACGCCGTGCTCGAGCTCGAGGAGCTGCTCGGCGCGCTTCTGGGCGGTAACGTCGCGGCCGATGCCGCGGTAGCCGATGAAGGTGCCGATATCGTCGAACATCGGCTGGCCGCTGAGCGACACCCAGACGACGCGGCCGTCCTCGGTGACGTGCTGCAGCTCGAAGTCGCGGTAGGGCTGGTGCCACGCGAGCTGGGCGCGATGGCGCTCCCAGGCTTCCTCGGTGAGGTTGAGCGCCGGCTGCTCCCAGTGCTTGCGGCCGACGTACGGAAAGGGGTCAGGCCCGACTGCGTCGGGGTTGCGGCGCGAGATGACGGTGAAGCGAAATTCGGCGTCCTGCTCCCAATACCAATCGGAGAGCAGCTCGAGTAGAGCCGAGGAATCCCGCTGCGGCGCCGGCGCTCCCACGCCCGCCGCCGGGCTAGCCATCGCCATTAGCGGAAAAATGTACACCCAAAAGCTGCCTCATGCGGAACTTTCGGCGCGCAGCGTGAAAAGCTCGATCGGCTCGCCGACTCCGCGCAGGGCATGCCGGCCGAGCGAGGTGCAGCCCGGCAGGTAGCGCGCGACGTTCGCCGAGAGGAGCAGCGGGGTGTCCAGGACCTTGCACAGGGACTCGATGCGGGCCGCCTCGTTGGCGGCGGCGCCGATCACGGTGAACTCGATGCGCGAGGCGGTGCCGATGTTGCCGTAGAGGACATCCCCCAGGTGCAGGCCGATGCCGAAGCGCAGCGGGCGTTCGCGCCGGGCATTGGAGGCCTCCATCCGGGCGATGGCGTCCTTGGCCGCCTCGAGGGCCCGCCGGCACGCCTCGCCCGCATCTGCGCCCACCGGGAAGATGGCGAGCGCGGCATCCCCGATGAAGCGCAGCACCTCGCCCTCGCGCTCGAGCACCGGCTCCAGCACGCATTCGAAGAACTCGTTCAGCAGGCGCAGGAAGTCATCCCGGCTCATCGAGTCGGCGAGCGGCGTGGAGTCGCGCAGGTCGCAAAACCACAGCACGGCGTGCATGTCCTCGCCGTCGCCGCGGCGGATCTGCCCGGCAAGGACTTTCTCGCCGGCCTGCCGGCCAAGGTAGGCCTCGAGGATGTTCTGCGCCTTGCGCCGCCAGGCCATCACCTCCGCCACGCGTCCCACCGGCGCGAGCAGGCGCCGCAGCGCGGCCATCTCGCCGTCGGTGAAGCCGCCGGGACGCCGCGTGGTGAAGCTCGCCAGCAGCTTTTCCCCGGTGAGCGAGGGCAGCGGGGTCGCGAAGTAATCGGTCATGCCCTCGGTGCGCAGGTCGGTGAGCACGCTGAAATCCATCTCGCAGGCGGCATCGGCAAGGCGCCGGCGGATCTCCCGGCCCGTGGTGGTGATGGCGTGGATCGGGCTCGAGAGGTGAGCCTCGGTGTGCATCCAGTCGTGCGCGGCGATGTCGACCTCGACGTGCTCGGGCTTTTCGGCTCGCCAGAAGAAGGCGCGGCCGGCGACGTTGGGATGCAGGGTACGCACGAAGACCGCCACGCGAGCAAGCGCGATGCCCGCGGCAAGCATGCGCTGGTTCAGGCCCGCGATGAGGGCCTCCGGTGTGCGCGCACCAGAGGCTCCGCCGTCGAGCCATTCGAGCGCCGGCTGGACGTCTACAGCTTGCGCAGCCATAGGCTTGATTCGCGCGCGCCCGGCACGAGAGGCAGGCGCGCCAGCACGCCGTTCAGCGCGCCCTTGCGCGCCTGATGGCTGGAAAATTCCTGGCGATAGCCGCCGGCGAGGAGCGCAGCCACCGCTTGCTGCTCGTTATACCGGCGCCACTCCCAGTCGGTGGGATAGTCATCGGGAAGGAAGATGTCATGGAAATGCAAGCGCACGCCGCTCGCTAGCCGCGGCAGCGCGCGCTCGAGCAGGAACTCCACATCGCTGCCGGCCTTCACCTGGTGGCTCGAGTCGATGAACAGGACGTCGCCTTCGCGCAGTGCGTCGAACAATTCGGGCGGCGCCGACTGCACCGGCAGCCGCAGACAGGTCACGGCCAAGCCGTCGATGCTCGCGCGCGGCTCGGGATCGATGGCGGTGATTTGCGTCTGCAGGCCGCCGTCGGCAACGGCTCTCGCCAGGAAGCGGGTCGAGTGGCCGGATCCGACCTCGAGGATGCGGCGTGGGCGCGTGTTGCGCACGATCGCGTAGGCGGCGGCGGCGTCGAGACGGGGAAACCAGTCCTGGTTCCAGCGCGGCGCCGGCGGCGGTTGCCGGCCGATGGTTTCAAGGTCCGCCGCCAGGTCCTCTATCCAGGCGAGGACCTTCACGGCTCCAGCACTAGGCCCTCGTGCGCCACGACCGAACCGGGAAGAAGGCGGTCGACCTCGCGCGCGATGCCATCGAGCATGTCGTCGTCGTGCTCGGGCTCGTGGTGGAAGACGACCATGCGCTTCGCGCCGGCCTCCTTGCAAAGGCGCACGCCTTCCTGCCAGGTCGAATGTCCCCACCCGACGTAGCGCCGGTATTCCTCATCGGTGTACATGCAGTCGTACACCACGAGGTCGGCGCGCGAGATGAGCGCGAGGATGTTGCGGTCCAGGCTGCCGGGCACGTGCTCGGTGTCGGTGACATAGCAGATCGAGCGGCCTTCGTACTCGACGCGGTAGCCGGTGGCGCCGTCCGGATGGTTGAGGCTGGCGGTGCGGATCGACACGCCATTGCCCGCCTTCAGCGTCTCGCCCGCGCTGAAGTCGCGATACTCGAGGGTCGAGCGGAACACTTCCGGCGGCACCGGAAAGAGCGGCGACATCATGAATTCCGCCAGCACGCGCTTGAGCGTCATCGCGCCGCTGAGGTGCCCGGCCCACAGGCGAAAGCGGTTCTGCGGATCGAACAGCGGCCTGAAAAACGGCAGCCCGCAGACGTGGTCGAAATGCGTGTGGGTGAAATAGATGTCGGCATCCAGGCGCACACCCTCGAGCGAGCGGCCGAGATAGCGGATGCCGGTGCCGGCGTCGAACAGCAGGCGCTGCTCGCCGCAGCGCACTTCGAGCGACGAGGTGTTGCCGCCATAGCGCGCGGTGCGCGGCCCGGAGCAGGCGATCGAGCCGCGCACGCCCCAGAACTTCACCGAAAACGACGGCGTCGAAGGCGCCTGATCCCCCATGCTCTAGAATGGTAGCAGGGGAGCGCCTGAAAGCGCGCAGGTACAGAAGCGGCATCGATGGAACGCAATCTCTTCGGCTTCATCATCAGATACAGCAAGCGCGATCAGCTCCTGATCGTGCCGCTGGTGATCGCGACAATGGTCGTCTACTACCTGTCGCTCGACCTGCCGAAGACGATCATCAACCAGGCGATCCAGGGCGTGAGCTTTCCGAGCGCCGACTCGGTCAAGCGGTTCCTCGGCTTCGAGCTGCAGCGCATCCCGTATCTCCTGGCGCTGTCGGTCCTGTTCCTCGGGCTGATCGTCCTCAACGGCTGGCTCAAGTTCCAGATCAACACCATGAAGGGCTGGATGGGCGAGCGCATGCTGCGCCGCCTGCGCTATTCCCTCTTCGACTTCATCCTGCGTTTTCCGCTGATGCGCTTCAGGCGCGTCAAGGCCGCCGAGATGGCGACCATGATCAAGGACGAGGTCGAGCCGCTCGGCGGCTTCATCGGCGAGGCGCTCATCACGCCCCTGTTCCTCGGCGGGCAGGCGCTCACCGCGATGTTCTTCATCCTCTACCAGCACTGGGCGCTCGGCCTCATCGCGCTCGCGGTGGTCGGCGTGCAGGCGGCGATCATTCCCAAGCTGAGGAAGCGCCTGCTGGTGCTCGGCCGCGAGCGGCAGCTCACGGCGCGCGCTCTCGCCGGGCGCATCGCCGAGTGCGTCGATGGCGTGGCGGAGATCCACGCGCATGGCACGTCGAACTATGAGCGCGCGGAAATCTCGGCGCGGCTCGGCCGCATCTTCCGCATCCGCTTCGAGCTCTACCAGCGCAAGTTCATGGTGAAGTTCCTGAACAACTTCCTGTCGCAGGTGACGCCGTTTCTGTTCTACACGGTGGGCGGCTACCTGGTCATCGTCGGGCGGCTCGACATCGGTGCGCTGGTGGCCGTCATCGCGGCGTACAAGGACCTGCCCGGCCCGGTGAAGGAGCTGATCGACTGGGACCAGCAGCGGATGGACGTCGAGATCAAGTACCAGCAGGTGGTCGAGCAGTTCGCCGCCGAGGAGGTGTCGCCGGCGGAGCTGCAGGCCCACATCGACGCGCCGGAAATCCCGCGCAAGGGGATCCTCAAGGTGGCGGGGGTAACGCTGGTCGACGATGTCGGCACGCGACTGGTGGACAACGTGTCCTTCGAGTGCGGCCTGGATGCCCATGTGGCGGTGGTGAGCCGGCAGGGCGGGGGCGCGAGCGAGCTCGCACAGCTCGTCGCGCGCCTGATGCCGCCGACCAGCGGCACCATCGAAATGGGTGGCATGGACATCACGCGCGCCCCCCAGGCGGTGACCGGACGCGCGTTCGCGTACGTCGGCGCGCCAGCCTATCTATTCCCGGTCTCCGTGCGCGACAACATCGTTTATGGCCTCAAGAACCGGCCGATGCGCGAAGCGACATACGAGGAGCATCTGCGCCGCGAGCGCGACTTCCAGCTGAAGGAGGCCGAGCGCACCGGCAACTCCACCTTCGACATCAACGCCGACTGGATCGACTACGAGGCGGCCGGGGTGTCGAATGCGCAGGAGATGGACGCGCGCATCGTGCATTTCCTCTCGATCGTCGACCTGCAGGAGACGATCTTCGAGCTCGGCCTGCGCAGCGCCGCCGACACGCAGCGCAACCCGCAGCTCGCCCAGCGGGTGCTCGATGCGCGCGCGCGCATGCGCGAGCGCCTCGAATCGCTCGGCATCCAGGACTGGGTGGAGCGCTTCGACGCCGAGAAGTACAACCGCAACGCCACGCTGGCGGAGAACCTGCTCTTCGGTACGCCGGTGGGCAAGACCTTCGACGTCGACAATCTCGCGGCCAATCCCTACGTGCGCCGGGTGCTGAACGAGACCGGCCTCTACGAGCTCATGCTGCGCACCGGCCACAAGGTGGCCGAGACGATGGTCGAGCTCTTCAGCGGCCTGCCGCCGGGCCACGAGTTCTTCGCCCAGTACAGCTTCATCCGCCAGGAAGACCTGCCGCAGTTCGAGGCGATCCTCAAGCGCGCAGGCGAGGTCGGCCTGAAGGAGCTCGACGAGGCGGAGCGCCGCGCGCTCCTCACGCTGCCCTTCAAGCTGATCGCCACCCGCCACCGCCTCGGCCTGATCGACGAGAACTTCGAGGCGCGGGTGGTCGAGGCGCGCCGTCACTTCGCGACGCACCTGCCGCCCGAGCTCAAGCGCGCGATCGAATTCTTCGATGCCGCGCGCTACAACGGCGCGGCCACGCTGCAGGACAACATCCTGTTCGGCAAGATCGTCACCGGACAGGCCGAGGCGGGCACGCGCATCACAGCGCTGGTGCGCGAGCTCCTCGACGACATGGGGCTGCGGCCGCTCGTCGTGACCATCGGCCTCGACTACCAGGTCGGCGTCGGCGGCGCGCGCCTTGCCGTTGCGGATCGGCAAAAGGTGGCCCTGGTACGCGCCCTGCTCAAGCAGCCCGTGGTGCTCGTCATCGACCAGGCCATCGCGCCGCTCGACTCCGGGTCGCAGCAGCGGGTGATCGAGCACATCCTCGCCGAGCGCAAGGGCCGCGCCGTGGTGTGGGTGCTGCAGCGGGCGGACGCCGCCGAGGGCTTCGATACCGTGCTGGTGATGGAGCGCGGCAGGGTCACCGAGAAGGGCGCTTTTGCCGAGCTCAAGTCCAATGGCGGGCCGCTGCACAAGCTGCTGGTAGCGGCGTGAAAGGAAACAGATGAGCCTCGAGCAGGAAGTCGAACTGATCCGTCAGTTCCCGATCTTCAGCAAGATCCAGCCGGCGATGCAGAAGCTCCTGTGCTTTTCGGCCGAGCGGCTGACCTACGATGCGGGGCAGGTCATCTTCAACGCCGGCGACACCGCGGATGCCGCCTACGTCGTGATCGAAGGAACCGTGGAGATCTCGGTGCCCACGCCCTCCGGCCCGATCATCATCAACACTATGACCAAGAACGAGATCCTCGGCGAGATCGCGATCGTCGGCGAGGTGCCGCGCACCGCCACCGCCAAGGCGCTCACCAAGCTCGAGACGCTGAAGATCTCGAAGGAGCTGTTCATCAAGATCATCCGCGAGAACCCGGATGCAGCGATCGAGCTCATCAAGATCCTCGCCGCCCGGCTCGCGAGCACCACCACCCAGCTCACGCGCACGCGCAGCGGCCAGCGCTAAAGGGGGTCAGATCAACATCTCGCGCCGGCGCATGGTTCTGGCGCTCGGCGCGGCGGCGCTGCCTTTTGCGGGGCGCGCGCAAGGCAGACTGCGCCGTATCTGCATTCTCTCGGCCATCGACCCCGAGCCGCACTTGGCATTGTTGGCGGATGGCCTGCAACGGCTCGGGTACGTCGAAGGCAGGACGCTCGTGCTGGATTCGCGCTCGGCGCGGGGCAAGCCCGGGGCGCTGAACGCCCACGCCGTCGAGCTGGCTCGTTCGAGGGTCGACGTCATCGTGACGCATCAGGCATCCGCGGCCGCGGCGGCGAAGAAGGCGACGTCGGTCATTCCCATCGTCATGGCCCCGGCCGCCGACCCCTTGGCGGCGGGGCTGATCGCGGCGCTCTCGCGCCCGGGAGGCAACATCACCGGAGTAGCGGTGAACACGACGGAGGTTGCGGCCAGAACGCTGGAGCTCATAAGGGATATCGTCCAGCCGCGGCGCGCCGCCCGGGTCGCCATGCTCGCCGACGCGAACGATCCCTTCACGAAGACTTTCCTTGGTCATTGGCAGAATGCTGCGGCGAAGGTCCGCACCGTAGTCGGCATAACCGTCGCGCACAGCGAGGCGCAGTTCGACGCGGCGTTCGCCGAGTGGGATCGGCTGCGGGTGCATGCCGTGATCGTGCAGCCTGGCTTGCCGGTCCAGCTCGTGACAGACCTGGGGCGCAAATACCGCATCCCGATCGTCTCGACAGCCAGAGCCTTCGTCGAGGCCGGAGGCCTGATGTCCTACTCGAACAGCCCCGCAGAGATCGCGACGAAGGCCGCGGGCTTTGTCGGGCGCATCCTGAAGGGCGCAAAGCCCGCCGATCTGGCCGTCGAACAGGCGACGACGTTCGACCTCGCATTGAACCTGAAAGCGGCAAAGGCGCTTGATCTGGAATTCCCCGACTCGGTCATCGCCCGCGCCGACGCGCTGCTCCAATAATTACGTACCGGGTACGGAATTCGATGCGGTCGCGGGCTCCTGGAAAAGATCCCGCGGGTCCGGCACCGCATAGACGTTCAGGCGCTCGCTGCGTCCGCGCACACGGACGCGGTGCAGCGTGGCGCCGTGCGGCTCGAGACCGGCGTGGGTGAGCGTCTCCGCCGAGACCACCATCACGCAGCTGTATGCCTTGGTCATGCCCTCGAAGCGCGCGGCGATGTTGACGTTGTCGCCGATCGCGGAATAGATCGGCGCATCCGGCGGCCCCATCGTGCCGATGATGGCAAGCCCGGCATGCGCGCCGATGCCGATGCGCAGCGGCTCCGACAGGTCCGCGGCCAGGCTCTTCGACAGGCGCTCGATGCGCCGCTGCATCTCGGCCGCGCCGCGCATCGCCTGGCGTGAAGCTTCCGGCAGGTCCGTGTCGAGCCCATACAGGGCGAGCAGTCCGTCGCCGCGGAACTGCGCGTAGTAGCCGTTGGTCGCGCGCAGCGCTTCGTACATCTCGGCGAAGAACTGGTTCATGATGAACACGACGTCGTAAGGCAGGCGCGACTCCGCGATGCGCGTCGAGCCGCGCAGGTCGACGAACATGGAGACGATGGGGCGCTCCTTCTCGCGCCCCGCACCCGGCCGTCTCGCCGTGGCGGCGTTCATGCCGGGCGGCAGGAGCGGAACGATGCCGACGTCGCTGCGCGGACGGGTCTGGCAGGCGAGGCGCACATTCGGCGGCGCATCCACGCGGGCGAGCGCGAGCGCCTCGTGGCGGTCCGGCGCCGGAAGGGCGCTCAGGCCTTCGCTGATGCGCACCCGGCAGGTCGTGCAGCGCGCGCGGCCGCCGCACACGGCGGCGTGCGGCACGCCTTCGTCCCGCAGCGCCTCCAGGATGCTGCGCCCGATCGGCGCGGTGATGACGCGGCCGGAACCATGGCGCAGCCGGTAGGTGCCCCCGAGACGCGTGCGCAGCCAGCGCGCGAGCAGCGTCGCGCCGAGCAGGCACCAGAAGCCGAGCTCCAGGCCCTCGCGCCATGCCGTAAGGCGGGCGCGCTGCTCCACCGTCGTGGAGGCGAGATCGACGTTGTACTTCTGCATGCCGCCGACGCGCTCGACCACCGGGAGCAATTCGTTCCCCGCGGCGGCAAACCCGGCGAGCGCAATCGTCGGCACGAGCAGGGCCGCGGCGAAGACGAGCGGCTGGGCCGCGGGATACCAGCGCTGGATCCGCAGCCAATAGTGGATGCCGAAGCAAAAGTGCGTCCACACGATGACGAGCAGGATCGCCTGGCGCAGCGCCGCCCACGGATCGGACCATAGTATGCCGACCACGCGCTCGTAGTCGATGTTATGCCCGAGGAGATACCACGCGAAGCGCGAGCCGACCACGTGCGCGATGAGCAGCGGCGGCACCATCAGCCCAAGGACAAGCTGCGCGGCCTCCCAGAACGGCATGCGCAGCGTCGTGCGCCTGTAGAGCGAGACCAGCGCGAGCGCAAAATGCACGAGCAGCGCGCCGTACAGAAGCACGGTGCCCGGAGGGCTGCGCCACCATGATGCGAGCGTGGCGCGCACGCGATCCATGGCGTCGATCGACACCACGCCCAGCGAGTGATTCAGGAAATGCCCGAGGATGAAGCAGGCGACGATGAGGCCCGTTGCGAGCCTCAGCCGTCGCTCAAAACGTCGCATCGGCTAAATAAATGGGGTCAGACCCCATTTACGGTTTCGCGCGAAGCTCCAGTAAATGGGGTCTGACCCCATTTATTTAGCCTTTGAGCTGGAGGGACTTGTACTCAAGGAACTCTTCGAGCCCATACACGCCGGCCTCGCGCCCATGCCCCGATTGCTTGAACCCGCCGAACGGCGCGTTCATGTTGAAGGCGCCGCCGTTGATGTCGATCTGCCCGGCGCGGACGCGGCGCGCGACACGCTGTGCGCGTGCCTCATCCTTCGACCAGACGGCGCCGGCGAGGCCGTAGACGGTGTCGTTGGCCAGGCGAACCGCCTCCTCCTCGTCCTTGTACGGGATGATGGAGAGCACCGGCCCGAAGATCTCCTCCTGGGCGATGGTCATGCTGTTCTTCACTTTTCCGAACACCGTCGGGCGCACGTAGTACCCGCCCTGCGGGACGCCCTCGGGCGCTTCGGGTCCGCCGGCGACGAGCTCTGCGCCTTCTTCCACGCCTTTCCTTATGTAGCCGCGCACGCGCTCGAGCTGGGCCTGCGAGCTCAGTGGTCCGAGCCGCGTGGCTTCGGCGAGCGGATCCCCGACGACGAAACCTTTCGCGGCGTCGGCGGCGAGCTTGGCCGCCTCGTCGTATTTGGATGCGGGCACCAGCATGCGGGTTAGCGCCGTGCAGGTTTGCCCGGAGTTGAGATAGCAGCCGTTCACCGTGCCCTTCACCGCGCTCGGCAGGTCGGCGTCGTCCAGGATCACGGAAGCGCTTTTGCCGCCGAGCTCGAGCGCCACGCGCTTAACACCTTGCGCCGCCAGCTCGGAGATGCGCTTCCCCGCGCGTGTGGAGCCGGTGAAGGAAATCATGTCGACGCCCGGATGCTTGACCAGGGCTTCGCCCGCGGCCGCGCCAAAGCCGGTGACGAGGTTGAACACGCCTTTTGGCAGCCCAGCGTGCTCGATCACCTCGGCGAGGATGAACGCATTGAACGGCGCCACTTCCGAGGGCTTGAGCACCACGGTGCACCCTGCCCCGAGAGCGGGCGCGAGTTTCAGCGTGATCTGGTGCAGCGGATAGTTCCACGGCGTGATCGCGACGACGACGCCCACCGGCTCGCGCACGACGACCGAGTTGCCGACCTTCGATTCCCACTGGAACTCGCGCACCAGCTTCGCGTAGTTCGCGAAGTTGGCGATCGGCAGCCCGGCCTGGATGCGGCTCGACATCTTGAGCGGCATGCCCACTTCCTGCGCAATGACCTTGGCCAGCTCGTCGGCGCGCGCCTTGAGGCCGTCGGATATTTTTTGCAGGTAGTCGGCTCGCGTTGCGGCCGGCGTGGCAGCCCACGACTCGAACGCCGCGCGCGCGGCGCGCACGGCGGCGTCGGCGTCCTTCTCGTTTCCGGCGGGGACGCCTCCCATCACCTGGCCGTTGCCGGCATTGTGAACATCGATCGACTCGCGAGCCGCGGACGCAATCCATTGGCCGCCGATGAACAGCTTGTCTTTCACGAGCATGGGGTGTCTCCGGAGAGGGACGAATATTTTATCCGGCTATACTGACTGCGATGTCACACAAGGCGCGTGCCGTCCTCTGCAGGGAGCACAACAAGCCCGTCCAGGTTGAAGAGATCAGCGTCGACTCGCCCAAGCGCGGCGAAGTGATGGTGAAGCTCGGCGCCTGTGGCGTGTGCCATTCGGATCTGTCCGCGATCACCGGGACGATCGCGCTTCCGCTGCCACTCGTGCTCGGCCACGAGGGCGCCGGCGTCGTCGTGGAAGTCGGCGAGGGCGCGACCGGGTTCGCCAAGGGCGATCACGTCATCTTCTCGTTCATCTACATGTGCGGCAAATGCCGCTTCTGCATATCCGGGCGGCCGGTGCTGTGCCTCGAGCAGGGGAAAGCGCTCACCACGCCGCTCGAGGGCACGCCGCGCGTGCGCGACGCCAAAGGGCAGCCGCTCAACATCTTCTCCGGCTGTGGCGCGATGGCCGAGTACGCCACGGTTTCCGCCGAGAACGTGATCAAGATCGATCCGAAGATTCCGCTCGAGTGCGCGGCGCTGGTCGGCTGCGCGGTGACGACCGGCGTGGGCGCCGTGTTCAACACCGCCAAGGTCGAGCCGGGCTCCAGCGTGGCGGTCTTCGGCTGCGGCGGCGTCGGCCTTTCGGTCATCCAGGGCGCGCGCATCGCGGGCGCCGAGCGCATCATCGCCATCGATACGCTGGAGCCCAAGCTCGCGATGGCGAAGCAGTTCGGCGCCACCGACGTGCTCCTGGCGAAGGACGACCCGGCCAAGGCGCTGAAGAAAATGACCGGCGGCGGACCCGACTACGCCTTCGAATGCGTCGGTTCCGGCGAGCTTGCCGCCACCGCGTACCGCGCGATCCGGCGCGGCGGGGTGGCGATCGTCGTCGGCGTCGCCAAACCGACCGACTCGACGTCGGTGCGCACCATGACGCTGCCGTTCGAGGAGAAGACGCTCACCGGCAGCTACTTCGGGTCGTGCGTGCCGCGCATCGATTTCCCGCGCATGCTCGCGCTTTACCTCAAGGGCGAGCTCAAGCTGGACGAGCTGATCACCAAGCGCTACGCGGTCGCCGAGGCGGCGCAGGCGTTCGCCGACCTGGAGTCCGGACGCAACGCCCGGGGCGTCATCGTTTTCTAGATGACCGCGCGCATCCTGGTCGTCGACGACCAGCGTTCCAACGTCGAAATGATGGCAGGCGTGCTTCGCGCGCGGGGCTATGCCGTGGACATCGCCTTGGACGGCCAGCAGGCCCTCGAGCAGATAGCGCAGGCGCATCCCGATCTCATCGTCTCGGACATCCTGATGCCGAAGTGCGACGGCTTCGAGCTCTGCCGGCGCCTGCGTGCCTCGCCGGTGACTGCCCTGCTGCCCGTCATCCTCGTCACTTCCCTCGACGGGCAGGGCGAGCGCATCAAAGGGCTCGAATCAGGCGCGGACGACTTTCTCTCGAAGCCGGTCAACTGGGAGGAGCTCTTCGCGCGCGTGCGCTCGCTGCTGCGGGTGAAATCGCTGCAGGACGAGCTGAAGGAGGTGAACGCCAAGCTCGAGCAGCGCGTGCAGGAGCAGGTTGCGCAGCTCGAGCGCCTGTCGCGCCTGAAGCGCTTCTTCTCGAAGCCAGTGGCCGAGGCGATCGTCGCCGGCGGCGAAGACCTGCTCAAGCCTCACCGCCGCGAGATCACGGCCGTGTTCCTGGATCTGCGCGGCTTCACCGCCTTCACCGACCGCGCCGACCCCGACGAGGTCGTGGAGCTCCTGCGCGCGTACCACGCGACACTGGGAAGGACGGTCGACGAGTTCGGCGGCACCCTCGAGCACTTCGCGGGCGACGGCGTGATGATTTTCTTCAGCGATCCGCTGCCCATCGACCGGCCTGCCGAGCGCGCCGTGCGCATGGCGCTCGCGTTGCACGAGGCCTTCACCCCGATCTCGGCGGCGTGGGACAAGCTGGGGCACGAGGTGGGCCTTGGCATCGGCATCGCCCAGGGTGAAGCCACGCTGGGCGTGATCGGTTTCGAGCAGCGCTGGGAGTATGCGGCGATCGGCAACGTGCCGAATCTCGCGGCGCGCCTCTGCGGCACGGCGCGCGCGGGCGAGATCATCCTGGATGCGCAAACCGAACACGACCTCTCGCACCTCGCCGAGACCGAAGCCGTGGGGCCCTTGAGCCTGCGCGGCTTCCAGCAGCCGGTGGCGGCTTTCCGCCTGAAGTCGATCCGCGGATCGATCCGCGACTAGCTCATCGAAGCCGTTTACACGGCCCCGATGAGCGTGGTGCACAAGAGAGCAAGCAGCACCAGAGAAGCCACTCGCTCGAAACCGTCGTCCTTCGCCTCCGCGCTGGCGGCCTTCGCGGCGCGGTCGCGGAGCCATCCGTCCCGCAAGCACAGCCACCCGCCCCACATCACGAAGCCCGCGAGGACGAGCTGAATCACGAAGACCAGCGCTGCGATCAGGAAATCCATCGACCCACTCCAGGCAAGTAAAAAAGGACCGCGCCGAGGCAAGGCGCCACGCTGCCGGCGGTGCCGCTCGCTGCAGCGAGGAGGAGTTCGACGCAATCGCGCGACTCGCGGATGCGGCGTGGCAGGTTTTCGGTGCGGTCCATGGCGCCCAACTTACGCGTACGGACCCGGGCAACCTAGTAACAGTTGCGCTACGCGCTTGTGATTAATTCACCAGCGTGGAGGGGGCTTGCGCATGATGACCAGCTTGCCGTTCTCCTTGCCGACGTAGCCCCCGGCAGTCAGGTCGGAGAAGATGCGGCTGATCATCTCGCGCGAGGCGCCGACGCGCGAGGCGATGTCCTTGTGGGTGAGCGGCTCGTCGATGCAAAGGCGCCCGTCGCGTTCTTCGGCGAGCTCGAGCAGCAGTCGCGCGACGCGGCCATAGACGTCCATCAGCGCGAGGCTGCGCACGTTCTCCGTGAGGTCGCGCACCCGGCTGGCGAGCTTGCGCACCATGTGGAGGGCGAAGTGCGGCTCCTTCTCGACCAGCGTGAGGAGCTCGCTCCTTTTGACGATCGCGCAGCGGCAGTCCTCCGCCGCCATGACGGACGCCGAGCGCGGCCCGCCGTCGAGCGTGACCTCGCCAAAGTATTCCCCGGGGCCCATGACGTTCAGCTGCACCTCGCGCCCCTGGGCGTTCGAGACGTAAACGCGTGCCCGGCCGGCGACGATTACGTAGAGCGAGTCGGTTTCGTCGCCCTCGTTGACGATGATCGCGTTCTTGGGAAAGGCCCGCGTCGTCGCCACCTTGCCGATGGCATCCAGCAAGGGCGGTGGCAGTACCTCGGCCGACCGGTCCTTCATGGGCGTGCATTTTGCCCCTGCTTTGTCAACCGAAGGTGAATTAGTCACACGGTGGGAGGGCCGTAGTTCGCTGAATGGAACGCGCGGGACGCCTAACCTGCCTGCCATGACTTCCAGGAGGGAGCCATGACAAACATGACAAACACCGAATACGCACAACCCCAGGCCAGGTCCTTCACGGAGCATCTGGTATTCGTGGCGCTGCTGCTGCCGACCTTCGTAGTCCTCGCCGCCGCCTTCGTTTCATTGGCTCAGCCGGACCCCGCGGTCGAGATCCAGCAGCCGATGCTGACGGCAGTGGCCTGCCCCTGCACCGGGCAGGAAGGCGTCGAGGGTCCTTAGCGTCCCCGGATGAAGTTTTCGGGCCTTCGCCCCATACTGCGGCTCTAGGGGGGCTCGGGCGGCGGGCCCGATGGGGGAGGCGATGGCTGTCAGCAGGCGGCGCTTGCTGTTGCTCGGCGGTTCGGTCGCCGCCGCAGCGCTTGCGTCCCGTGTTTGTTCAGCGCAGCAGGCCAACAGCGTTCGCCGCGTTGGCCTGCTTCAACTTGTCCCGTTTCCGCCTTTAACCGATCCGCTCCTGGCCGCTTTGAAGGACCGCGGCTGGACACTCGGCAAAAACCTGAGCGTCGAGACGCGGATTACCGCGCCCCAGCAGGAGCGCGCGGCCGAAATGGCAAAAGAGCTGATCCGGAACGGTTGCGATCTTCTTATCGCCATCGGAACGGCCAACGCGGTGGCTGCGAAGCAAGCCACGCAAACCGTGCCGATCGTGATGCTCGCGGGTTACCCCGTCGAATCCGGCCTGGTGGCAAGCCTTGCGAAGCCGGGAGGAAACCTCACCGGTGTGACCATCTATGCCGGTACGGGGGTCTTCGGCAAGCAGGTGGCGCTTGCCAAGGAGCTCGTGCCGACACTCAGGGAACTCGGTGTCTTGTGGGCCTACGCGCCACCCGCTTTTCCGGAAGCGGAAACGGAAATCTGCCTGAAAGAAATGCGCACCGCGGCCGACGCGTTGAGGATTCGCTTGCGCGTCTGGATGAATCGGAGCGAAGAGGGTCTCCACAAGTGCCTCGTCGAAGTCGCGAAGGCTCCGTTGCAGGCGCTGTTCGTCACCTCTGGCGGCCCCCAATCCACTCCGGAAGGGATCGCAAAGGTCGCGCGCTTCGCCGAGCAGCGCAGGCTTCCGGTCGTATGCGACATCGCGAGCACCGTCTTTAGGGCCGCGGGAGTCCTCACGTATGCCGCCAACCTCGGGGAGCTCGGCGCGACGGCGGCTTCTTTCGTTGACCGCATCCTGCGCGGCGCGAAGCCGAACGATCTGCCGATCGAGCGTCCTACGCGGTTTGAGCTGGTGATCAATGCACAGCGCATGAAGGCGATCGGACTGACTATCCCGCCTACGCTGCTCGCTCGGGCCGATCGCGTCATTTGAAAACACCCCAAACGCTGCGTCGGTAGATTTTTCCCTCGTAGATTCAACGCGCCGCTGTGCCTTGCGGCAAGTCCCCGGTGATAGAGTTAGCTGGAGAGGGAGGCCTGGCTGAAGCCCATCGAAGCGATCAAGGAACAGCATCGGGAAATCACGCGGGTCGAGCGCGGGCGGCTCTTCCGGCGATATTTCCTGCTGATGCTGGGGCTGGTCTGCGGCGTGCTCCTCCTTTCCGGCGGCATCGGCCTTTACTTCTCGTACCAGGAAAACAAGACCGCGCTCGCGAACCTGCAGCACGAGAAGGCGCTCGCCGCGGCGGCGCGCATCGAGCAATTCGTCCTGCAGATCGAGCAGCAGCTGGCGTACGCGGCGCTGCCGCAGCTCGGTGTCGAGGGCCTCGAGCAGCGGCGCATCGAGCTGATCAAGCTGCTGCAGAGGGCGTACGCGGTTACGGATGTGACCTATATCGATCCGAGCGGCCGTGAACAAATTGCGGAGTCGCGCCTCAAGATGTCCGAGATCGGCACGCGGCGCGACTGGTCGCAGGAGCCGGCATTCAAGAACGCGCGCCCCGGACAGACCTGGTACGGGCCGGTTTATTTCCGCAAGGAGACCGAGCCCTACATGTCGCTCGCCGTGCGCTC
>DATLDY010000257.1:0-6011 GCA_035525655.1 Burkholderiales bacterium
AGCATCCAGGCGGTCTTCTCATGCACCTGCATGCGTTGCGTGAGGAGATCGGCGCTCGGCTCGTCGTTCACCTTGTCCACCAGCGGAAATACGGAGCGCGCGGTCTTCACCACGGCCTCCTGGCCGGCGAGCAGCTCGCGAATCATCTGATCGGCCGAGGGCACGCCCTTCGGCTCCTTGATCGAGCTCAGCTGGGTGAATTCGGCATAGGTCCCGGGCGCGGGAAAACCCAGCGCGCGAATGCGCTCCGCAATGAGATCCACGGCAAGGGCCAACTCGGTGTACTGCTGCTCGAACATCAGGTGCAGGGTCTGAAACATCGGGCCGGTGACATTCCAGTGAAAATTGTGGGTCTTGAGGTACAGCGTGTACGTGTCGGCGAGCAGGCGCGACAAGCCTTGCGCGATCTTCGCGCGGTCGGTTTCCTTGATGCCGGTGTCGATCTTCATGGCGTTCGCCGCGCGCTATGACGGCGCGCCAGCGGCGGATTGAAGCCAGTTCTGCAGGCCGAGGGAGTCTGCGAGGGCGATCTGGGTCTCCAGCCAGTCGATGTGCTCTTCCTCGCCCTCCAGGATGTCCTCCAAAATCTCGCGGGAGATGTAATCGCGCACCTGCTCGCAGTGTGCGATCGCTTCCTTTAGCGCCGGATGGGCGATCCTCTCCTGCTTCAGGTCGCACTTGAGCGCCTCGAGGGCGTTCTCGCCGATCAGCAGCTTGCCGAGGTCCTGCAGGTTCGGCAGCCCTTCGAGGAACAGGATGCGCTTGATCAGCCGATCGGCGTGCTTCATCTCGTCGATCGACTCCTTCTTCTCGTGCTCCTCTAGCTTTTTCAAGCCCCAGTTATCGAGCATGCGCGCATGCAGGAAGTACTGGTTGATCGCGGTCAGCTCGTTGAACAGCACCTTGTTCAGGTGCTGAATGACTTGGCTATCGCCTTTCATGCCGACCTCCGGAAGGGAGGCGGGATTATGCTTTCAGGCACCGGCAGCCGATAGCGCTGGCTGCGGGGCGTGCACCTCGCGCAGGACACCGTCGGCGCATTCGCGGCAGCGGCCGCAGCCGGCGGCTACCCCGAGCTCCACGGTGAGCTGCTCCACGGAGCACGCGCCATTTCGCGCGCATTCGCGCACGGCCCTCTCGGTAATCGCGTTGCAGATGCAGACGTACAAGCACAGCCCCCTTGGATCGAGAATCACGTGATTGAGAACTATTATCATCACAAGCGAGGTTCAGTTGCAAGCAGTTAGCGCACGCTAACGTTCAACTCGCTGACCTAAAGGGGAAACGTGGTCTTGAGAGCGATTGACGAACTCAATGAGAATTATTATCGTACAGGGGTGGACCAAACGAAGGCACGCCCAGTGACCCCGATGCCGATGAAGCTAAGCAGCGAGAGCCTGCTCGGGAAGGGTCGCGAGCTGGTCATCACCCACAACGGGCGCGAGTACCGGCTGCGAGTCACGCAGAACGGCAAGCTCATCCTCACAGCCTGAATGAGCCAGATCCTTCTCGTCACGCTGCGCGAGGGCATCGAGATGTTCCTCATCGTTGCCATCGCGGCTGCTTATCTGCGCAAGACGGGTCGCGCCACGCTCCTCCCAGCGGTGGCTTGGGGAGCCGTGACCGCGGTCGCGGCTTCGTTGGTCTTGGGCGTCTGGCTGGCCGAGACGGCGGTCACGCCCAAGGCGGAATCGTTCCTGGCGTTGATCGCCGCCGCGCTGGTGATCTCCATGGTCGTCTACATGCTGGGCGCCGCGCAGCGCATGCGCCGGGACATCGGAGCCCGACTCGAGGCAGCGGCGGTTCGGCCGGGGGCCGGAGCCTGGCTCGGCGTATTCTTGTTCGTCGTCTTCATGATCACGCGGGAGGGGATGGAAACGGCCTTTATTACGGCGTCCCTTTTCCGTCAGACGGAAACCGCGCCGTTCGTGATGGGTGCCATCGCCGGCCTGCTGCTCGCTGCGGCCCTTGCGGTTACCTGGTCACGCTATGGCCATCGCGTCGACCTGGCGCTCTTTTTCCGTGTTACCTCGATATTCCTGGTGCTTTTTGCGCTGCAGCTTCTCGTCTACGCCTTCCACGAGGCGACCGAGGCGAATCTGCTGCCACTCGACAACGCGTACTGGCACATCGCGACGGAGCCATACGGCCCCGAAGGCGAGTACGGTGCGCTGCTGACCTACGCGCTCGTGCTGATACCGGCAGCTTGGCTGGGCCTTTCCGCCATGAAGAGCCGGATGGCGCGCGCGTGACCCGCTAAGTTTTCCGCCAGCCAGCGTCCTGGACGCAAGCCAGCCCCTAACAACACAAAGGAGCTGGCTGCATCATGAAGATAAGATTCAGCGCAATCGTCCTCGCCTGGGCCATCGCGCCGCTCGCGAATGCGCAGACGACGGAGCAGAAGATCGACGCGCTGCAACGGGAAATCGACCGGCTGAAGACCGACGTATCGCGCATGCGCAGCGAGCCCGCCGCTTCCGCAACCTCGCTCTTCGGCTACGGCGAGTTCAACTACAACCGCTTTCGCGACAGCGAGCGCACCTCCAAGGCGGACCTGCGCCGCTTCGTGATCGGGTTCGGGCACCGCTTCAATGATCGTTTGACCTTCAACTCCGAGCTCGAGCTCGAGCACGCCATCGCAAGCGCGGAGGACCACGGCGAGATCGAGATGGAGCAGGCCTATCTCAACTATCAGTTCAGCGACGCGCTGAACGTGAAAGGCGGGCTGTTCCTGATCCCGCTGGGCATCCTCAACCTGACGCACGAGCCGCCGACCTATTACGGCGTCGAGCGCAACGAGGTCGAGACGCGCATCATTCCCACGACCTGGCGCGAGCTCGGCTTCGGCGTCCACGGCCTTCTGGGCGCCCATGGCTTGCGCTACGACGTCGGCGTTACGACAGGTTTCAACGCCGGCAAGCTCGATGATCCCAACAGCGGCATCCGTAGCGGCCACCAGGAAGGCGCACAGGCAGACGCGAAGGATCTGTCCGTGTACGGCGCGCTCAACTACCAGAGGCCGGGGCTGCTCGCGGGAGGCGGCGTGTTCACCGGGAACACCGGACAGAACGGCCAGGCCAATGCAGCCCTGCGCGGCGTGCACGCTCGCCTCACGCTCTGGGACCTGCACGTGAAGTACAACGTGGCGCGATGGGACCTGCAAGCTCTTTACGCGAGGGGAACGCTCGGTGATGCCGAACGCGTCAACGCCGTTACCTCGACGGCTGCAACGCCGTTCGCGGCACCGCGATCCATGAGCGGCTGGTACGGCCAGGCGGCGTATCACGTGTACCGGCGCGGCGACGTGGATATCGCGCCGTTCGTACGCGTCGAGCGCATCGACATCCGCCAGCAGGAAGATGCAGCGCTCGGGCTCTTTCAGGACCCCAACAACCTCGAGCGCATTCGCACGTTCGGCGCCAACTTTTATGTACATCCCCAGGTTGTTCTCAAGGCCGACATCCAGCGCTACAGCACCGACCGCTCCAAGGATCGGTTGAACCTCGGCCTGGGCTACATGTTCTGATGGCCCGGTTCGACCCGGCGCTGTGGATCCCGGTCGCCGCAGCGTGCGTCCCGGCGACGGTGCAGGCGACGCAATACCTGACGGTCGAGCAGGCGCAACGGCTGCTCTTTGCGTCAGCCGAGCGCTTCTCGCCGGCTACGGTGCGGCTTTCCCCCGAAGCGCGCGCGCGTATCGCCGCCGAATCCGGGGTCACGTCTCGCGCCGATGAACAGCGCGTATGGCGAGCCATGCGCGGCGATACGCTCATTGGATTCTTCGCGCTCGATGAGGTGATCGGCAAGCACGAGCTCATCACCTATGCCGTGGCGATGGATCCGGATGGTCTGATCCGCGGCGTCGAGATCCTCGACTATCGCGAGTCGCGCGGCGGCGAGGTGCGCAACCCGCGCTGGCGCGCGCAGTTCATCGGCAAGCGCGCAGCCGACACCCTGCGCCTGGGGGAGGACATCCAGAATCTGAGCGGCGCCACGCTTTCCTGCCGCCACATCACCGACGGGGTGCGGCGCCTCGTCGTTCTGCATCGTGTGGCGCTGAAAGGCCCATGATCCGGCGCGCGCGTCCGCTGCTCGGCACCCTCGTCGCCATCAACGCCGCGGCGCATGCCGGTGCGGTCGACTCCGCGTTCGACGCCGTTGCGCGCGTGCATCGGCTGATGAACTTTCATTCGTGTGACAGCGATGTGGCGCGCATCAATGCCGCGGCGCATCGGGCGCCGGTGATTGTGGACCCGTGGACGTTCGACGTGCTGACGCAGGCGCTTTCGCTGAGCGAGCACAGTGGCGGCGCCTTCGATGTGGTCGTCCCCGGGAGCGGCGCGCGCCATACCGACATCGTCCTGCAGGACGGCTGCCGGGTCCTGCTGCGACGACGCGCCCGAGTGGATCTGGGCGGCATAGCCAAGGGCTTCGCCGTGGACCGGGCGATTGCAGCGTTGCAGGCGGCCGGGGCCCGACGCGGCAGCGTCAACGCGGGCGGCGACCTGCGTTTCTTCGGTCGATGGCCTGGTCCGGTCCGCGTGCGGGTGCCCGGCGCGATCGGTAGCGCAGTCGCCTTGCCACCCTCAGGCCACGCGGCTTACGCGACATCCGCCGGCTATTTCGGCGCCAGCCTCGACGATCCGCGTAGCGGAGAACGCAGCACTCTCGCCTGGAGTGTGACCGTCGCCGCCGCCAACTGCGTGGTGGCCGACGCGCTCACGAAGGTGGTGGCGCTTTGCGGCCCGCTCGGCTCGTTACTGAAGCCGTTCGGCGCCACGGCGTACGCCGTAGACGCGGCCGGGCGTCTCCATGCGCCTGCCGCCTAGCCTGCGGCTCGGCCTGTACGCGACCGGCGCCGTGGTAACGGCGAGCGGACTCGCATGGCTTGCCTCCCAGCACGGCCGGTCAGCATTGATGCAAATCCACGGCACAGCGTCCATGGCTTTGCTCGTGCTGATCGGCGCGGTGACCGCGTTGCACGCGCCGGCGGGATGGCGCGAGCGTAAAAATCGCTGGTCGGGCGCCACCGTGGCTGGTGCGCTCACGTTCCTTGCGCTGACCGGGCTTCTTCTCTACTACCTTGGCGACGAGCGCGCACGGGCCATGACAAGCCTTTGGCACTGGACCGTTGGCGTGCTGGCGGCCGCGGCGCTCGGCGTGCACGTGTGGCTGGGCGCACGCCGTGCAGGGAGTTAGCCGGGTCGGGCGGCCGGCAGGCGCGCGCGATCCAGCACGCTCATCGCGGTGGCCACAAAGCTCGCCACGTCGCCCGCGTTCGTCGGGAGGATCAGCGTATTGGACGTTTTCGCCAGACCGGCAAAAGCTTCCACATATTGCTGGGCTACCTTGAGGTTCGCGGCCTCGATGCCACCCTTGTCGCCGATGGCTTCGGCTACCGAGCGCACGCCCGCCGCCGTCGCCTCGGCGATGACACGAATCGCGGTGGCCTCGCCCTGCGCGCGGTTGATCGCGCCCTGCTTTTCGCCTTCGGAGCGCAGCACGGCGGCCTGTTTCTCGCCGTCGGCCACGTTGATGGATTGCTGCCGCTCGCCTTCCGATTTCGCGATCAACGCGCGCTTTTCGCGCTCGGCCGTGATCTGCTGCTGCATCGAGCGCAGGATTGCCTCGGGCGGCGTCAGGCTCTTGATCTCGTAGCGCAGGACCTTGATGCCCCAGTTGCGCCCCGCCTCGTCGAGCGATTGCACGATCTGGCGGTTGATCTCGTCGCGCGACTCGAAAGTCTTGTCGAGCTCCATCTTGCCGATCTCCGAGCGCAGCGCGGTCTGCGCGAGCTGGGTGATCGCCACGATGTAGTTGGAGGTCCCGTAGCTCGCGAGGCGGGGATCGACCACCTGGAAATAGATGATCCCGTCGACCGCGAGCTGGGTGTTGTCGCGCGTGATGCAGACCTGCTCCGGGACGTCGAGCGGCACCTCCTTCAGCGAATGCTTGTAGGCGATGCGGTCGATGAACGGCACGATCAGGTTGAAGCCCGGCTCTAGGACCTG
>DATLDY010000261.1:0-23368 GCA_035525655.1 Burkholderiales bacterium
CGTCTCGGCGAGGAAGCGACGCGGATCGGTGCCGTGGTGTCGCATCAGGCCGTTCAGCGTAGTGCCGTAGCGCAGCCAGAAATCGCGCCGCATGTGGTTTGCGCCCTCCTCGTCGACGCCGAACTCGCGCTGGAGAAAGGCGTTGATCTGCCGGTGCATCGCCGGGAAGATGCGCGCCGTCGCATCGTGCAGCGTGTTGTCGAGATCGAAAATCCAAACGCGCCGCGAAGGCGGCAGTCTTGCGATGCGCACTACTTGCTCTTGATGAGCGTGCCGACGCCCTGATCGGTGAGCACCTCGAGGAGCAGCGCGTTGGGCACGCGCCCGTCGATGATATGCACGCTCTTGACGCCGTTGCGCGCGGCGTCGAGGGCGGAGCCGATCTTCGGCAGCATGCCGCCCGAGATCACGCCCTTCTGGACGAGGTCGTCGATCTTCTTTGGCGTGAGCCCCGTAAGGAGCTTGCCGTTCTTGTCGAGCACGCCGGGCGTGTTGGTCAGGACGACCAGCTTTTCCGCCGCCAGGATCTCCGCCAGCTTGCCGGCGACGAGATCCGCGTTGATGTTGTAGGTCGTGCCGTCGCCGCCGGTGCCGATCGGTGCGACGACCGGGATGAAGCCGCCCGCCTCGAGCGCGCGGATCACGGAGGGATCCATCGACTCGATCTCGCCCACCTGGCCGAGGTCGACGGCGCCGCTCTCTTTCGAAGGCAGCATCATCTTGCGCGCACGAATCAGTGCACCGTCCTGGCCGGTGAGCCCGACGGCCTTGCCGCCAGCCTGGTTGATGAGCTCGACGACCTCCTTGTTCACCTGGCCGCCGAGCACCATCTCGACCACGTCCATCGTTTCGGCATCGGTGACACGCATGCCGTCGATGAACTCGCCTTTCTTCCCCAGGCGCGTGAGGAGCTGCTCGATCTGCGGGCCCCCGCCGTGCACGACGACCGGGTTCATGCCGACCAGCTTGAGGAGCACCACGTCGTGCGCAAAGCTCGCCTTCAGCTCCTCATCGATCATCGCGTTGCCGCCGAACTTCACGACGATCGTCTTGCCGTGGAAGCGCTGGATGTAAGGCAGCGCCTCCCCGAGGATGCGGGCCTTCTCGGTCGCTTGCGGACTGTGCTGGAACGGCGCGTTCATTCTCGCCGCATTCTACAAACTAAAGGGCCGGGCGTCGCTGACGCCGGCCCTTCGCGATGCTGCGGCGAGATTACTGGATCGAGATCTGCTTCTTCTGCGCCGCCGATTTCTTCGGCAGCGTGAGCTCCAGCACGCCGTCGCGGAACTTCGCTTCGGCTTTCGCCTCGTCGACTTCCTGCGGCAGCGTAAAGCTGCGGATTACCTTGCCGAACGTGCGCTCGGTATGCAGGATGCGCTCGTCCTGCTGGACCTCGCGCTCCCGCTTCACGTCGGCAGCGAGGGTGACCTGCGCGCCGTCGATCGTCACCTGGATGTCGTCCTTCTTTACCCCCGGCAACTCCGCCGTGACGATGTAGGCGCCGTTACGCTCTGCCACGTCGACCTTCACCCGGGGTAGTGTCTCGCCGCGGCCTTCGTAGGACACGGGTCTTACCAGGAACCCTTTGAACAGGTCATCGACCAGCTCGTTGAAGGGGTCGAACCTTTGCATGCTCGCCATTTGGCTGTCTCCTTTAGCGTGGGGCTCGTGCCCCTTACAGCGTAGGAGGTAGGGTCGGCCGCACGGATTTCAAGCCCCGCGTAAACTTTTGCGGATGAAGGATTTAGCTTGCGCCCGGTGCGGGGCGGCGTTTGCCTGCGGGGCGGAAGAGCCGGGGTGCTGGTGCGAGGGCCTGCCTCCCCTGGCCCCGCTGGCGGGGCGGGACTGCCTGTGCCGCGCCTGCCTAGAACACGAGCTCAGAGAACGTAGCGCGCCAGATCCTCGTCCTTAGCGAGCTCGCCCAACCGCTCGTCGACATAGGCCCCATCGATCGTGACCTCGCCGGGCCCGCGCTGCCCGGCATCGAACGAAATCTGTTCGAGGAGCTTCTCCAGCACCGTGTAGAGCCGCCGTGCGCCGATGTTCTCGGTCTTCTCATTCACCTGCCACGCGATCTGGGCCAGGCGCCGGATCGCTTCCGGCTTGAAGTCGACATTCAGCCCTTCGGTGGCGAGCAAGGCCTGGTACTGCTTGACCTGGCTCGCGTCGGTGCCGGTCAGGATGCGCTCGAAATCCTCCACCGAGAGCGAGTCGAGCTCGACACGGATCGGGAAGCGACCCTGCAGCTCCGGGATCAGGTCGGAGGGCTTCGCGAGGTGGAACGCACCCGAGGCGATAAACAGGATGTGGTCGGTCTTCACCATGCCGTAGCGCGTCGACACCGTCGTGCCCTCCACCAGCGGCAACAGGTCGCGCTGCACGCCCTGGCGCGATACGTCGGCCCCCTGCATCTCGGAGCGGCTGGTGATCTTGTCGATCTCGTCGAGGAACACGATGCCGTTCTGCTCGGCATTGGCGAGCGCCCGCGTCTTGAGCTCGTCGTCGTTCACGAGGCGAGCCGCTTCCTCGTCGGTGATGAGCTGAGTGGCCTCGCGGATCTTCATCTTGCGAAGGCGCCGCCGCCCGCTGCCCATGTTGGAGAGCATCCCCTGGATCTGCGAGGTCAGCTCCTCCATCCCCGGTGGGGCGAGGATCTCCATCTGCGGGCTCGACGCGGACACCTCGATCTCGATCTCCTTGTCGTCGAGCTCGCCCTCGCGCAGCTTCTTGCGGAATTTCTGGCGCGTCGCGCTCTCTTCGGTCGCGGTGTCCTGGAACCCCACGCCCCTGGCCGTCGGGATCAGCGCATCGAGGATGCGCTCCTCCGCCGCCTCCTGCGCGCGGGTGTGCACGCGCTTCGTCGCCTGCTCGCGGGTCTGCTTGACGCTGATCTCCACCAGGTCGCGCACGATCGTGTCGACGTCGCGGCCGACGTAGCCGACCTCGGTGAACTTGGTCGCCTCTACCTTGATGAACGGCGCGTCGGCAAGGCGCGCAAGGCGTCGAGCGATTTCGGTCTTGCCGACGCCGGTCGGCCCGATCATCAGGATGTTCTTCGGCGTGATCTCCTGGCGCAGCGGATCCGGTACCTGCTGACGCCGCCAGCGGTTGCGCAATGCGATGGCGACCGCACGCTTGGCCTTCGATTGCCCGACGATGTACTTGTCCAGCTCGTGGACGATTTCCTGCGGCGTCATACCACTCAAGGGGCTAAACCTCCGAAAAAGGGGTCAGAGCAATTTTCCTGTAACCACTGCGTTGCGTAGGTGTTACAGGAAAATTGCTCTGACCCCTTTTCTTATTCGAGGACTTCGATGGTGCGTTGGTGGTTCGTATAAATGCAGAGATCCGCGGCGATCGCGAGCGCCTTGTCGACGATGTCGCGCGCGCCAAGCGAAGTGTTGTCGAGCAGCGCCTTTGCCGCGCTCTGCGCGTACGGCCCGCCCGAGCCGATGGCGACGATGCCCTGCTCGGGCTCGAGCACGTCGCCCGCGCCGGTGATGATGAGCGAATGCTCCTTGTCCGCGACCGCCAGCATGGCCTCGAGCCGCCGCAGGATGCGATCGGTGCGCCAGTCCTTGGCGAGCTCTACAGCCGAGCGCATGAGGTTGCCCTGGTGCTTGTCGAGCTTCGCCTCGAAGCGCTCGAACAGCGTGAAGGCGTCCGCCGTGCCGCCGGCAAAGCCGGCGAGGATGCGCTCCTGGTACAGGCGGCGCACTTTCTTCGCGCCGCCCTTGACGACGATGTTGCCGAGCGTCACCTGGCCATCGCCGCCGAGCGCAACGCTCGCGTTGCGGCGGACGGACAGGATGGTCGTGCCGTGGAATTGTTCCATCAGGGTGAGATGCCTTAGGTGGAGGAAGGTGCCCGCGAATTCAAGAGGAACACAAAGAAACCGAGCGCCACGAGGGTGCAGACGATCAGCGGGCCCGAGGGCAGGTCCGACACCACCGACAAGGCGAGGCCCGCTCCATATCCAAGCGCGCCCAAGGCGTAGCAGGCCGCCAGCCGGGACCGGCCGAGCTGCCGCGTGGCGAGAGCCGGGACAATCAGCGTCGCGAACACCAGGTAAATGCCGACCAGCTGCACCGATGCCGTCACGGCAAACGCGAAGAGGACGTAAAACCCGATACTGCCCACGCGCGCGCGAAGGCCGAACCAGATCGCCAGGATGGCCGCGTAAACGACTGCCACTGCGATGAGCCGCGCCTTATCCACCCACAGGATCTGGCCGATCAGTAAATCCTTCAGGTGCTCCGCGCCATGAGGATTGCTGGCGAGGACCAGGATGGCGGCGTTCGCGGCAACCACGAACGTCACGCCGATCACTGCCTCCTGCACCTGCGGCCAGCGCTTGTCGGTCCAATTCAGCAGCAAGGCCCCGAGCAGCGCCGCACCCAGCGCGGCGATCTGTACCGCGGCGCCTTGCGGCTCGAATCCAACGCGGTCGGCAACCACGACGCCGAGTCCCGCGATCTGCGCCACCGCGAGGTCGATGAACACGATGCCGCGATTCAGCACCTGGATGCCGAGCGGTACGTGCGTCGCCGTGACGAGGAGGCCGGCGATGAGCGCCGGCCAGAGGAGGCTGAGATCGCCCATTAGCGCTTCACCGCGAGCAGGCGCGCAAGCGTGTCTTCATAGAGTCCGAACAAATCCTTGGCTTTCTCCGTGCCGCCGACCGTATAGGGCAGCACCACGGCGGGGATCTTCGCCCGCTCGGCGAGCCACTGCGCGGGCCGCGGATCGTTATATGCGGAGCGCACCACGGCGTTCGCAGGCGATTGTTTCAGCCGCTCGACGAGATCGGTGAGGTGCGCGGTACTCGGCGGCAGACCCGGCTTCGGCTCGAGCGCCCCGACCTCGCGCATGCCGAGCCATGCCACGAGGTATGAAAGGTCCTTGTGATACACGACCACCGGCATCCCCTTGAGCGGCGCGCCCTGTTGCTCCCATCGCGCGCTCGCTTCGGCCCAGCGCTGCGCGAACTCCTTGCTGCGCCCCTGGTAATACGCCGCCTGCGCGCCATCCAGGCTCGCCATGCGCTGGGCTAACGCGCTCGCCACCTTCGCGATGTTGCGCGGGTCGAGGTGCAGGTGCGGATTTCCTTCCGGATGAACATCGCCCTGCGAGCGATCGACGCTTCCCGGCCGCTCGATGAGCGACACGGCGCTCGCCGCCTCGAAGTAGCCGGGCTGCCCGGTCTGGATCTTCCCGTTGCCTGACTGCGTCTGCAGCAGCGGCACCCAGCCGATCTCGAGCTGCGCGCCGGTGCAGACCAGGAGATCGGCGCTGCGTGCGCGCGCCATGAGGCTTGGCCGCGCCTCCACGCGATGCGGATCCTGCAGGGCGGTGATCGCCGTATACACATTCACTTTGTCGCCGCCCAGCTCTTTGGCGAGCGCACCCCACTCGGGCTCGCACGCGAGGATGCTCAGCACCGCATGCGCGTGAAGCGGCAGAAGCAGCAGTGCGAGAAGGAAAGCTCTCATCGCCCCTCCTAGAAGGTGTGCGCGCCGTGCGCGCCCAGGCTGAAGATGTATTGGAGCAGCACCTGGTTGTCGGTGACGCCGACCCGCGATTTGTCGGACGCGAGCTGCAGCCGGACGCGGCTGAACTCGGTCGGGCTCCAGTCCACCATGACCGTGTTGCGATTCGGGCTGTGGTCGGTGAGAAGCAACGGCGCATTGGCCGCGGTCACCCCGGCGGGGGCGGATACGGTGCCGTGGCTCAGCCGGTCGTAGCGGTAGCCCGCTCGCCAGCGCGGCATGAACTGATACACGCTCTGCAGATACCAGCCCGATTGCCGGCTCGCGTAATCGCCCGGTGCGCCATTGAACTGCAGATCGCCGTCCTCGGTGCGGCGGAAATATTCGCCCTGCAGCTTCAGGTTGGTGCCGCTCTTGACGACGAAGTCCGCGATCCACAATTTGCTCTCACCGCTGAAAGACTGCACCACGCCCGCATCCGTGAACGCGCGGTCCTGCGGCGATGTCTTCAGGTACGAAAGGCCTGCGCGCCATGCGGTGGCCGCGCCGACGTCGCCGCCGACGTGCCCGAAGAGACTCCACATGCCGGCACGGTTGCGGTTCGGATCGGTCGCGGGAAAGGTGCGGCCGCGCCCGAGCTCGGTGCCGAGCTCGACCAGCAGCTCGGTCGGCGCGACCCATTTCAGCTGAACGCCGTCATCGTTCAGCCGTCCCCCGAGAAACGCCTTGTACGGCAACGGGGCATCCTGGAAATCCCACGCGTGCTGGTGGATCGGATTCTGGTAGCCGATGCCCGACAGGAAGCGGCCGCCTTTGAGCGTGAATCCCTTGCCGAGCGCCAGCGTCTGGAAAAAGGCCTCCTCGACCTCCACCTCGTTCTCCGGCGTAAAGGCGGCGACCAGCTGGCCGCGGAAATACGGGTCGATGTTCGAGCTCATGACCAGCTCCGATTCGCCCAGGCTGAAGCCGCGCCGCGCGGGGCCGACTTCGCCGCCGGAGGGCGCGAAGCCGGTGATCTGGAAGTCATTCGGGCTTTGCGAGCTGCGCGCCGCCGTGCCCTGCAGGATTAGCGAGATATCCGGATTGAAGGCGTTCGACGCCGGGCGCGGCGCCGATCTTTTCTCGAGCTCCTCCACGCGGCGCTTGAGCTCATCGAGCTCGCGCGTGTCCTGCGCCTTTGCGGCGCCCGCCAAGGCCAGAGCCATGGCGCACAACAGTGTGCGATGCATTGTTTGATCTCCCGTTAGAACCGACCACGCGCTCCGACGGAGCGCACCGGCGTGCTCAGGAGATCAGGGGTGGGCCGCGGGAATGAGGAGCGAGGGGTAACGCGTGCCGGACGATCGACGCATAGCCCGTGAAGCGCGGTTCCGGTAACGGGAGAAAGGTGGGTATGACCACAGTTCCGGCGACGACGCCGAGCACCGTGCCAAGGAGATCGTGCAGGTCGCAGAGCTTGTCGCCCTTCGCGGGGACGCTCTGCTCCGCCGCAACGGCCTTCGGCGTTGCGTGCCAATACTGGTGCGCCAGCGCCGTCTGCTGCGCGAGCAGGACGGCGAAGACAAGTGCGATCCGGGCTATTTGGCCAGGCATTCCTCGAGCCCGGCGATGAACAGATCGCGCGGCAGCTTCTTGCCGATGAAGACGAGGATCGACTGCTTCTTCTCCGCCTTGGTCCACGGCTTGCCCATGTCGCCGCCCATCATCATGTGCACGCCCTGGAACACCACGCGGCGGGGATTGCCCTTCATCCAGAGGATGCCCTTGTAGCGCAGGAGGTCCGGGCCATAGACCTGGATCATCCCGGACAGGAACTGCTCGAGCTTGGTGCCGTCGAACGGCTTGTCGGAGCGGAACACGAACGACTCGACCTCGTCGTGATGCTCGTGCGCCGAATCGGTGAGGAAGGTCGGGTCGAGCTGCAGGATCGCGTTCAGGTTGAAGCCGCGGATGTCGAGCACCTCGTCGATCGCCGCCTCGCCGAAATGCACCTGCTTGATCGGCGCGCGCGGGTTCATGCGCCGGATGCGCTGCGAGAGCTTTTCGACCTCGTCGGCCGAGACCAGATCTGCTTTCGACATCAGGATGCGGTCGGCGAAGCCGACCTGCTCCTGCGCCTCGTGGAACTCGTCGAGCTGCTTCGGCGCGTGCTTGGCATCCACGACCGTGATGATCGAATCGAGGAGATAGTAGTTGCCGATCTCCTCGTCGGTGAAGAATGTCTGCGCGACGGGGCCGGGATCCGCCATGCCGGTAGTCTCGATCACCACGCGGTCGAACTTGAGCGAGCCGTCGTCGCGCTTCTCCTTCAGCGTGCCGAGAATCCGGATGAGATCGCCGCGCACGGTGCAGCAGATGCAGCCGTTGTTCATCTCGATGATCTGCTCGTCCGACTTCTCGATGATGGCGTTGTCCACGCCGACCTCGCCGAACTCGTTCTCGATGACCGCGATCTTGTGGCCGTGGTCTTCCTTGAGAATGCGGTTGAGAAGCGTGGTCTTACCCGCGCCGAGGAAGCCCGTCAGGATGGTGACGGGGACCATGTTCTGCTCTTGCATCATGGCATTTTAACCATTCAGGTCCTGAGGACCAGCAGCCCTTTCAGGTATTCGCCCTCGGGAAATTCCAGCGCCACCGGATGATCCGCCGCGGCGCCGAAGCGATCGAGGATCTTCGCTTCCACCCCGGCATCGAGCGCCGCCCCTGCGACGATCGACTGGAAGAGCGCAGCGTCGACGCCGCCTGAGCATGAGAAGGTGGCGAGCAAGCCGCCCGGACGCAGCAGCTTCAACGCCAGCAGGTTGATGTCCTTGTAGGCGCGCGCGGCGTTCTTCGCCTGCGCGGCCGTTGGCGCGAACTTCGGCGGATCGAGGACGGCGAGGTCGAAGTGCGCGCCGCGATCGCGCAGGGTGCGCAGGTGCGCGAAGACGTCCGCTTCGACGAATTCGACTTTGCTCGCGTCGAGCGCGTTGGCGGCGAGGTTTTCGCGCGCGACTTCGAGCGACGGACCGGAGCTCTCGATCGCCAGCACACGCTTCGCGCCCCCGGCTAGCGCGTTGATGGCGAAGCCGCCGGTGTAGGAGAAGCCGTCGAGCACTTCACGCCCGGCGGCGAGCGCGCGGATGCGCTGGCGGTTCTCGCGCTGGTCGAGGAAGAACCCGGTCTTCTGCCCCTGCTCGACATCGACCTTGAAGTTGAGCCCGTATTCGATGATCGGGCAGCGCGACGCCGCGCGATTGCCGCGGACAAATCCGGAGCGGGGCTCGAGGCCCTCGAGCTTTCGCGTCTCGGCGTCCGAGCGCTCGTAGATCGCTTCGCACCCGCTCAACTCGGCGAGCGCATCGAGGATCGGCTCGCGCCAGCGCTCGACGCCCGCGGCGAGGAACTGCGCGACCAGCACATCGGCATAGCGGTCGACGATGAGGCCCGGCAGGCCGTCGGACTCGCCGTGCACCAAACGCAGCGCGTTGCCAACCTTCGCGGCGGGCAAGCCTTCGCGCAAGGCGAGCGCACGCATCACCCGATTGCGGAAGAAGGCGGCGTCCACCTCTTCCGCGGGATCGGAGGTCCACACGCGGGCGCGGATCTGCGACGCCGGGCTATAGGCCGCGCGCGCCAGCGTTTGCCCCGATGAATTCCTGACTTCGACGGTATCGCCACTCGCTGGGCTGCCGGTCACCTTCTCCACTGCGCCGGAAAAGATCCACGGGTGGCGGCGGCGCAGCGACTTGTCGCGGCCGGGCTTGAGATGAATCATTTTTTCCGTGCGCGAGGATGCGCTGCGTCGTACACCTTCGCGAGCGCCTGGAAGTCGAGGTGCGTATAGATCTGCGTGGTCGAGATGCTCGAATGCCCGAGCATCTCCTGGACGGCGCGCAGGTCCTGGGACGACTGCAGCATGTGCGTGGCGAACGAATGGCGCAGCATGTGCGGATGCACGCGCTCGGTGATGCCGCTCGCGCGACCCCAGGCCGCGACACGGGCGCCCACCACCGCCGGTGAAATGCGGCGGCCGCGGGCGCCGACGAAGAGGGCCTTCTCGCCCGGATGCGCAAGCTGGGCGCGCACACCGAGCCACGCCTGCAGCGCCTCGCGCGCCTTTGCGCCGATCGGCACGGTGCGCGTCTTGGCGCCTTTGCCGGTTACCGTCACTTCGCCCTGCTTGAGATCCAGCCGGCCGTCCGTAGCGTCCAATGCAACCAGCTCGGCACGACGCAGGCCCGACGAGTAAAGGAGCTCGAGCATCGCGCGATCGCGCGCGGCGCTTACGCCATCCGCCTTGGAATCGAGCAGCCGCTGCGTCGCCTCGACAGACAGCGCCTTCGGCAGCGGCCGACCCGCTTTTGGCGCGCGAATGCCGAGCACCGGATTGGCACGAAAGCCGCGATGGCGCGTGAGCCAGTGAAACCAGCCGCGCCACGCGCTCAGCACGAGGGCCAGGGTGCGCGGCGACAAGCCTTTGCCATGCAACACCGCGACCGCGCGGCGCACCTCCGGCGGCTCCAGGGTGGCAATGGGCTTTTTGTGCAGCTGAAGCAGAACGTCGATCGCGCGCGCGTAATTGGCGAGCGTGGCCGGCGAAAGGCGGCGCTGGTGCTTCAGCGCATCGAGATATTCGAGCGCGAGGCGCTCGTCCACTTTACAGCCGGGCCGTAACGCCGGCCGCGCACAGCTCTCCAATGCGCCGCAGGTAAAGCGTGCCCATCTCGGGGTAGAAGCGCTTCGGATCCTCGCTCGCGAGCGCCATCAGCCCGAACACCGCCGTGTCGCCGAGCGGGACGAGCGCCATCGAGCGGATGTGCTCGCTCGCCTCGGGAAACCAGGCGGCGAATGCGTTTCCTTGCGCAGGGCCGCATTGCGGCGCGCCCATCGTCTTCGCGTGCTCTCGCTGCGCCTCGCTCACCGGGTGCGCTTCGTCGAAATCCGCCGGCACCGATTTCCCCCACACGCGAAGCGTCACGTGCGGCACGGCAAAGTCCTCGCGCAGGTGAAAGTAAAGCGAGCGCGTCAGCGCGGGGAAATCGCGCGCGCCGGCGAGCGCGACCGACAGGCGATGCACTTTTTCGCTGATGCCATCGTTCTCCTCGGCGAATTTGATGAGCTCGCCCAGCTTTGCCTCGAGCGCCTTGACCTTCTCGCGCAATGCGACGGTCTGGCGCTCGGCGAGCGGGATCGCGCGGCCGCCATACGGATGCGGCACATGGATCGTCTCGAGGAGCTCGGGGTTCTGGTCGAAGAACTGCGGGTTCGCCCTGAGGAAGCGGGCCAGATCGTCGGCGTTCATGGCTCTTTTATTTCCAGGGTGCCCTCGAAGACAGCCTGTGCGGGGCCTTTCATGATGACTGGATTGTCGCCGCCCGCCCAAGTGATGGTCAACGTTCCGCCGCGCGTTTGCACCTGCACCGGCGAATCGACCAGCTTGCGCGTGATCGCCGTGACGACCGCGGCGCAGGCGCCGGTGCCGCACGACAGCGTTTCGCCGGCGCCGCGCTCCCAGACGCGAAGAGCGATGCGACGCCGGTCGAGCACCTCGACGTAGCCTGCATTCACGCCTTGCGGGAAGCGCCGATGCCGCTCCAGCTTGGGGCCTTGCGTGCTGACCGGCGCCTTTGCGACGTTGGGAACGACCTGGACGGCGTGCGGGTTACCCATCGACACGAGGGCCACCTCGACTCGCTCGCCATCCACCTCCACCGTCTCGAGGCCGGAATACACCGGCCGGCCCATGTCCACGCTGACTTCGCCGTCGGCCTCGAGCCTCGGCCGGATCAGCCCGCCGAGCGTCTCCACGGTGATCTCGCGCTTGGTCGTGAGACCGTGGTCGTGCACGAACTTCACGAAGCAGCGCGCGCCATTGCCGCACTGCTCGACCTCGCCGCCGTCGGCGTTGAAGATGCGATAGCCGAAGTCGGCGCCGCCCGTTCGCGAGGGCTCGACCACCAGGATCTGGTCGCAACCCACGCCGAGGTGCCGGTCGGCGATGGCTTGCAATTGCGCCGGCGAAAGCCGAAACGCCTCGCGCGTGCAGTCGATGACGACGAAATCATTTCCCGCGCCCTGCATCTTGGTGAACGCGAGCTTCATTCGAACTTTTGCAGGCGCTCGCGTACCAGGCGGCCCACGGTGAGCGCGAGCTCGAGGGCCCGGCGGCCCTGGCGACCGTCAATGACGGCTGGGGTCTTTTGCTCGACTGCGGAAACGAACGCGGCGGCCTGGTCGGCGAGGGCGTCGCCGCCTTCGTGCGTCTCCTCGTTCTCCTGGATGGTGCCCGCGTTCTGGCGCACATAGCGCAGCTTGCCGGCCTGCAGGTCGGCCGACACGTACATGTCGGGCTGGAAAACACGGAGCTTGCGCACCGCCGCCTGGCTCACGCGGCTCGCCGAGAGGTTGGCGACGCAGCCGTTCGCGAACTCGATGCGCGCATTGGCTATGTCGATGTCACGCGTCAACACGCGAAAGCCGCACGCGCTTACGTCTGCCGGCTCGGCGCGCGCGAGCGCGCAGGCCAGGTCCAAATCGTGAATCATGAGGTCGAGCACCACGTCGACTTCCGCGCCGCGCTGCTTGAACGCCGCGAGGCGCTCGGCTTCGATGAACACCACGCGGTCCATGCGGGCGTTCAGCGCCCGGAACGCCTTGTTGTAGCGCTCCACATGTCCGGACTGCAGCACGAGGTGCTTCTTCTCCGCCAGGGTGATGAGCTCATCGGCTTCGGCGAGCGTGGTGGCGATCGGCTTCTCGATCAGCAGATGCAGGCCATGCTCCAGGCAATCGCGGGCGATGGCGTGATGCCGGTCGGTCGGCACGGCGATGACCGCCGCATCCGCCTTGCCGAAAACCTGTCGGTAGTCGGCAAGCGCCGCGCCGCCGAGCTTCTGCGTCAGCGCGCCGGCGCGCGCCGCATCCGCGTCGACCACGGCGACAAGCTCGACGCCGGGCAGCCGCGCGAGCTTCTCCGCGTGGTAGCGCCCCATGTGTCCGGCACCGATCACCGCGGCCTTCAATAGAACCTCGCTTCGCCATCCGGCCGCGTCTTGAAGCGCTTGTGCAGCCAGTGGTACTGCTCGGGCATCTCCAGCACGCGCTCCTCGATGAACGCCATCATGCGGCGCGCATCCGCCGCTTCATCACCGCTCGGGAAATCGGACCACGCCGGATAAAACCGCGCCTCGTAACCGCCCCCGGGCAGCATGCGCGCAACGCACGGCACGATAACGGCGCCGGTGGTACGGGCAATATACGACAAGCCGACGGCGGTCGAGGCGGGTACGCCGAAAAACGGGACGAAGACGGTGCCCTTGCGGCCGAAGTCCAGGTCCGGCAGGTAATAGAACGGGATGCCGGTCTTGATCCAGCGCAGCGCTTTGCGCAGGCCCTGCTGGCGCGACACGATGTGCGGGCGAAAGCGCGTGCGGCCTTTCAGGAGCACGCGGTCCAGCGCGGGATCCTTCTGGTGCTGGTAAAGCGTGGACAGGTCCCGATCGATGGACAGGCGCATACCGGCCGCCTCGACGCCGGCGAAATGCGGCGCGAGCAAGACCACGCGCGGGCCCGCGGCGTCCAGATGCTCGATCCCCTCGACGCGCACCATGCGCTTGATGCGCTCCGGCGGTGCCCACCACAGCAGTGCTCGCTCCACAAAGCCGCGGCAGAAGGCGCGAAACGCGGCGCGCGCCAGTCGCTCGCGCTCCTGCGGCGCCATGGCGGGAAAACATTTCTCGAGGTTGATTCGCGTCACGCGGCGCCGCTCGGGAATCAGCCAGAAGAGGACGGCGCCGACGGCCTCGCCGATGGCGGCCACCGCGCGGAAGGGCAGCCAGTGGATGAGCCACATCAACGCAAGAATGAGTCGGCTCATTAGCTGGGGGGCGGCGGCGCCCCTTTGGGCGTCTTGTAGCGGTTGTATCCCCAGAGATACTGCTCGGGACACTCACGCACCAGGTCTTCCAGCGCGCGGTTGATGCGCCGCGTCGCGCTCTCTCCGGGCCTTGCCGCCGGCAAAGGGCGCAGCACGATGGAATAGCCGCCACCTCGCGGCAGCCGCCGCGCGAAGGCGAGGTAGCAGGCGACGTTGTCGCGCTCGGCAAGCTTCGCGGCGAGCGTCATCGTGTACGCGGGGAGGCCGAAGAACTCGCTCCACTCGCCTTCGCCCAGCCCCGGCACCTGGTCGGGAAGGAAACCCACCGCTTCGCCGCGCTTGAGGGCGCCGAACATCTCGCGCACGCCGGTGAGGTCCGCGGGGACCAGGCGCACGTTCGCGCGAGCGCGCCCCTCGCGCATCAGCGGGTCGAGCCAAGCGAGCTTCGGGCGCCGGTAAAGCACGGTAATCGGCATTTCCCGCCCCGCGTACTGCGACGCGACCTCGAACGAGCCCATGTGCGGCGTCAGAAAAAGGAGCGCCTTGCCGCCTTTGCGCGCCGCAAGGGCCGCCTCCGCGCCTTCCACGCTCTTCACGAGCGCGGCGACCTGGGCGTGCGGGCGAAACCAGAGCGCCGGCAGCTCGGCGAGCATCTGTCCGGCAGAGGCGATGGCCGCGCGACGCAGGCGCGCATCCTCATATCCGGCCGCCTCGAGGTTCTCGCGCACGTGCCGGCGGTAGGTGGGCGAAATCCCATACATCGTCCAGCCGAGGATGCTTCCCAACCGATGCAGCAAGCCGAGCGGCAGAGCCGCGAGGAAGCGAAGGACAAACGTCGGGAAGCGGTGCAAATTTGGTATCCTTGCGCCCTTCTCCAAGTAGAGACACGCGCGCAATGAGCGATTTTCTTTTCACTTCCGAATCGGTGTCCGAAGGCCATCCGGACAAGGTCGCCGACCAGATCTCCGATGCGGTGCTCGACGCGATTCTAAAGCAGGACAAGACCTCGCGCGTCGCGGCAGAGACCCTCGTCAAGGACAACCTGGTGGTGCTCGCCGGAGAAATCACCACGCACGCGCGCGTAAACTACGACGAGGTGGTGCGCAACACGATCAAGCGCATCGGCTACAACGATCCATCGATCGGCTTCGACGCGTCGACCTGCACGATCCTCCTCGCGTACGGCCAGCAATCGCCCAACATCGCGCAGGGCGTGGACGAAGGCAAAGGCCTCGACCTCGAGCAGGGCGCCGGCGACCAGGGCCTGATGTTCGGCTATGCGTGCGACGAGACACCGAGCTACATGCCGCTGCCGATCTTCCTGTCGCATCGCCTGGTCGAGCGCCAGGCCGAGCTGCGCAAGAGCGGCCGCCTCCCATGGCTGCGGCCGGACGCGAAGTCGCAGGTCACCATCCGCTACGCGAATGGCAAGCCTGAGTCGATCGACACGGTCGTCCTTTCGACGCAGCACGCGCCGGACATCGAGCACAAGAAGCTTTCCGAGGCGGTGATCGAGGAAGTGATCAAGCCGGTGCTGCCGAAGAACATGCTCAAGGGCAACGTGAAGTTCCTGGTGAACCCCACCGGCAAGTTCGAGATTGGCGGACCCAAAGGCGACTGCGGCGTCACCGGGCGCAAGATCATCGTCGACACCTACGGCGGCTCCGCGCCGCACGGCGGCGGCGCGTTCTCCGGCAAGGATCCGTCGAAGGTCGACCGCTCCGCGGCGTACGCCGCGCGTTACGTCGCGAAGAACATCGTCGCGGCCGGCCTCGCGTCGAGGTGCGTGGTGCAGGTTTCGTATGCCATCGGCGTGGCTCGCCCCACGAGCGTCATGGTCACGACCAACGGCACGGGCAAGATGTCCGACGATGCGCTCTCCAGCCTGGTCAGCAAGCATTTCGACCTGCGCCCGAAGGGCATCATCCAGATGCTCGACCTGCTGCGGCCGATCTACGAGAAGACCGCCGCCTACGGCCACTTCGGCCGCGAGGACCGCGACTTCACGTGGGAAGCGACCGACAAGGCCCTGGCGCTCAAGCAAGCTGCGTAGTTTCGGAGGTAAACGATGAAGCCGCCATTCCGTGCCGACCACGTCGGCAGCCTGCTGCGTCCCCAGGAATTGCACGACGCGCGCGCCAAGAACCGCAAGGGCGAGCTGTCGGACGCCGAGCTGAAGGCGATCCAGGACAAGGACATCCGCGAGGTGGTGAAGCTGCAGGAATCGATCGGCCTGCCTTCCATCACCGACGGCGAGTTCCGCCGCGATTTCTGGCACATCGACTTCATCCACGGCTTCGACGGCGTCGACCTCACGACGAACAAGGGGCACACCTTCCACGCCACGGACGAGCAGCCGCCGATGTTCAAGCTGACCGGCAAGGTGCGCCGCACGAAGCCGAGCATGCTGGACCACTTCAAGTTCCTGAAGTCCTGCGTCACCAAGGGCACGCCCAAGTTCACGATGCCCTCGCCGGCCATGCTGCACGCGAGAAGCGATCGCGACGCGCTCAAGAAAATCTACCCGAGCCTCGACGAGTTCTGGGCCGACACCACCAAGGCGTATCGCGAAGAGATCGCCGACCTCTACAAGGCCGGCTGCCGCTACCTGCAGATCGACGATACGACGGTTGCGATGTGGGGCGACCCGAAGGTGCAGGCGCAGTTCAAGAGCCTGGGCGACGATCCGCAGAAAGACGCGGACATGTACGCCAAGGCGGTGAACGACGCGATCCGCGACGTGCCCGACGACATGACCGTCTGCATCCATACCTGTCGCGGCAATTTCAAGAGCACCTGGCTCGCGAGCGGCGCCTACGCCGACTTCGTCGCCGAGCGCGTCTTCACCACGCTCGACGTGGATGGCTTCTTCCTCGAGTACGACACAGAGCGCGCGGGCGGCTTCGAGCCGCTGCGGTTCGTGCCGAAGGGCAAGAAAGTCGTGCTCGGACTGGTCAGCTCGAAGCTGCCCGAGCTCGAGAAGAAAGACGACCTCAAGCGGCGCATCGAAGCCGCCGCGAAGTACGTGCCGATGGAGAACCTCGCCCTCTCGCCGCAGTGCGGCTTCTCGAGCACGCACCATGGCAACAACCTGACGGTGGACCAGGAAAAAGCCAAATTGAAGCTGTGCATCGACGTGGCCCACGAGGTATGGGGCGGCAAGTAGTCGGGGCGATTCCCGACACCAGCATCTTCGATTTGCGCCTTTCGAGGCGCGGCTACCGCCTGAACCGCCTGTGCGCCGCGCTCTGCTCGCCCGCCGAGCGCGAAGCGTTCGAGCGCGACGAGGAAGGGTTCATGACGCGCTTCTCGCTCACCGAGGCAGAGAAAGCCCTCATCCGCCAGCGCGACTTCAAGGGCCTGATCGAGCACGGCATGAACATCTACTACATGCTCAAGGTCGGCTCGGCCACCGGCAACAGCCTGTACCGTATGGGCGCGCAGATGCGCGGTGAGTCCTACGAGGAGTTCCTCTCGACGCGCAACATCAGCGGCGCTACCTGAGATGGGCCGCATCGTCGGCGGTCTGGCGATGTCGCACGTGCCGTCGGTTGGACCGGTGGTCGATCGCGGGCGCACGCAGGAGCCGGCGTGGAAGCCGCTTTTCGACGCCTACATTCCGGTGCGCGAGTGGCTGGCGCGGATCAAGCCCGACGTCGCCATCGTCATCTATAACGACCACGCCGCGGACTTCAGCTTCGACAAGTACCCGACGTTCGCGCTCGGCGTGGCCGAACGCTATGCCATCGGCGACGAAGGCTTCGGCACGCGGGCGCTGCCGGAAGTAACCGGCGACCTCGACCTCTCGATCCATCTTTCCGAGGCGCTCATCTACGAGCACGAGTTCGACCTCACGCTGTGCCAGGAGCTCGCCGTCGAGCATGGCTTCCTGGTGCCGATGAATCTCTGCTTTCCGCACGGCGCCCACGGCTGGCCGGTGCGCGCCATCCCGCTGCAGGTGAACGTGATCCAGCATCCGCTGCCTACCGCACGGCGCTGCTACCGGCTGGGGCAGGCGCTGCGTGCTGCCGTTTCCTCCTCCCCCCAGGACACCCGCGTAGTGGTGATGGGCACGGGCGGCATGTCGCACCAGCTCCAGGGCAAGCGCTTCGGCTTCATGAACGAGAAATTCGACCAGTGGTTCCTCGACCAGCTCGAATCCGATCCGCAGCAGCTCGCCGGCCTCACGCACCAGAAGATCATGGAAGAAGCCGGCGCCGAGGCGGTCGAGCTCATCATGTGGCTCACGATGCGCGGCGCGATGTCCGAGGGCGCGCGGCGTGTGCACCGGCACTACTACGCGCCGATGACGACCGGAATGGGGCTCATCACCTTCGAGGATTGATCTACCATGGGCGCTCCTCATGTTCCTCAAGGGAGGAGCCCACATGGCCAAGTACAGCCTGCGCGTCAACGGCGCCGCGCGCGAAGTTTCCGTCGAAGCCGACACACCGCTGTTGTATGTCCTGCGCAATGACCTCGAGCTGAACGGCCCGAAGTTCGGCTGCGGCCTCGCGCAATGCGGCGCCTGCACCGTGCTGATCGACGGCAAGCCCGTGCGCTCCTGCGTGACACCGGTCTCTGCGGTTAAAGGCGCGGTCGAGACAATCGAAGGCCTCGGCACCGAGGAGAAGCTGCATCCGATCCAGAAGGCGTTCATCGAGGAGCAGGCGTGCCAGTGCGGCTATTGCGGCAACGGCATGGTGATGTCGGCCAAGGCGCTCCTCGCCAGCAATCCACGCCCGACGAACGAAGAGATTCGCAAGGCGCTCAACGGCCATCTCTGCCGCTGCGCCTCGCATAACCGCATCGTGCGCGCCGTCCAGAAAGCGGCGAAGGAGATGCAGTCATGACTTCGCGCCGCGATTTCCTGAAAACCGGCGGCGCGCTCGTCATCGCGTTCTCCTTGCCGGCCGCGGCGCAAACGCGCCTGCCCGGCAGCCTGAACGGCAACCGCATGCTGAACGCGTGGCTGCGCATCGATGCCGACGGCACGGTGACGATCTTCACCGGCAAGATCGAGCTCGGACAGGGCATCGGCACCGCACTCGCGCAGATCGCGGCCGATGAGCTCGACGTCGACCTGAAGCGCATTAAGCTCGTGCATGGCGACACCGCGCTTACACCGAACGAAGGCCAGACCGCCGGCAGCCTTTCCGTGCAGGACAGCGGCACCGCCGTGCGCTTCGCGTGCGCGGAGGCGCGCGAAGTTCTGCTATCCGCGGCAGCGGCAAAACTCGGCACCTCGGACCTCAAGGTCGTCGACGGCACCATCAATGGCTCGCTGACCTACTGGAACCTCGCCGGCGAGATCGACCTCAAGAAGGAAGCGAGCGGCACCGCCAAGCTGAAAGCCGCAAGCGAGCACCAGTGGGTCGGCAAGAGCATTCCGCGCCGGGACATCCCGAAGAAATTCACCGGCGGCGCGGCGTACGTGCAGGACATCCGCCTGCCGGGCATGGTATTCGGGCGCGTCGTGCGTCCGCCTTCGCCCGGCGCCAAGCTCACCTCGGTCGACGAAGCCGCCGTGCGCAAGATGCCCGGCGTGGTCGCCGTCGTGCGCGACGGGGAATTCCTCGCTGTAGCCGCTGAGCGCGAAGAGCAGGCGATAAAGGCGCGCGCGGCGCTCGCGAAGAACGCGGTGTGGAAGGAAAGCGCGACGCTGCCGCCTTCCGGCGATGCGCTGTACGAGCATATGGAACGCACCGGCGGGGCGGCGCAAACCGTTGTGGAGAAGGGTTCGCCTTCTGACGCCACTAAGACACTGCAAGCTCGGTATACGCGCCCCTTCCAGGCGCACGGCTCGATCGGGCCGTCCTGCGCGGTTGCTCAATGGACGGACGGCAAGCTCCGCGTGTGGACGCACAGCCAGGGCGTCTATCCGCTGCGCAACGATCTCGCGCAGGTCTTCGGCATGGAAGCGAAGGACATCCGTTGCACGCACGCCGAAGGCGCCGGCTGTTATGGACACAACGGCGCGGACGACGTCGCGCTCGATGCGGCGCTTCTTGCGCGCGCGACCAAGGGCCGCCCGGTGAAGCTGCAGTGGATGCGCGAGGACGAGTTCATGTGGGAGCCGTACGGCTCGGCGATGGTGATGAAGCTCGGCGCGTCGCTCGACGCGCAAGGCAATGTCGCAAGCTGGTCGCACGAGCTCTGGAGCCATCCGCACAGCACGCGTCCCGGGACGGCGAAGGGCGCCTTCACGCTGGCGGCGCGCCATCTCGCCAATGCGGTCGGTGCCGCGACGGTCGGCGACGTGCCGCAGCCCTCCGGCGGCTCGGATCGCAACTCGATTCCGCTGTACGAATTTCCTCATGTGAAGGTGTCGAAGCATTTCATCCTCGACGCACCGCTACGCACCTCCGCCCTGCGCACGCTTGGCGGATATGCCAACGTCTTCGCCCTCGAGTCCTTCGTGGACGAGCTCGCCGCGGCGGCCGGCGCGGATCCGGTGGAATTCCGCCTTCGCCATATGAAGGACCCGCGGGCGCGGGCGGTGATCGAGGCCGCCGCAGCGCGCGCGGGCTGGCGCGCCGGCGCGAAGGATGGCTGGGGGTTCGCCTTCTCGAAGTACAAGAACCTCGCGTGCTATTGCGCCGTTGCCGCGCAAGTGTCCGTAGATAAGAGCAGCGGGAACATTCGCGTGCTGCGCGCCGTGTCGGCGGTGGATGTGGGTCAGGTGGTCAATCCCGATGGCGTCACGAACCAGATCGAGGGCGGATTGATCCAGTCGACAAGCTGGACCCTCAAGGAAGCGGTGAGCTTCGATCGCACGCGGGTGAAGACCCGCTCGTGGGCCGACTACCCGATCCTGCGCTTCGACGAGGTGCCGCAGGTCGAGGTGGTGATCGTGAACCAGCCGAACCAGCCGTTCCTTGGCGTCGGCGAGGGCTCGCAAGGGCCGGCTGCCGCGGCGATCGCAAACGCGGTCGCCAATGTGGCCGGCATCCGCCTGCGCGACCTGCCGTTCACTCCGTCCCGCGTTAAGGCCGCGCTCGCCTGATCAGATAAGCGCGACGTACGCGCCGGCAACACTCGCGAAGAGACTGAGCAGGCAAAGGCGGCGCACGGCGTCGTCGGCGAAGAGCCGGCGCACGGCGCCGACGGACTGCGGCGTGTGTGCCAGTTCGCCGGGCCGCGCACCCGCGATCCGCTTCAGGGCGGCCGAGTTGTCGAGCAGGCGCGAAAGCGGGAGCCGGGTATCGACCGCGATGGCGCGCGCGGCCGGTGCCTCTACGTTTTTGTCGCCCGAAGGTTCAAGTTTTACCGTGCGGCTGCCTTCAGTCTCCGCGCTCGCCGGCACCGGCTGGCTGCGAAGCTCGGCGAGGCAGGTGGCGAGATCCGCGGCGAGCTGCTGGGCATCCTGGTAGCGCACCGCCGGATCCTTCTTCAGCGCGCGCGCCACCACGAAATCGAGCATCGCCGGCAATCCCGGCATTACGCGCGTGGGCGGCACCGGATCGACTTCGCGGATGCTGTACTCGACCTGGTGGATGTCCTCGCCGGAGAAGAGGCGCGTGCCCGTCAGCATCTCGTAGAGCACGATGCCGAGCGAGAAGATGTCCGAGCGCTGGTCCACGGGCTGGCCGGCGATCTGCTCAGGGGACATGTAGCGCGGCGTGCCGAGGACCATGCCGGTGCTGGTCTTGTGGTCCGCGATGCGCATGCGCGCAAGGCCGAAGTCCATGATCTTCGCGCGGCCGCGCTCGTCGAGCATGATGTTCGCCGGCTTGATGTCGCGATGCACGACGCCGCGCTCGTGCGCGTAGGCCAGGCCTTCGGCGACCTGCTTGGCGATGTCGACGGCCTCGAGCGGCGTGACGCCCTTCGTCGTCATGCGCGTGCGCAGGTCCGTGCCTTCGAGGAGCTCCATGGCGAGATAGGCCATGCCTTCGTGGTCGCCGCAATCGAAGGTGGTCACGACGTTGGGATGATTGAGCTTGCCGGCCGCCTTCGCCTCGAGGAAAAAGCGCTTGCGGTATTCGTCGCGGCCCTTCGCATCGTCGGTGAGGATGATGGTCTTCAGCGCGACGATGCGATCGAGGTTCGGGTCCTCCGCCTTGTACACCACGCCCATCGCGCCGCGGCCGAGCTCTCCGAGGATCTTGTAGCGGCCGATCTTGGTAGCTTTCTTCGCCATCAGTAGCTCACTCGCTGCACGAGAGCGCGGAAGTAATGGTTCGCCATCTCCGGACTGGCAAACGGCTTGTTGCCGTCCGCCATGACGCGCCAGCCGAGTCCGGCCCCGAAGAAGGCAACCATCAGCGCCACGGTCGCGGCCGCGTAGCGGCGCCTGCGGCGCGCAAGGGCCTTGTCGTCGGGCGCAAACACCTCGTGCGAACGAAGGCCGGCGTCGCTGTACGTCCCCGCCGGAACGAGCTCGGCCTCGCGGCCTGGCGCCGCGTCCGCGAGCGCGTCGCGGAAGCTACGCGATGCGAGAAGGCGCGACGCCGCGGCCGATTCCGCAATACTCGCGGCCACCGCCATGCCATCACCGCGCAACCCTTCGGCCCCCTTGCCGCCCGAGATCTGCAATGCCCCGTGATTCAGCCCCCCCGACAGCGGCAATCCAGCGGCCGCGGCGGTTAGCGCGCGCTGGCCGAGGCGCAGCGCGCTGATGGGATCGCCGATCAGCACGACCGCGGCGCCGTCGGAAGCCTCCACCACGATGCGGCTCGCCGGCGCGATATCGGCCGTCACCACCGCGAGCACGGCCTCGAGCTGCGCGCGCATCCTCGCCTGCTCGCTCGCCGGACGCCGGGCAAAGTCGAGAATCTTGAGGAAGACCACGCTGGCGACGATGGAAGAGTTCATGGAGCGAGGATGCAGGCTTTGGCTGTCTAGAAAAAGGAATTAGGACCGGTTAAAATGCGCCCCGCTGAGGAGCGTTGCGTTTTCGCCCGTTTCGTAAATCGGGGCGGGGATCAGGCTCAGCTAAATTCAACGGCGCTCGCATCGGAAACGGTGCGGGCGCTTTGTCTTTCTGGAGGATGTAAATGAAAGCAGATTCGAAGTTCACCGATTTTCGCGTCGCCGACCTCTCGCTCGCCGACTGGGGGCGCAAGGAAATCGCCATCGCCGAGTCCGAAATGCCCGCGCTGATGGGCATTCGCGCCGAGTACGCCGCCAAGCAGCCCCTGAAGGGCGCGCGCATCGCGGGCTCGCTCCACATGACGATCCAGACGGCGGTGCTGATCGAGACGCTCAAGGCGCTCGGCGCCGAGGTGCGCTGGGCGTCGTGCAACATCTTCTCGACGCAGGACCACGCGGCAGCCGCGATCGCGGCGAGCGGCATACCGGTCTTCGCCTACAAGGGTGAATCGCTCGAGGAGTACTGGGAGTTCACCCACAAGATTTTCGAGTTTGGCGAAGGTAAAGGTCCGAACATGATCCTCGACGACGGCGGCGACGCGACGCTGCTCGTGCACCTCGGCCAGCGCGTCGAGAAGGAGCCCGGGCTGGTCAGCGATCCCAAGAGCGAGGAAGAGGAGTACCTCTTCGCCTCGATCAAGAAGCGCAAGCCGAGCTGGTATACGCAGGCCGCCAAGGACATCAAGGGCGTGACCGAAGAGACCACCACCGGCGTGCATCGCCTCTACCAGATGGCCAAGGAGAAGCGCCTCCTCTTCCCGGCGATCAACGTCAACGACTCGGTGACGAAGTCCAAGTTCGACAACATCTACGGCTGCCGCGAGTCGCTGGTGGACGGCATCAAGCGCGCCACCGACGTGATGGTCGCGGGCAAGGTTGCGGTGGTGGCCGGATTCGGTGAAGTGGGCAAAGGCTCGGCGCAGGCGCTGCGCGGCTTGCAGGCGCAGGTGTGGGTGACCGAAATCGATCCGATCTGCGCGCTGCAGGCGGCGATGGAAGGCTACCGCGTGGTGACCATGGATTACGCCGCGGACAAGGCCGATATCTTCGTGACCGCGACGGGCAACTTCAGCGTCATCACGCACGACCACATGAAGCGCATGAAGAACAACGCCATCGTGTGCAACATCGGCCACTTCGACAACGA
>DATLDY010000270.1:0-4880 GCA_035525655.1 Burkholderiales bacterium
CTGAAGGAGCGCGAGGACATGAAGCGCATGGCCGACATCTTCCGCGGCCGCATCATCGACGTCTCCGACAATACCTATACCATCGAACTCACCGGCGACGGGCGCAAGCTCGACGCCTTCATCCAGGCGCTCGACCAGGGCGCCATCATCGAGACCGTCAGAACCGGCGCGAGCGGCATCGGTCGCGGCAGCCGCGTTTTGCGCGTCTAGCTTTTTCAAGGGGAAGCAATGAAGGTCTATTACGACAAGGACGCCGACCTTTCGCTCATCAAGGGCAAGAAGGTCACCATCATCGGCTACGGCTCGCAGGGCCATGCGCACGCGCAGAACCTGCAGGATTCCGGCGTGAAGGTCACGGTCGCGCTGCGCAAAGGCGGCCCCTCGTGGGACAAGGCGAAGAAGGGCGGCATCAAGGTCGCCGAGATGGCCGAGGCGATCAAGGGCGCCGACATCGTGATGGTGCTGCTGCCCGACGAGCACCACGCGCAGGTATACAAGGAGTCGATCGAGCCCAACATCAAGAAAGGCGCCTCGCTCGCCTTCGCGCATGGCTTCAACATCCACTATGGCCTGATCCAGCCGCGCGCGGATCTGGACGTCTGGATGGTCGCGCCCAAGGCGCCGGGCCACACCGTGCGCTCGACCTACGCCGGCGGCGGCGGCGTGCCGATGCTGATCGCCGTGTACCGCAATCCGTCGAAGAAGGCCCGCGACGTCGCCCTTTCCTACGCGGCGGCCATCGGCGGTGGCAAGGCGGGCATCATCGAGACCAACTTCAAGGAAGAGACCGAGACCGACCTCTTCGGCGAGCAGACGGTGCTGTGCGGTGGCACCGTCGAGCTGGTCAAGGCTGGCTTTGACACCCTGGTCGAGGCGGGCTACGCGCCCGAGATGGCGTACTTCGAGTGCCTGCACGAGCTGAAGCTGATCGTCGACCTGATGTATGAGGGCGGCATCGGCACGATGAACTATTCCATCTCGAACAATGCCGAGTATGGTGAATACGTGACCGGCCCGAAGATCATCGACGAAGGCGTGAGGAAGCGCATGAAGGAAGCTCTGCTTCGCATCCAGAACGGCGAGTACGCCAAGGACTTCGTGCTCGAGAATCGCGCCGGCGCGCCGGGGCTGCTCAGCCAGCGGCGCATGACCGCCGAGCTGCCGATCGAGAAGGTCGGTGCGCGGCTGCGCGAGATGATGCCGTGGATCAGGAAGAACCGGCTCGTGGATACATCCAAGAACTGACGGGGAAATATGCGCCTGCTCATTGCCTGCCTCGTGCTCACGCTTGCCGCCTGCGGCGACAAGGTGCCGCAATCCGAAGCCTCGAAAAGGATCGGCGACCAGCCGAAGAAGACCGTGGACAGCGTGTCGAGCAAGGTCGGCAATGCCATGCAGCAGGGGCAGGGCTCCGAACGGCTGAGGGAAGAGCAGAAGTAATCCGGTGAAAGCACCCTACCCCCATCCGCTGATTGCCCGCGAGGGCTGGCCGTTCCTCGCCATCGCCTTCGTGCTCGCGCTCGTGATCGGTCTTGCGGCGGGATGGTGGTGGTCGGTGCCGGTATGGCTGGCCGCGATCTTCATCCTGCAGTTCTTCCGCGACCCGGCGCGCACCATCCCCGATGACCCGCGCGCCGTCGTGTCTCCCGCCGATGGCCGCATCGTCGAAGTCGGCAAGGCGCGCGACCCGTGGCTCGAGCGCGATGCGCTCAAGGTGAGCGTGTTCATGAACGTCTTCAACGTGCACTCGAACCGCTCGCCGGTCGACGGTACGGTCAAGGAGCGGTGGTACTTTCCCGGTGCCTTCCTGAATGCCGCCCTCGACAAGGCGTCGCTGCAGAACGAGCGCAACGCGATCTGGCTGCAGACGCGCGACGGCCGCGACGTGACGTGCGTGCAGGTGGCCGGCCTCATCGCGCGGCGCATCCTGTGCTACGTCGGGACCGGCGCCGAGCTCGCCCGCGGCCAGCGTTTCGGCTTCATCCGCTTCGGCTCGCGCGTCGACGTGTACCTGCCGCTCGACGCCGAGGTGAAAGCGGCGATCGGCGACAAGGTATATGCCGCGGAGACCGTGCTCGCATGGCTGACGCCCCCGACGACGAAGAAATAGAAGCGCTTTCCCCCGGCAAGCCCGCGCCGCTCGGCGGCCTTCGGCGCCGCGGAATCTACCTGCTGCCCAACCTTTTCACCACCGGTGTCCTGTTCTGCGGCTTCTTCGCCATCGTGCAGGCGATGAACGGGCGCTTCGAGACCGGCTGCATCGCGATCTTCGTCGCCATGGTGCTCGACGGCATGGACGGGCGGGTCGCGCGCTGGACGAACACACAAAGCGAATTCGGCGCGCAATTCGACTCGATTGCCGACATGGTCGCCTTCGGCGCGGCACCGGCGCTGGTCGCCTACACGTGGGCGCTGAAGGACTTCGGCACCCTGGGCTGGATCGGCGCCTTCATCTATTGCGCGGGCACCGGGATCCGCCTCGCAAGGTTCAACGCCAACATCTCGGTCGTGGACAAGCGCTACTTCCAGGGGCTGCCCAGCCCATCGGGCGCTGCCGTCATGGCGGGCCTCGTCTGGGCGCTGACCGATCTGGGCTTCGAGCCCGAGGATTCGTTCTGGCTGGGAGCGCTCACCTGGACGACTGCCGTATTCGCCGGCATCACCATGGTGTCCAACGTACCGTTCTGGAGCTTCAAGGAAGTCAACTGGAAAAAGCGCGTGCCGCTGTGGGTGATCCTCGCAGGCGTGATCGCCCTTTCGATCATCGCTTCGAGCCCCTCGCTCATCCTGTTCGGGCTTTTCATGTGCTATGCCCTCTCGGGTTACGTCATGTGGGCGATGGGCCACCGTGTCCGCCCGGTGCTGCCCGAGGAATAAAACACGCTCCAGGGGCGTTAAACGTTAAGTTCTTTCATTCACCTGTTCTGCCGCGCGCATCGCGGCGATGATCTCGTCATGGAATCGAAATTCGCTCGAATCGGCCGTACCTATCCGCGTCCCATCCCTGAGTCGAAACCACCAAGCGGCGGGCGCATAGCGCGCCGCTACCGCATCACAGGCGCGCTCATCGCCGTCCTGTCAGCGCTCGGCCTGATCGGCTGGCTTCTGGGACGATGAAATCAGGCCGCCAGGCCGGCGCGCACCCACTGCGCGAAGCGGTGGCAATCGAACTCCTGGGGGACGTAATACCCGTGCTTGAACTCGCGCGACTGCAACCCCTCCTGCTGCCATTCGCAATTGCGCGCGTCCTGCCGGTTGGTGATGTCCCATAGCGCTACGTAGTGCTGCAGGTCGGCCTCGGCGAGGGGTAGCCGATCCGCCTCGAACAGCCAGTCGTAGACGATGCGCACGCTTTCGGGCCCCGTCGGCGTCATCAGGTGCGCATTGACATAGTCCGGGTGCACGTTCAGGAAGAGGGCCGGCGGCAGCATGGCCGGCACATAGAGCGTCTTGCGATCCTCGGCGGCGAGCGTGCTGATCGGGGGAATGCGCGCGCGGCCGTCCAGGGTCAGGGTCTGAGCCCCGGCGGCGTATTCGGCAGTCGTTTCAGCGCCGCGCAATCCCCAGGCGCCGGCATCGCGATAGGCGCTGACCACCCGGCAGAGCTCCGGATGTACGGGCGGGCAATGGAAGCATTCCGAGAAGTTCTCCGCCACCAGCTTCCAGTTCGCCCGCACCTCGGTAACGATGCGCTTGCCGATGCGCAGCTTCTCGAACCCATAGCGCGCGAAGCGCTGCGGCAGCTCGCCCAGGGATGCGAGGAGCGGCGGCGCGTCGCGGCCGGCCAGGTTGACGAAGACGAAGCCCCCCCAGGTCTCGACTGCGACGGCGTAGAGCGGGAAGTCTTCCAGCCTGAAGTCCGGCGTCTGCATGCGCCGTGGCGTGGCGACCAGGCTGCCCGCAAGATCATAGGTCCACGAGTGGTAGGGGCAGACGATGCGGTGGCGGGCAAAGCTGCCGTTGTCCTGCGTGCAGAGCACCGAGCCGCGATGGCGGCAGGTGTTGTGGAAAGCCCGCACCTCGCCGTGCTCGCCGCGCACGACGAAGAGCGATTGGCTGGCGACCCGCACCACCCGCCAGTCGCCGGGGGCGGCAAGCTCTTCTTCGCGGGCGACGGCGATCCAGCCGCGGTACCAGAACGCTTCGAGCTCGCGCTGGTAGTGCGCCGGGTCGTGGTACCAGCCTGCTGGAAGCCCCGCTTCCAGCCGCCCGAGGGCCTGCCTTGTCATGGCTCAAGAGTAAAGCTATAGTCGTCGCATGCAACAGGCGAACTTCGCTCTTCTCTCGCTCGCGCTTCTCGCGCTGGGCGGCCTGCTGCTGCGCCCCGCGCGCTAAACACTCCTGCCTACAATCCGTGTTGTGACCAGGTCCCTAGGGACCAAGGACCCTTTATGGCCAAAGAACGCTTGATCATTTTCGACACCACCATGCGCGACGGCGAGCAGAGCCCCGGCGCCTCGATGACGCGCGACGAGAAGCTGCGCATCGCCAGGGCACTGGAGCGCATGCGCGTCGACGTGATCGAGGCGGGCTTCCCGGCCTCGTCGAATGGCGATTTCGAGGCGGTGCGCGCCATCGCCGGCGCAGTGCGCGACTCCGTGGTCTGCGGCCTGTGCCGCGCGAACGACAAGGACATCCAGCGCGGCATCGACGCGCTGAAGGAGGCGAAAGCCTGGCGCGTGCATACGTTCATCGCCACCAGCGCGCTGCACATGGAGAAAAAGCTGCGCATGACGCCCGAGCAGGTGCTCGAGCAGGCGCGCCTCTCGGTCCGCTACGCGCGCAATGCCTGTCCCGACGTCGAATTCTCGCCCGAGGACGGCAGCCGCTCGGACCTCGACTTCCTGTGCCGCGTGCTCGAAGCGGTGATCCGCGAGGGT
>DATLDY010000278.1:0-8183 GCA_035525655.1 Burkholderiales bacterium
TTCCTCGACATCATGGAAGCCGATGACCGTGTCATCAGCACCAATACGTTCTCCAAGTCATGGCTGATGACCGGCTGGCGCCTGGGCTGGCTGGTGGTCCCGCCCGCGCTGTCGGCGGATCTGGGCAAGCTGATCGAATACAACACTTCGTGCGCGCCCATCTTCGTGCAGCGCGCCGGCATTGCCGCCGTCACCGGCGGCGAGCCGGTCATCGCGCGCAGCCTGGAGCGCTTCAGGCGCGCGCGCGACTTCCTCGTCGCCGAGTTGCGCCGCATTCCAAAAGTGCGCGTCGCCGTTCCCGACGGCACGATGTACGCGTTCTTCGGCATCGAAGGCGTGACCGATAGCCTCGCCTTTTGCAAGCGCCTGGTGCGCGACCAGGGGCTCGGGCTCGCGCCGGGCTCGGCCTTCGGGCCCGAAGGCGAGGGCTACGTGCGCTGGTGCTTCGCCGCTACCGAGGAAAAGCTGGCCGACGGCGTGGGCCGGCTGCGCAGGGCGCTGCAGGCGTGAGTCGGTTCTACGCCGACCTGCCGGTGCTCGCCGAGTTCGCGGCCATCGCGCAGCCCGAGCGCTACGCACCGCTGCCGGCCGACTGGCACGTCGCCACCTGCGACGTGGTCAATTCCACGGCGGCCGTCCAGGCCGGCGACTACAAGCACGTCAACACCGTAGGCGCGGCGGCTGTTACTGCGGTGCTGAACGCGGCCGGCGATATCGAGATTCCCTTCGCGTTCGAGGGCGACGGCAGCACGTTCTGCGTGCCGCCCGAGCTTCTCGAAGCCACGCGCGCCGCATTGGTGAAGACGCGAGAGGTGGCGCTGGCGTCTTTCGGGCTCGAGCTGCGGGTGGCCACGCTGCCGGTGAGCCGCGTGAGGGAGGCGGGGTTCGACATCCTGGTCGCGCGCTACCAGGTATCGGAGAACTACATCCAGGCGGTGTTCGCCGGCGGCGGCATGAGCTGGGCCGATCGCTTCATGAAAGATCCCGCGACCGCGGGGCTCTGCGCGGTTGACGCCGGCGTAGCGGGCGCCGGCAGCCACGAAGGCCTGGAGTGCCGCTGGCAGGACGTGCCGAGCCGCCATGGCGAGACCGTCAGCCTGATGGTGCGGGCGGTGAGCAGCGATGCGGAGCTCGCCGGGACAATCTATCGCCAGCTCATTGCCCGGCTGCGCGAGACCTACGGCAGCGACGAAGCCTGCCATCCCATCACCCTGCCGGCGCTGTCGGCGGCGTTCGGCAGCGCGCGGCTCGGCAACGAAGCCGGGTTCCGCGCCGCGGAGAGGGCGCGCTTCGGGCGCTGGCGCTACATCATGCGCACGCGCGCCGTGGTGCTGCTGGGCTGGTTCCTGATGAAGCTGGGCCTGCGTACGGAGGAGACGGACTGGTCGCGCTACAAGGAGACGCTCGCGCGCAACAGCGACGTGCGCAAGTTCAACGACACCTACCGGCAGATCCTGGCCGGCACCGCCGCGCAGCGCGCCGCGCTCACCTCTTGGCTGGAAGAGCGCTACCGGCGGCGCGAGCTCGTCTACGGGATGCACGTCACCGATCGCGCGCACATGACCTGCCTGGTGTTCAACTACTCGGGCAAGCACCTCCACTTCATCGACGGCGCCGACGGCGGCCTGTTCCTCGCCGCGAAGGACTTCAAGCAGCGCGCCGCGAGCCTCTCGCGCACTTGATATCCTCGCGCGTGAATAGTCCGCTTGTCCGACGTGCAATGCGGCGTATCGGCGTGGCAGGCCGAGTTCTAGATTGTCTCCACACGGTGGGCATGTCGCCCGCCGATATCGGAGACCACCATGACTCGCTTCACCTGGATCGCACTGGCGCTCAGCGCCGTTTTCATGACCGCTTGCACCGAGGGAGGCAGCGAGACGTCCTTTGTCTCGGAAGCGGTGGCGAGTCCGGTGAACAGCAAGGATTACGGCTGGCGGTCGAACGGCGCGCCGGCCGCGCAGGCGGAAGGCAGCGTCGTCGAGTACTACTAGGCCGACAGCAGGCGCCGGATCGCCTCGGGCGAAAGGCTCGAGGTTTTCAAGTCCGAGCTCCTGACGTCTGCACGAAGCGACGTAGCTTGAGTCCCTACCTAAATTAGCTGGAGCCGGCGCTAACGGAATCGCGCCCGGAGTTTTAGATTGTCTCTACACGGCGAGCGTGTTGTTCGCCGACATAGGAGATGACGATGACTCGCTTGCTTTTCATCACCACGCTGGCTTTGTGGACCGCCGCATGCAGTGAAGGAGGCGTGGAGCCTTCGATGGTGTCCGAAGCGGTGGCGAGTCCGGTGAACAGCAACCATTACGGCTGGCGCTCTAGCGGCGCGCCGGCCGCGCACGCGGAAGGCAGCGTGGTCGAGTACTACTAAGCCGACAGCAGGCGCCGGATCGCCTCGGGCAATCCGGCGTTCGCCTTTTTGGGCGGCGCGACGAACGCGCTGCGTGGCGCGCGTTCCGCCTGGCGCACGGCGGCGGCGATCGGGTCCACCAGCGGCACCGGGAGCCCGGAGACGCGTCGCGCGAGGCCGGCAAGCGGTGCGCCGGCGAGGATCAGCGCCTCGGCCCGGTCCTCGCTGACGGCGGCCTCGCATAGCGCCTTCAGCCGCGCTGCGTGCTCGTCCTGCACGCCCGCGATATCGCGGATCGGCGCGTCGAGCGCGCGGATGCTCGCGAGGCGCTCGCCGTAGCCGTAGCTTTCGACGACCCGGCGATACCACGCGCCGATGCGCGGCGAGATGGCGATGATGGAGTAGCGCTTCCCCAGCTCGTTCGCCTCGTTGAGCGCCGCTTCCGTGAGTCCGACCACGGGGCGGTCGAACGCCTGGCGCATGGCCGGCAGGCCCGGATCGCCGAACGCGGCCATCACGATGGCGTCGTGGTCGCCGAGGTTCTCGGAGATCGCGATGAGCGACGCATACGCACCGATCAGCGCCTCGAGCTCCGTCTCTATATAGGCGACGCCGAAGGGCGCCGTCAGCAGTGTGACCTGCGTGCCCGGCGCAGCCGCGCGCCGCGACTCCTCGCCAATGAGGCGCGTGACGCTTTCGGTGATGTTCGGATTCATCACCAGCAGCTTCACGGCTTCACCTTGTCCTTGCCCCAGCGCTTGCGCAGCGCCAGGCACTCGGCATGGCGCACGCCGTTGACGATGTCGAGCGGCCAGTCGAGCATGCGGCAGTACGCTTCGATCGAGTAGGTGCCCAGATCCGTGCGCTTCAAATCGGCATGACGCAGGCCGAGCACGAGGCGGGACACCTTCGCCATGCGCATCGCCTCCGCGCACATCGGGCAAGGCTCCATGCTCGTATAGAGGGTCGCGCCTTCCAGGCTGGTCCTCTTCAGCGACGCAAACGCATTGCGCAAAGCGTCGGTCTCCGCATGCACCGTGATGTCGTTCAGCGTGTTCTGGCGGTTCTGGCCGCTGGCTACGACCTTGTCGCCCAGCACGATCACCGAGCCGGTCGGCCAGTCGCCGCGTCCCATCGCCTCGGCCGCGGCGGCGAGCGCGAGGTCCATCGCTTCTTCATGTCTCATCTGTACCCCATCAGGCGCGGCAGCCACGTGACCAGCGCGGGAAAGAAGATGCACGCCAGCAGCAGCGCGTACTGCGAAACGATGAACGGCATGCAATGGCGCACGAGCTCGCCCATCTTGATGCCGGTCATGCCCTGGATGACGAACAGCACCACCCCGACCGGCGGCGTCATCATGCCGATGATCAGGTTCAGCACGAAAAGGAAAGCGAACAGCGTCGGGTCGATGCCGTAGGCGATGGCGATCGGGTGGAAGAGGGGCACCAGCATGATGTAGGCGGCGTTCGACTCGAGGAACATGCCGACGATCAGCAGCATCACCGCCACCAGAAGCAGGAACATGGTCGGATCGGTGGTGATGGACTTCATCCACGCCGCGAGCTGCTGGGGCAGCAGGTCGACGGTCAGCAGGAAGGTCACCGTCGATGCGAAGGCGATGAGCGCCGCGACCACGCCCGACATGAGCGCCGAGCGATAGAGGATGTCCGGCAGGTGCGACAGCTTGAGCTTGCGCGTGACGAAGAAGCCGATCGGCAGCGCAAGCACCACGGCGATCGCGGCGCCTTCGGTGGCGGTGAAGACCCCGCCGATGATGCCGCCTAGGCACACGATCGGCATGGCGAGGGAAAGCGAAGCACGCCAGGTCTCGCGCGCCAGGCGGCCGAAGGAGAACGGCTCGCCTTCGAGCGGGAAATCGCGCTTCTTCGCGATCCACCAGCACTGGAACATGAACACCGCGGTGATGATCACGCTCGGGATCGCGGCGGCGACGAAAAGCGCCGCGATCGATACCGTCGAGCCCGCGAGGTAGGCGTACACGATCATCGCGGCCGAAGGCGGGATGATCGGCCCGAGGTTGGCAGAAGCCGCGATCACCGCGGTGGAGAAGCCCAGGCCGTACTTCTTCTTCAGCTCGGGCCCGAGCGTGGAGGAGAGCGCTGCCGCGTCCGACACGGCGGTGCCGGACACGAGCGAGAGGATGGCGCCGGCCAGCATCGCCACCTGCGCAAGGCCGCCGCGCACGCGCCCGACCAGCGCGTTCGAGAAGGCGACCATCTGCTCCATGATGCCGCCCTTGATCATCAGCTCGCCCGCCACCATGAACAGCGGAATCGCCATCAGCGGGAACGAGTTGACCGCCGCCATCATGCGCTGCGGCAGCATGTTGAAGTCGACGTTCGACATCCACAGCCCGCCGATGGCCGCCGCGCCCAGCGCAAAGGCGAGCGGCATGCCAAGCAGGCCCGCCGCAAGGAAGAAGGCCATGACCCACCAGCTCATTCGATAGCCTGGATAGTGCGCACCGGCTCTCGCCAGAGGAGCTGGATGAAGTGAAAGAAGCTATGCGCCGCGGCGAGCGCGACCGGCACGATGAACCAGTTGGTGCTCGCGTTGACCGACTGCATCATCTCGTCCCAGGTCAGCTCGGCGACCTTCAGCGCCTGCCAGAACACCACCACCATCAGCGCCGCCCCGCCGACGGCGCAGCCCTTGGCGAGCGCGCTGCGCAAAGGCGCCGGCATGTGGGCGAGGAGGAGCTCGATGCCGACATGCGCGCCTTCGCGGATGCCCAGCGGAATGGCGAGGAACATGCACCACACGAAGAGCAGGCGCGAGATCTCCTCGGACCAGTCGATCGATGCGTTGAATCCGTAGCGCAGCACCACCTGCAGCGTCACGATGCCGATCATCAGCGCGCTCGCCGCGATGATCAGCCAGCGCGCGAGCCGATCCACCGCGTCGAGGACGCGGGAGTAGATCGCTCTCAAAGCGCTACTTCTTGGCGGTCTCGGCGATCACGCGGTTGACGAAGTCCGCGCCGACGCGCTTCTTCACGTCTTCGACGATGCCCGCCGAGCCCTTGCGCATCTGCTCGCGGAATTGCGGCGACACCTCGTCGAACACCATGCCGCGCTTCTTGATCTCGGCGATCGACTCGGTTTCCTCGGCTGCCGCGCGCGAGCGCTGCCACGCCACGGCTTTAGCCATGCTGTCGCGCAGCATCTTCTGCTGCGCGGCCGGCAGCGCCTCGAAGGCCTTGCGGTTGGCGACGACGTTGATGAAGTCGAAGAAATGCGCGGTGTTGGAGACGAACTTCTGCACCTCGAAGTAGCGGCTGGCGCTGATCACGGAAAACGGATTCTCCTGGCCGTCGACCACGCCCTGCTGCAGCGCCGAGTAAAGCTCCTTGATGTCCATGGCCACCGGATTCGCGCCGAGCGCGCGGAAGGTAGCGAGGTGCGTCTCGTTCGGCTGCATGCGGATCTTGAGGCCCTTCAGGTCCTCGACGCTCTTGATCGGCCGCTTGGAGTTGGTGACGTGGCGTCCGCCGAGCTCCATGAAGCCGAGGTCGGTCAGGCCCTTGTCGGCGAACTTGGCGTCGAGCAGCTTGCCCACCGGCCCGTCGACCACGCGGAATGCCTGGTCGCGGGACTCGAACTGAAAGGGCAGCGAGATCGCTTCGAGCTCCGGCACGGTGCGCGACAGAAATGCCATGCCGACCCAGATCATCTGCAAGGTGCCGGCGCGTACGTTCTGCACGTTCTCCGCCGCGCCGCCGAGCTGCATCGCGGGGAACACATCGACGGTGAACTGCCCGCCGCTCGCCTTGGCGATCTCGTCACGGAACTGGTTCATCGCCACGCTCGAGGAATGCTCGGTGGCGAAGTTGCCGGCCAAGCGCCATTTAGTCTGGGCGTGCGCGGCGGTTGCCACGCACAGGATGGCGAGTGCTGCCAATGTGTTTCTCATCTGGATCTCCTTGGTGATTGTTACGGCATGATCTCGCCACCATTCGGGTGCAGAAGCTGCCCGCAGTAGTAGCGCGCCTCGTTCGATGCGAGAAATACATAGCCCGACGTCATGTCTTCCGGGGTTCCCAATCTTTTCAAAGGAAGCGAAGCCGCGTGCGCGCGCTTCACTTCTTCGGACAGGGGGTCGAAGCCGGTATCGACGAGGCCGGGCGACACGCCGTTCACGAGGATGCCGTGCGGCGCGAGCTCCTTGGCGAGAGAGCGCATGAATACGATGAGCCCCGCCTTGGCGGCCGAGTACGCCGTGTAGCGCTCGCGCCCGATGTAACCGAGCTGCGAGCAGGTAAAGATCATCCAGCCCGTCCTGCGCGGCATCATGTGCTTCGCCGCTTCGCGCGACACGAGGAACGCACCGCGCAGGTGCACGGACATCATGCGGTCCCAGTCTTCGAGGCTCATCTCGGTAATGGGCTGCGGGCGCTGGATGCCGGCGTTGGACACCAGGATGTCCAGCTTGCCGAGCGTGGAAACCGTCTGCTTTACGCAGGCGACGACGTCGGCCTCCTTCGTCACATCGCAGCGGATGCCGAGCGCTTTTCTCCCCAGGGCGGAAATTTCCTTCTCGAGCGTCTTTGCTTCGGCTTCGCGGTCGATCCAGGCGATCGCCACATCGGCGCCTTCCCGCGCGTACGCGAGCGCGATCGCCCGCCCGATGCCGGTGTTGCCGCCGGTGACGAGCGCGCTCTTGCCTTTCAATCTCACGCCGCGATGTTACTAAAGCCCGCGCTATCCTGACGGCATGAGTGAGCGCATTTTCCTGGGCATGCTTACGCCCTCATCGAACACCGTTCTCGAGCCCGTGACGGCGCGCATGCTCGAAGGCCTGCCGGAAGTGACGGCGCATTTCTCGCGCTTCCGCGTCACTGAAATCAGCCTGGAGCAGCACTCGATCGACCATTTCCAGCTCGAGTCGATGCTGGCGGCGGCGGATCTCCTGGCCGATGCGAAATGCCGGTCGATCTGCTGGAACGGCACTTCCTCCTCCTGGCTCGGCTTCGAGCGCGACCGGGAGCTGTGCGGCGCGATCGAAGCGCGCACCGGCATCCGCGCCTGCTCGTCGGTCCTTGCCATACACGAGATCTTCCGCGCGAGCGGCGTGCGCCGTTTCGGCATGGTCTCGCCTTACACCGGCGACGTGGTCGACGCGATCCGGCACAACTTCGCGCGCGACGGCTTCGAGCTGATTGCCGAGCGGCACTGCGGCATCAAGGTGAATTTCGACTTCTCGGAGATTGCGCGCGACGCCATCGTCTCCATGGCTCGCGAGGTCGCCGCAGCCAGGCCTGATGCGATCATCGTCCTGTGCACCAATATGGACGGCGCTTCCCTCGCCGGAGCGCTCGAGCGCGAGACCGGAATCCCGCTCTACGACAGCATTGCCACGGCGGTTTGGGCGTCGTTGCGCTCCGCGGGAGTGCATCCGTCGCGCGTCGAAGGCTGGGGGCGCCTGTTCCGCGAGGTGAAATAGAGATGCTGAACTAGAATCGCCGGATGATCGAAGTCACGGCGAAGCTGAAGATACGCAAGGGCGCCTACAAGCTCGACATCAAGGGGCAGCTCGCGCTGCCCTTCGAGGCACGGCGCAATGGGAAGCAGGTGGTGAAGCTCGAGTCGGGCGAGGAGGTGGCGCTCAAGCTGCCGGCCGGCGAGGTGCTGCGCGGCGGCGATCTCGTCACCGCATCCGACGGGCGCGTGATCGAGGTGATCGCGCAGCCGGAGAAGCTGCTGCACGTAGAAGGCGCGGCCTTGGCGAAGATCGCCTACCTGCTCGGGAACGGGCACGTGCCGGTGCAGTTCGGCGACGGCTTCATGCGCCTCGCGGAAGTGCCGGACCTGGA
>DATLDY010000289.1:0-5825 GCA_035525655.1 Burkholderiales bacterium
GAGTCGTTCGTCGGCGTCACCGAGCGGGAAGTAAAGAAGGTGCCGCTTCTTCGAGGCAAGAGCGTCTTCAACCTTTTCTTCGAGCCGTCCACGCGCACGCGCACGACTTTCGAGATCGCCGCCAAGCGCCTCTCGGCGGACGTGATCAACCTGAACATCGCGGTGTCGTCGCAGAGCAAGGGCGAATCGCTGCTCGACACGGTGGCCAACCTCTCGGCGATGCAGGCGGACGTGTTCGTGGTCCGGCACGCGTCCTCGGGGGCGCCCTTCCTCATCGCGCGCAACGTCAAGCCGCACGAGCATGTGGTGAATGCCGGCGACGGGCGGCATGCGCACCCGACGCAGGGGCTGCTCGATCTCTTCACCATCCGGCACTACAAGAAGGAATTCACCAGCCTGCGCGTGGCCATCATCGGCGACGTGCTGCACTCGCGGGTCGCGCGCTCGCTGATCCACGGCCTCACTACGCTCGGCGCGCCGGAGGTCCGCGTGATCGCGCCGCAGACGCTGCTGCCGGTGGGTGTCGAGGCGCTCGGGGTCAAGGTGTTCCACGATATGCGCCAGGGACTGCGCGATGTGGATGTCGTGGTCATGCTGCGCCTGCAGAGCGAGCGCATGAAAGGCGCGCTGCTGCCTTCCGCCCAGGAGTACTTCAAGCACTATGGGCTGACGCTCGAAAAGCTCGGGCTTGCGCGGCCCGATGCCATCGTCATGCATCCGGGCCCCATGAATCGCGGCGTGGAGATCGACTCGTCGGTGGCCGACGGGCCGCACTCGGTGATCCTGCCGCAGGTGACCTTCGGCATAGCGGTGCGCATGGCCGTGATGAGCATCGTGGCGGGAAACTGATGCGCGTCGCCATCCGCAACGGACGCATCGTCGACCCCGCCACCGGCCGGGACGGCATCGGCGATCTTCACCTGGTCGATGGAAAAATCGCCGAGGAGGGCGGCAAGGCCGACCGCGTGATCGACGCCAAGGGTTTGGTGGTCGCGCCCGGCTTCATCGACATCGCGGCACGGCTGCGCGAGCCGGGCCTCGAGTACCGCGCAACGCTCGAATCGGAGATGGATGCGGCGGTCGCCGGCGGGGTGACGAGCATCGCATGTCCGCCCGATACTGATCCGCCGCTCGACGAGCCCGGGCTCGTCGACATGCTGCGTCGGCGTGCAAAAGTGTTGTCGCGCGCGCGCGTCTATCCGATCGGCGCCCTGACGGTGAAGCTGGAAGGCGAGCGACTCACCGAGATGGCGCAGCTTACCGAGGCCGGTTGCGTCGCGTTTTCGCAGGCCAATGCCCCTCTCGCCGACACCCAGGTCCTGTGGCGCGCCCTCCAGTACGCCGCGACCTTCGGGTTCGCGATCTGGCTGCGCGCCGAGGATGCCTCGCTCGCGAAGGGCGGCGTCGCGCATGACGGAGAAGTGGCGACACGCCTCGGCCTGCCGGGGATCCCGTCCTTTGCCGAAACCATAGCCGTCGGCATAGTGCTCGAGCTCGTGCGCTCGACGGGCGCTCGCGTGCACTTCTGCCGGCTCTCCACGGCCGGTGCGCTCGACCAGATGCGCGCCGCTAAGCGCGATGGCCTGCCGGTCACTTGCGATGTCGGCATCCATCACCTGCACCTTTGCGACCGCGATCTGGGCTACTTCGATTCCAACTGCCGCCTCGAGCCGCCGCTTCGCAGCCAGCGCGACCGCGACGCGCTCGCGCGCGGGTTGGAGGACGGCACGCTCGATTGCGCGTGCTCGGATCACACGCCAGTCGACGACGACGGCAAGCATCTGCCCTTTGCCGAAGCGGAGCCCGGCGCCACCGGACTCGAGCTCCTGCTGCCGCTCACCCTCAAGTGGGGTGAAGAGCGAAGGCTGCCGCTTGCCAAATCGCTCGCGCGCATCACCTCCGACCCGGCGCGCATCCTGGGCGTGGCACAGGGCCGCCTCATGGCGGGTGCGCCCGCCGATATCGCGATCTTCGACCCGGCGGCGACGCTGCGCATCGCTGCGGACAAGCTGAAAAGCCAGGGCAAGAATACGCCTTTCATCGGTTACGAGCTCGCCGGGCGCGTGCGCTACACCCTGGTAGCGGGCAACGTGGTGTACGAGGCATGAGGAAGCTCGCGGCGATCGCCTTGATCGCGCTCGCAGCCTGCAGCTCGGCGTCGAAAAAGGGCGCCTATTACAAGGACGACGGCCCGGAGGCGCGTCCGCCGGGCAACCTCGCTTCGCTGCCGGATGCCAAGCCCCGCGCCGAGCCGTTGCACAAGTTCGCCAACCGGCCCTACGAAGTGTTCGGGAAGAAGTACGTGCCGCTCTCGTCGCTGCAGCCCTTCAAGCAGCGCGGCGTCGCGAGCTGGTATGGCAAGCGCTTCCACGGCCAGAAGACCGCGAGCGGCGAGATCTACGACATGTACGGCATGACGGCCGCGCACCCGATCCTGCCGATCCCGAGCTATGCGCGCGTGACGCACGTGAAGAGCGGGCGACAGGTCGTCGTGCGGATCAACGACCGCGGGCCGTTCCACGGCGGCCGCGTGATCGATCTGTCGTATGCCGCGGCGTACCGTCTGGGACTTCTGGATTCGGGCAGCGGCGAGGTCGAGGTGCAAAGCATCGTGCCCGGCGCCCGTGCCGCCGCTCGCGACAATACCGAGCGCCTATAATCCGCGTCCTTTGCGTTGGGCTTTTCCTGTGCAGCGCCGCCTTTGCCGCTGCGCCGCCGCCGCCGTCGATCATCGGCAAGGCGTGGATCGTCGGCGATCTCACGAGCGGGCAAGTCCTCACGTCGCACAAGGCAGACGAGCGCTTCGAGCCGGCATCGCTCACGAAGCTGATGACCGCCTATATCGTTTTCGCCGCGCTGCGCGACAAAAAGCTGAGTGTCACGCAGGCCGTTCCGGTGTCGCCGCGCGCCTGGCGTGCCGCGGGCTCGCGCATGTTCATCGAGCCGCGAAAGCCGGTTACGGTCGATGAGCTGATCCGCGGCATGGTGGTGCAATCGGGCAACGACGCGTGCATCGCGCTCGCCGAATCGATCGCCGGCACGGAGCAGGCGTTCGCGCAGCTCATGAATCGCGAGGCCGAGCGCCTCGGGATGAAGGCCTCGCATTTCATGAACGCTTCGGGGCTGCCGGACGCGCAGCACTACAGCACCGCGCGCGACCTGTACGCGCTGTCCACCGCGCTGATCCGCGATTTCCCGAACGAATACGCGCAGTACTACTCGCAGAAGGAATACCGCTACAACAACATCACGCAGCCCAATGGCAACCGGCTGCTGTGGCTCGACTCCACGGTCGACGGCGTGAAGACGGGCCACACGGAAGGGGCGGGGTACTGCCTCATCGCGTCCTCGCGCCGCAGCGGCCGCCGCCTGCTGTCGGTGCTGCTGGGCGCGACCTCCGAGGCGGGGCGCGCACAGGAATCGCAGAAGCTCCTCAACTGGGGCTTCCAGTACTTCGAAGCGGTGAAGCTTTTTGCCAGCGGCGATGCGGTGCGCTCGCTCGACGTCTGGAAAGGCTCCCAGCGCTCGGTCAAGGTCGGCGTCAAAGGCGACCTGTACGTTACGGTCCCCAAGGGTGAAAGCGACAAGCTGAAAGCCGAGCTGGTCTCGCAACAGCCATTACTCGCTCCTCTGAACCAGGGCCAGCGCGTCGGCACGCTGCGGGTCGCGCTGGACGGCAAGCCCTTTGCCGAATATCCGCTCGTCGTTCTGGAATCTGTCGGACCTGCAGGCCTTCTCGGACGGGCCTGGGATACACTGAGGTTGTGGATCAAATAGCGTTGGTTTTCCTGAACGGCGAGTTCCTGCCGATCACCGAGGCAAAGGTTTCCGTCCTCGACCGTGGCTTCGTTTTCGGCGACGGCGTCTACGAGGTGGTGCCGGTGTATTCCAAGGTGCCCTTCCGCCTGGAGGAGCATCTCGTGCGGCTGGAGCGCAGCCTGGCTGCGGTGGGCATTCGCAATCCGTACACGCGCGAGCAATGGCGCGGGTTTATCGCCGGGATCGTCGAGCGCCAGTCGTTCGAGGACCAGGCCGTGTACTTCCAGGTCACGCGCGGCGTGGCGAAGCGCGACCACGCCTTCCCGAAGAACGCCGAGCCGACCGTGTTCATGATGTCGAACCCGCTCGTGCCGCCGCCGGCGGCGCTGGTGGAGAAGGGTGCCTCGGCCATTACGGCGAGCGACAACCGCTGGCTGCGCTGCGACATCAAGTCGATCTCGCTCATCGGAAATGTGCTGCTGCGCCAGCTCTCGGCGGAGGCCGAAGCGGTGGAAACCATCCTGTTCCGCGACGGCAAGCTCACCGAGGCGTCGTCGTCCAACGTGTTCGTGGTGAAGGCCGGCGCGATCCTCTCGCCGCCCAAGAACGAGCTCATCCTTCCCGGCATCACCTACGATGTCGTGGTCGAGCTGGCGCGCGCCAATTCAATCCCCCTCGAGTTCCGCTCGATCACCGAAGCCGAGGTGCGCGGCGCGGACGAGCTTTGGGTCACGTCTTCCTCGAAGGAAGTCCTCGCCGTGGTCGAGCTCGATGGGCGGCCGATCGGCGATGGACGTCCGGGCGCCCTCTTCCGGCGCATGCACCGGCTCTACCAGGACTTCAAGCTGAAGGTGATGCGCGCCGGCCGGCGGGAGCCTGTGTCCGCCTGAGGGGCTGCGCCTGATGCCTGTGGTCGCCGACAGTTCGCCGCTCGCATTTCCCTGCGATTTTCCGATCAAGGTCATGGGCCGCAAGCAGCCCGGCTTCGCCCAGGCGGTTACCGATATCGTCGTCAAGCACGCGCCGGACTTCGATCCATCCACCGTCGCGATGCGCCCGAGCCGGCAGGGCCGCTACCTCAGTGTCACCTGCGTCGTGCGTGCCACGTCACGAGAGCAGCTCGACGCCTTGTACCAGGAGCTGTGCGACCACCCCGGCGTGGTGATGGTGCTGTGACGATCGTCGACGAGATCGTCATCAAGCGGCTTGGCCGCGTTGAATACACGCCGACGCTGCAGGCCATGCGCCGCTTCACCCTGGAGCGCAATGAGGGCACCGCGGACCAGCTGTGGCTGCTCGAGCATCCGCCGGTGTACACGCTCGGCCAGGGGGCTGCGCCAGTCGTCGTCGCGAACGGCATCCCGGTCGTGGCCGCCGATCGCGGCGGCGAGATCACCTATCACGGGCCGGGGCAGGTCGTGCTCTACACCCTGGTCGATCTTGCGCGCCGCGGGCTGAAGGTGAAACCGTTCGTGCGCCTGCTCGAGCAGACGGTGATCGACCTCATCGGCCCCGACGCCGAACGCCGCGAAGGTGCGCCCGGGGTCTACGTCGATGGCGCCAAGGTGGCGGCGCTCGGCATCCGGGTGGCGCGGGGCCGGGCGTACCATGGGCTCGCGCTCAACGTAGACATGGACCTCTCGCCTTTTTCCGCCATCGACCCGTGCGGCTACCCGGGACTCAAGGTCACCCAGACGCGCGATCTTGGCATCGGCGGGACGCCGGCCGAGATGGGCGAACGCCTGGTCAAGAACGTGACCCACCTATTAGATGCGTGAAGCCGGCGTAAAGGAAAAGGGCCAGGCGAAGACGATCCGCATCGTCCCGCGCGGCACGCCGCTGCCGAAACCCGCCTGGATCCGCGTGCGCGCACCGAGCTCGAATTCGCGTTTTGACGAGATCAAGGACATCCTGCGGCGCCAGAAGCTGCACACGGTCTGCGAGGAGGCCTCGTGTCCCAACATCGCCGAGTGCTTCGGCAAGGGCACCGCGACCTTCATGATCCTCGGCGACATCTGCACGCGCCGCTGCCCATTCTGCGATGTGGCGCATGGCCGGCCGCTGGC
>DATLDY010000290.1:0-8625 GCA_035525655.1 Burkholderiales bacterium
GAATCCGTACCTCTCGATCAACACGTGGATCACCGACTTCCGCACGCGCGGCGGCATGGCGGCGGTGGCCGACGAAGTGCGCGCGCGGGGCCTGGATAAATCCAAGCTCGGCCTCATCGGCTTCTCCTCGACCATCCAGACCACGCCGACCCTGCTGCACGCGGACGTGCTGATGCTGCAGAAGCTCCTGCCGCAGGCCGAGTTCGTCGACTCGAGCCACATCCTGCAGGACATGCGCATGGTGAAGAGCGAGGAGGAGATCGAGATCCTGCGCGGCGCCGGCAAGATCGCGCGCAAGGTAGTCGACGCGATGATCGAGTCCGCGCGCCCCGGCATCCCCGAAGCCGCGGTCTATGCGGAGATGATCCGCACGCAGATCGCCAACGGCGGCGAGCCGAACATCTTCAACCTCTTCACCTCAGGGCCGGTCGAGCATCCGAAGAACGAGCTCTGGCACATGCTGCACGGCTCGGAGCAGCCGATCGCCCCGACGATGCGCCCGCTCGCCGAAGGCGACCTGATCGTCACCGAGTGGCACACCAAGTACGGCGGCTACCGCTGCCACACCGAGTTCTCGGTCTACCTCGGCAAGCGCGCGCCCAAGGAGCTGCTCAACATCTGGAACGTGTCGGTCGAATGCCTCGAGGCGAGCAAAGGCGCCCTGGTCGCCGGCAAGACGATCCGCGAAGCCCTGGAGATCATCCGCAAGCCCGCAGCAAAGGCCGGCCTCGACTGGGTCGAGCTCGGCTTCCACGCCATGGGCACCGCGTCGCCGGAGTTTCCGACTGTCGTATATGCCGAGGGCTACGGCAGCAACACGCTCAACGGCCACCGCATCATGGAGATGGTGCTGGAAGAAGGCATGTGCTTCGGCAACAACGTCGACCTGCACGACTCGCGCTGGAAGCCGGACGTCGGCACGATGCTGTCGGACTTCATGGTCGTGCGTCCCAACAAGGCGGAGTGCCTCATCGGCACGCCGACCGAATTCGTGCAGAAAGGTTGACACATGATCAGAACAATCATCCTCGCGCTCGCGCTCGCGCCCACACAGCTAGCGGCGCAAGCGTTCCCGACGAAGACGGTGCGCATCATCTCGCCGTACCCGACGGGCGCCGGCCCCGACACCGTGGCGCGCCTGCTCGCCGAGAAGATGGCGAAGAGCTGGGGCCAGCAGGTTCTCGTGGAGGCGCGGCCCGGCGGCAACGGCTTCATCGCCATTGAGGCAGTCAAGCGGGGCGCGCCCGACGGACACGAGATCGTGATGGTCGATAGCGGCCACGTCGCGGTGAATCCATCGCTCTTCAAGCGCCTTCCCTACGACGTCGACAAGGACTTCGCGCCGGCCGCGCTCATCTACCGCACCGATTTCCTCATCGCGGTGGCCGCGAATGGCCCATACGCAACGGTGGGGCAGATGCTCGATGCCGCTAAGAAGCAGCCCGGCCGGATCAGCTACGGCACGCCTTTCGTCGGCAGCCCCTCGCACCTCGGCAGCGCGCTCCTCGAGCTGCGCACCGGCACGCAGATGGTCCATGTGCCGTTCAAGGAAACCTCGCAGATGACCGCCGCCGTGGCGAACGGTGATGTCGGTTGGACCCTCACCACGCTCGCGACGGCCGGTCCGCTGGTGCGCGCCGGCAAGGTGAAGTTCATCGGCGTCGCCGCCAAGTCCCGCCTCGCCGCCGCGCCCGACGTGCCGACGGTGCAGGAATCGGGCGGGCCCGCCGACTACGAGGTGAATGCCTGGGTCGCTTGGCTGGTGCCGAAGGCGACGCCCGCCGGCACGGTCGCCGCGATCAATCGCGAGGTCAATCGCGTGCTGGGCGAAGCCGACGTGCGCGAGCGCATGGGCACCTTCGGCTTCACGCCGCTGCCTTCGAGCCCGCAGGCGCTCGGCGATCTGATCCGCGCCGACACGTCGAAGTACGCGGACCTCGTCCGCCGCACGGGCGCGACGATCGACTGATGCGCTGGCTCCTCTGCCTCCTGCTGGCACCTGCGCTGACGCTGGCGCAAACGTTCCCGTCGCGGCCGGTGAAGCTGGTGACACCGTACTCCACCGGCATCGGGCCCGATCTCTATGTGCGCGCGCTCGCCGAGGTGCTGCAGAAGGAATGGGGCCAGGGCGTGATCGTGGAGGCCAAGCCGGGCGGCAACGGCTTCATCGCCGTCGAGCAGGTGAAAAAGGCGCCGCCCGACGGCCACGAGCTGCTGGTGCTGGCGAACTCGCACCTGACCATCAACCCGGCGCTGTTCAAGAACGTGCCGTACGACCCCGAAACGGATCTGACGCCCATCTCCGGCCTCTATCGCACGTATTTTTTCGTCGCCGTGAAGAGCGACGGGCCGTACCAGTCGGTGAAGGAGCTGATCGCGGGCGCGAAGGCGAATCCCGGCAAGCTCACCTACGGCACGCCGTATGTCGGCAGCCCGTCGCACCTCGGCAGCGCGATTTTCGAGCACGCCACCGGCACGCACATGATCCACGTGCCGTTCAAGGACACGCTGCAGATCTTCACCTCCATCGCCAATGGCGACGTCACCTGGGCAGTGGCTACCGCTTCGTCAACCGCGCCGATGGTGAAGGCGGGACGCGTGAAGCTCATTGCTGTTGCGTCGCCGAAACGCCTCGCGAGCCATCCAGACGTGCCGACGGTGGAAGAAGCCGGCGGGCCGAAGAACTTCGAGGTCGAGGCGTGGCTCGTGCTCCTCGGGCCGCGCGGCATGGCGCCGGAGCTCGTGCGCAAGATCGGCGCCGACGTGCAGCGCGCGCTCGGCAACCCCGAGATGCGCAGGCGCACCGAGGCGCTCGGCTTCGAGACCTACCAGGCGAATCCGCCGGAGATCGCGGCGAAGATTCGCGCCGAGCTGAAGACCAACGCTGAAGTGATCCAGCGCGTCGGCGCCAAGGCCGACTAGAGGTCCTTCGCCTTCGGCAGCACCTCGTGCGCGAACACCTGCATCGAGCGCATGATCTCCTTCTGCGATAGCGAGCCGAAGTCCACGATCATGCTGACCTGGGTGATGCCGGCATCGCGCATCTCCTTCAGGCGGTCGAGCGCCTGCTTCGGCCCGCCCATCAGCACGCGGCCGGGGTAGTAGAGGTCGAAGCCCGACTGCTGCTTGTGGTAATCCTCGCGCGCGGTATAGCCCTTGTACGCGACGGGATCCGGCGGCTTCTTCGCGGCTTCGGCCCCGGCGGCGGAGTATTCGGCCATCGGCTGCTCGACGACGGAGCGCAGCTTCGCCACATCGTCCTCGTCGGTTAAATGCGCGATGAAATGCGCGTGGTAGCAGCACATCACCTGGTGGTCCTTGGCCGAGCGGCCGAATTTCGGCAGGGCGTTCAGGTACCAGCCGATGCGCTCCTTCGCGACCGACGGATCGACGTGGTAGGCGACGTACAGGAGGTTGTAGCCCTCTTTCGCCGTCCACTCGAAGCTTTCCTGCGTGAGGAAGCACGCCACCCAGACCGGCGGATGCGGCTTCTGCCGCGGCGGCGGCAGGACCGGCAGCGCTTCCATCTTCGGGCGGAAGCGCGGCTCGTAGTCCACCGTCGACTGCGTCCAGGCGCGCTTGATGATGTCGATGCCTTCCTCGAGGCGCTCGCGGCTGTCGCGCATCTCGACGCCGAACGCCTCGAACTCGTGCTTGATGAATCCGCGGCCGATGCCGAGGTCGAAGCGCCCCTTCGACACCTGGTCGAGCGTCGCGCCGAGCTCGGCGACGCGGACCGGATCGTTGAGCGGCAGCACCGCGGCGCCCACGCCCAGGCGAATGCGCTTGGTGCGGCCCGCGAGATAGGAGAGAAGCGCAAAGCTTCCCGCGCAAAGGCCGCCGTGCCTCACGAAGTGGTGCTCGACCATCCAGCAGTAGTCGATGCCGATCTCGTCGGCATAGAGCACCTGCTCGGCGATGTTGTCGAAATGCGTTCCCGCGTCGCGCACCGCGGGCAGGTATGTCGGGAGGTAGAACAGGCCGAATTTCATGGCCCGAAGTTAATTCAGAAAAGGGGTCAGAGCAATTTTCCTGTAACTACTAACGAGCGTAGGTGTTACAGGAAAATTGCTCTGACCCCTTTTCTCGTCCGTGCGCCTATGTAGTAGGCAAGCAAGAGGGAAACGGGGGCCTGCACGGCCGCGGTAATCAAGAGGCGCAGGCGCACGTTGCGGATGTCCGGCGGCGGTGTGCCGGCGATGTCCAGGGGAATGAGGTACGCGCAAACCTCGTCGATCGCGAGGTTGGCCAGCGTGCAAGCCGCCAGCGCGACGACGACGTACTGCAGCTTGCGGTCGATGCGTTTCCGAAGGACGAGCAGCCACAGCGCGACCGCCAGCGCGGCGAGCACATAGGGCCACAGGACGATTAGCGTAGGGACCCGGTGACGAGGAACACGGCGCTGGCGCGCACGATCCGTTCCGCGCCGCGCGTGATGTAGCAGTTGCCGAAGGCGACGCGGCTGCCGAGCTTGTGGAACTCGACGGCCGCTTCCAGCCAGTCGCCCGACTGCGCGCTGGAAAGGAAGTCGAGGGTCAGGCTGGTCGTCACCGCGGCCGTCGGCGGTTGCGTGGAAAACGCGAGCGAGTAGCCGATGGTGATGTCGGCGAGCGTGGCGAGGATGCCGCCGTGCACGGTGCCGCGCATGTTGCAATGCTTCGGCTGTGCGCGCAGGCCGAGCGTGAACTCTGCGCCCGTGCCGCGCGCATAGATCGGGCCGATCATCTCGATCACCGGGCTCAGCCGCTCGAGCGGCTTGAACCCGTCGGGGACTATGCGCGCTCCTCCAGGAGCGGGACGAAGTCATATTCGCCCAGGCCCTGCAGCACGAGGAAGGTCACGGGCCGAGTGCCGCCGTTGGTGACGAGATGCGGGCGTCGGGCGACCGCGGTAAATGTCTCGCCGGGCTTCAGCCTGACTTCCTGCTTCGGGTCCTGCAGGAAGATGCGCAGGTCGCCTTCGAGCACATAGAAGGTGTCGGCAACCTTGTTGTGATAGTGCCAAGGCACCTTCTGCTTGGCGGACAGCTGCAGCTCGGTGATGCGGAAGCCGGGGCGGGCCGCGTGCTCGGCGCGGCGCTCGACTTCGTATGACACTAGTCGGGGACGCAGAGGTAGGTGAGGGCCGCGACGCGGCGGCCGACGAGCTGCACGCGAACCGTGTCTTCGTCGCCGCTGAACTCGACGGTGGCGGTGCTCTTGAGTGTCTTCGTCGCTACGTCGCCGATCACTGCCGGCAGCGCCTGGCCATGGCGAAACGGCCCGGCGATCTTCCACTGCGAGCTGCGGATCTCGGCCGAGGTGATCTGGTAGCGCTCGGGCTCGTCGCTATACGTGATGACGCCCAGGCGCAGGCCGTTGAACACCAGCTCGCGGTAGCGCGCGCGATAGGCGCCCAAGTCCTGGTCGCGGATCAGGCGCTCGTTCTTCAGCGGGCCGAGCTTGCGCAGCTCCGCATAGGTCTTCGGCAGCTTGAGGCCGTAGGGGCCCGAGTCGCAGGACAGCTTGTCGATGAAATGCGAAGTGTTGCCCTTGCCGAAAACCGGCAGGGCCACGAGGCAACCAACAAGAATCGCGATCGCAGGCTTCACGCCCCCGATCCTGACACAGAATTTTTGGCCTTGCCCGGGCGCCCCCGGGCGCCGGCATAGACCGATCGGTCTTATGCCGCTAGCCGCGCCCGTAGCATGGGCGCCACAACGTCTGCCGAATTGGCCAGCGCGAAGAGCGATCCCTGGCACACGCGGCAGCCCGATTCGGAGAGGAATTCGCGCTGCGCAGGCGATTCGACGCCCTTGGCGACCACCTCGAAATTCATCCCCCGGGCGAGGGCGATGAGGGCGCGCGCGAGGCCTGCCCGCTCGGTGTCCTGCGGCACGCCGGAGAGGAGCTTGCGGTCGATGCACACCGAGCTTGCGTGCAGGCGCTGCAGGGTGGGCAGGGATGCGTACCCGGTACCGAAATCGTCCACCCCCAGTCGCACGCCGCGCTCGGTGATGGCCCTGAGGGTCGCTTCCATCGACTCCGGCACCTGCCGCACCACCGTCTCGGGGATCTCGAGGAGCAGCGATTGCGGCGGCAGGGCGCTTTCCTTCAGGGCGGCGTCGATCTGGTCGAGGAGCGGGCCGTCGCGCAGCTGCCGCGACGTGACGTTCACGGCCACGGTAAGCGGCCCGATGCCTTCGTCGAGCCAGCGCCGGCCCTGCGCGCATGCTTCGCGCAGTACCCAGCCGCCGATCGGGACGAGGAGCCCGGTATCGTCGGCGAGGGGCAGGAACGATTCGGGCGCGAGCACGCCGTACCTGGGATGGCGCCAGCGCAGGAGCGCCTCGGCGCCGACCACCTGCCGTGTCGCGATGTCGATGCGCGGCTGATAGACGAGGAACAGCTCGTCCCGCGTCATCCCCTGGCGCAGCTCGTCGACCAGGGCCGCCGCCGCCACGGCGTCCTCGTTCAGCATCGCGGAGAAGAACTGGTAGCCGTTGCGGCCGAGCTCCTTGGCGCGGTACATCGCGAGGTCGGCGAGCCTGAGGAGCGTGGCGACGTCGTCGCCATCCTGCGGCACGCAGGCGATGCCGATGCTCGCGCCCGAGCTCACCTGGTGCTCGCCGATGCGGTAGGACTTGCCGAGCTCGTGCAGGAGCTTCTGCGCCACGGCGGCGGCTTCGCGCGCGTCGGCGATGTCCTGCAGGAGGACGCAGAACTCGTCGCCGCCGATGCGCGCGATGAAATCGTCGCCGCGCACCGATGCCTTCAGCCGCGAAGAGATGATCTTGAGCAGCGCATCGCCCATGTCGTGGCCGAGCGTGTCGTTGACGGCCTTGAAGCCGTCGAGATCGATGAACAGAAGCGCCGCCGTCTTCTGGTGGCGGCGCGCATGCGCCACCGCTTCGCGCGCGCGCTCGGTGAACATGGCCCGGTTCGGCAGCCCGGTCAGCGTGTCGTGGTGCGCGAGGAATTCCAGCCGGCGCGCATCGTGCTGCAGCTGGAGCGCCGCATAGCGCAGGTCTTCCTGCGCGCGCTTGAGCTGCGTGACGTCGTTCGCGAGCATGTAGAAGCCCAGGACGTCGCCCTCGCTCTGCGTGCTTGCATCGAGGTGCGGCACGCACGACACCTGCAGCGTGCGGCGCTGCGAGCCTTCGCCGGTATTGAGCTCGAACTGCACGTTCGCTCCGCCGAGGCAGCGCTCGATGTCGGGGCGCATGCGGCCATAGACCTCGTCGCCGAAGATCTCCGCCAGCGTGCGGCCCTGCATGCGCTCGTACGGGATGCCGAACCAGTCGTCGTAGGTGCGGTTGGAGAACTGGTAGCGCTGCTCGCCGTCGACGTAGGAGATCAGCGCCGGGACGTTGTTCGCGACGAGGCGCAAGCGCTCCTCGCTCTCCCGCAGGGCGGCTTCGGCTTCTTCCTGGCGCTGCGTCGAGCGGCGCATCATGATCACGGCTGAAGCGAGCAGCAGCGCCGCCCCGGCGATCAGCACGTGCAGCATGAGCTCGCGCGGCCACGGGCCGCCGCCTTGGAGCCAGGCGCGCACTTCGACGAGGATTTCCGCGCCCGCCGTGAGGATCAGAATGGCCGCGCCGATGGCGATCAGGACCGGCGCGAGCGGCTTAGAGAAATGCTTCATTCCCTCTATGATCGCCTCGCCATCGTTCAGCGGCAACGGGTTTATTCCATGCCGTTCATACCTGTAGAGGAAACCAGTACAAGGCGGTCGCCACATGGCTACGTGCGATAATCCGCTCCCCTAAAACGGACCCCGAAACCCACAACAAAGAAGATGACCTACGTCGTCACCGAAGACTGCATCAAGTGCAAGTACATGGACTGTGTCGAGGTCTGCCCCGTGGACTGCTTCTACGAGGGCGACAACATGCTGGTGATCCATCCCGACGAATGCATCGACTGCGGCGTATGCGAGCCCGAGTGCCCGCCGAACGCGATCATCCCGGACTCCGACGGCAAGGCGGAGAAATGGCTCAAGATGAACGCCGAGTTCGCCATCAAGTGGCCGAACATCACGCGCAAGGGCACGGCCCCAGCCGACGCGGACGAGCACAAGGGCGAAGCCGAGAAATTCCAGAAATACTTCTCGGCTGAACCCGGCAAGGGCGAATGATGTCCAAGCGGGAATGAACCGCGTCGCAGGGTTCTTTCTCGCCGTCGTCGTCGCCGGGTGCGCGACGGTCAACACCCTGGTCCCCGGCCAGTCCACGTTGCGCGATGTCGAGCAGGTGCTCGGCCAGCCCGCCGACAAGCGGCTCGGGCAGCAGGGCGAGACGGTTTACTGGTATCCGCAGCATCCCTACGGCCGAGCGAGCTACGCAGCGCGCATCGCTCCCGACGGCCATCTCGTCGGCCTGGAGCAGCGCCTGACCGAGGAAAACACCCTCAAAGTCGTGAAGGGAATGACGGCCGGCGAGGTCTACGACCTCCTCGGCCCGCCGTACCAGCCCGAGGTCTACCCGCGCATGCAGCGCGAGGCCTGGACCTACCCGATGCGCGTCCAGGGATACGGCTATCCAAAGTGGTTCGTGGTGTACCTGTCGACCGGGGACCGTACCGTCCAGCAAACCGATCTGATGGATGACCCCACCGCCGTCCCGCGCAACGGCCGCGGCCGCCG
>DATLDY010000307.1:0-8102 GCA_035525655.1 Burkholderiales bacterium
GCACCGCAGGGCTTCATCGCGCTGCTGAAGGGCGGGAATTTTGGCAAGCAGCTGGTCAAGCTCGCCTGACTACGCCGGGTTCTGGCAGCGCGCGGCGGCGTTCGCCATCGATGCGCTCATCGTCACGGTGGTCCTGGTGCCGCTGATGGTGGTGGTGTTCGGCATGCGCCGCATCTCGCTCGACCCGGCGCAGCATTCCTGGGACCTGCTCGCGATCGTCGCCATCGTGATCGCGCTGATCGGCTTCTGGCGTTATTGCGGCGCCACGCCGGGAAAGATTGCGCTCGGCGTGCGAATCGTCGACGCGGCGACCGGCCAGCCGCCCACGCTGCTGCGCCTGGCGCTGCGTTTCGTCGGCTACTTCGTCTCCGCGCTCCCGCTTTACCTCGGCTTCCTGTGGATCGCCGTCGACCGCCGCAAGCAGGGGTGGCACGATAAGATCGCCAGGACCATCGTCATCAACTCCGAAGACTAGGAAAAATTCAGATGATCGATCTTTATACCTGGCCGACGCCCAACGGCCACAAGGTCCACATCATGCTCGAAGAGACCGGCACGCCTTACCGCGTGATCCCGGTCGACATCGGCGTCGGCGACCAGTTCAAGCCTGAGTTCCTCAAGATCTCGCCCAACAACAAGATGCCGGCGCTGGTGGATTCCGACGGTCCCGACGGCAAGCCGTTCGCGCTCGCCGAATCGGGCGCAATGCTGTTCTATCTCGCGTCGAAGACCGGCAAGTTCCTGCCCAAGGACCTGCGCAAGAAATGGCAGACCATGCAGTGGGTGATGTTCCAGATGGGCCACATCGGCCCGATGCTGGGGCAGGCGCACCACTTTCTCGGTTACGCGCCGGAGAAGATCGAGTACGCGATGAACCGCTACAAGAACGAGGCGAACCGCCTTTACGGCGTGCTCGACCGCCAGCTCGCGAAGAGCGAATGGCTGGCGTGCGATGAGTACACCATTGCCGACATGGCGACGATGCCGTGGCTGCGGGCACCCGAGCGCCAGGGCGTGAACATCGACGACTATCCGAACGTGAAGCGCTGGCGCGACCGCATGGCCGAGCGTCCGGCGGTGAAGAAAGGCGTCGAAGTGCTCGCCGAGCGCCGCCGCCCGACGCCGGGATTCACGAAGGAACAGGCGGAAGTGCTGTTCGGCCAGAAGCAATATGCCAAGAGGTGAAATGCACGGTGACCTCGCCGGAAAGGTAGCCTGGATAACCGGCGGCGGCTCGGGCATCGGCCTTGCCGCCGCCATCGAGTTCGTCAAGGCGGGCGCCACGGTGGCGATCTCCGGGCGCACCAAGGCCACGTTGACGGATGCCTTGAAGCAGGTGAAGGCAGACGCGGTGGTCTGCGATGTGGCGCAAAAGGACCAGGTGGCGAAGGCGGCCGCGGAAATCCACAAGCGCCATGGCCGTGTCGACATCCTCGTCAACAGCGCCGGCATCAACCTGCCGAAGCGCAGCTTCCGCGATGTCTCCAACGAAGGCTGGGACCAGATCGTCGCGGTGAACCTCTCGGGAATGTTTTATTGCGTGCAGGCCGTGCTCCCGGGCATGCGCAGCCGCAAGGACGGCCTGATCATCAACGTCTCGTCCTGGTTCGGCCGCTACGCCAATGCGCTTGGCGGGCCGGGCTACGGCGCCACCAAGCGCGCCGTCGTCGCGCTGACCGAGCAGCTGAACATAGAGGAGTGCACCAACGGCATTCGCGCCACCTCCGTGCTGCCCGGCGAGGCGGCGACACCGATCCTGGAGAAGCGGCCGGTGCCGCCTTCGCCTGAAGTGCGCGCGAAGATGCTGCAGCCGGAGGACCTCGGCCGCGCGCTCGCCTTCATCGCGTCGCTGCCGCCGCGCGCCTGCATCAACGAGCTCATCATCAGCCCGACCTGGAATCGCTTCCTCATAGGCGGCCTCGAAACACCGAAATGAAAAAGGGGTCAGAGCAATTTTCCGGTAACACCTGCGCGCGTCAGTAGTCACAGGAAAATTGCTCTGACCCCTTTGTTCAGGATCGTCCTGCCGTTCCTGGCGGGCTACTACCTCTCCTACGTCTACCGTGCAGTCAACGCCGTCCTCGGGCCGACGCTCGCCGGCGAATTTGGCCTGAGCGCGACCGAGCTCGGCTTCCTCACCGGCGTCTACTTCTTCTCCTTCGGCCTTTTCCAGATTCCGCTCGGGATGCTGCTCGACCGGTTCGGGCCGCGGCGCGTGAACGGCACCCTCCTCGTGCTGGCCGCCGCGGGCGGCCTTGCATTCGCGAACGCGCACAGCTTCGACAGCCTCGTACTGGCGCGCGCACTGATCGGTCTCGGCGTGTCGGCGTGCCTGATGGGGATGATCCAGGCTTTCGTGCTCTGGTTTCCCCCGGAGCGGACGGGGATCATGATCGCGCTCGCCTATTCGATGGGCGGCCTGGGCGCAATCACCGCTGCTTCTCCGCTCGAGGCCGCGCTCGCCTATTTCGACTGGCGAGAGATATTCGTCGGCCTCGCCGTAGTCACGCTCGCGCTGAGCGCGGTGTTCGCATTGTGGGTTCCCGAGCACACGCGGAAGAGCGCGCCCGCGCCGCTCGCCGGCCAGGTTGCCGGCCTCGGTCGCATCCTTCGCGACGGTGCGTTCTGGCGCGTGGCGATTGCCATCGGCGCCAACCAGTGCGCAGTCGTCTCGCTCTTCACGCTCTGGATGACGGCCTGGCTGCGCGATGTCGCCGGCTACGACCGCGCGGCGGCGGCAAGCGGCCTGACGTGGGCGGCGGTGTCCCTGATTGCCGGGTACTTTTTCTTCGGTCGCCTTGGCGATGCACGTTCCAGGCGCGGGCATTCGCCGCTGCCGCTCTTCGCGGCCGGCGTCGCCGCATCGCTCGCCATGCTCGTCGTGCTCGCGCTCGGCGTGACGACGGGAGCCGTCCTCATCTGGTCGGCCTTCGTCTTCTTCGGCACCGGCGCCACGCTCGCGCACTCGATCGCCACGCGCCGCTTTCCACGAGAGATGGCCGGGCGCGTCAATACGGCGCTCAATACATTCACCTTCATGGGAATCTTCCTCGGCCAGTGGGCGACGGGCGCCGTGCTCAATCACTTCCCGCCGAGTGCTACCGGCTACGATCCGCGCGGTTATGCGTACGCGCTATCGGCGCTCGCGCTGGTGCAAGCCGCCGGCCTCGCCTGGCTCTGGCTCGGACGCCGCGTCGTCCTTACGCCGCCGGCTCAGTGAAGTAGATGTCGCGGTAGGACGTGTAGATCGATGCGCCGATCACCGGGCCGAGGACCAGCCAGCCGAGGAGGGCCGGGATCGAAGCGATCACCGACGCGACGAGGAGCACGATGCCGTAGAGCAGGAACGGCAGCATGTTCTTCAGGCCGCCGGAGAAGCTGTGCTTCATGGCTTCGATCGGAGCCATCTCGTGCAAGGCAATCAACGCCGGCGCGAACCATACAGCCATCACCACCGGCAGCATCAGGGCCATGACGATGAGGCCGGCCACGGCCACCTTCGAAGTCAGCATCAATGCCGCTGTGGGGTCTGCCGGGATGGCGCTCATCGACATGTCCGCGCCCAGGAGCCAGAACACGCCGACGCCGATGACCAAATTGGCAATGAAGTACACGATGCCGACCGTGAGCAGCGCGCCCAGCCGATGCGTGAACCCGGCAAAGAGCTGGTTGAAGCGCGCGTCGCCGCCCCTGTCTATGGCGCGGCTCATGATGACGAGGCCTGCCGCATAAACCGGCGAGAGGAGCGTAAACAGGATCGCGCCGACGAACGGGAACAGCGTGTAAGCGACAAACAGCGCCAGGTAAATGACCGATAGCACGACCGCCGTGGCGATCCACAATCCTGCTTTGGCGCGAAAGATCGACCATGCGGCGCTGATCCACGTCCAGCCATTGCCGGTCGGCACCTTCCTGCCCGCCGGAAGAAAGTCTCCGCGCAGATCGATCGTCTCATCCGCGACCTGCGCACGCGGCGCCGCATACGGGTTGGTGCTCATTTGAACCCCGCGGCCTGGATCGTCGGCGCCGCCCAGTCCCGGCCCAGGCTCTCGAGCTCCTCGCGCGCCTCGGCGCGCGTCTGGCGCACCGAGCCGACCACGCCGGGTTCCTCGCCCGCGGCCCGCTCGCAGCAGGCTTCGAGGCGGATGCCGTTCGGATCGATGAAATAGATCGATACCAGGCCCGGCAGGATGTCGATCGGGCCGTCGAATGCCACGCCGGCCTTGCGCAGGCGCTCCTGCAGCGCGGCGAAGTTCTTCGGCGTGGCGGCGAACGCGACGTGCTGCATGCCGCCGATCGCGTCGCGCTTCGCCTTCGGCTCGGCATTGCGCGGAATCTCGAAGAACGCGAGCAGCGAATCGTTGCCCATGTCGAAGAAGTAGTGCCGGATGTGCTCGTAAGGCGGATTGCCGCGGTTGCCGGGCCCGGTGCCCAGGCCCGGCGGCACTTTCATGGCGTGGACCAGCGGCATGCCGACGACGCGGGTGTAGAAGTCCACCGTCATCCTCATGTCCTCGGTATTGAGCGCGAGGTGATGGATGCCGCGCGTAGTGGTCATTGTTTCTCCTTCAGCAGGACGCGAACCGTCGCCACCGCTTTTGCCACCAGGGTGCCGTCCGCGTTCTTCGCTTCCGCCTCGACGAAGCTCATGCTGCGCCCGTCCTTGAGCACGCGCGCATCGGCGAGGAGCTTGGCGCCGCTGCCCGCGCCGATGAACGTGGTGCTCAGGTTGATGGTGATGACGCCGACCGATTCAGGATGCAGCGTGCGTGCGGCGGTGCACAGCGCGACATCGAGCAGCGACATGATCACGCCGCCGTGGACCGTGCCGAGGCTGTTGGTGAGATGAGGCTCGACCGGGAGCGACAGCTGAGCGCTGCCCTTGCCGAGCGACTCGGTGAGGATCCTGAGGTGCGAGACGAACGGGATGCGCTTCTGGTACTCGCGCGCAAACTCCACATTCATATGACGGTCGCCCCGCCGTCCACGGCGATCGCCTGGCCCGTGATGTGGCGCGAGGCCTCCGAAGACAAAAGGACCGCGAGTCCCTTGAGGTCCTCGTCGTTGCCCAGGCGCTTGGTCGGTGTCCAGTCGCGGATCAGCTCGCCGGTGGTGCCGAGCGTCGCCTTGGTCATGCGCGAGGGGAAGAACCCCGGACAGATCGCGTTCACCGTGATGCCGTGGCTGCCCCACTCGGCGGCGAGCGCGCGCGTGAAGTTGACCAGGCCGCCCTTCGTCGCGTTGTAGGCGATGGTGCGCACGATGCGCGGATCCTGGCCCATCAATCCGGCGATCGAAGCGACGTTGACGATGCGTCCCCAGCGCGCCGGGATCATCGATTTGCGGCCGATGTGCTGCGTGAGCACGAACACGCCGGTGAGGTTGACGCTGACGAGCTTGTCCCACGCGTCGAGCGGATGCTCTTCGGCGGGCGCGCCCCACGTCGCACCGGCGTTATTGACGAGGATGTCGACCTTGCCGAGCTTTTTCAGCACCTCGTCGGCCATCGCGGGAATCGACTCGCGCTTGCCGATGTCGCAGGCGTAGGCGCTCGCGTCGATGCCGGCCTTATTCAAGTGCGCGATCGCCTCGTCGAGCTCGTTCTGCTTGCGCGCGCTGATCGCGATCCTCGCGCCCATTTCGCCGAGGGCTTCCGCGATCTGCAGGCCGAGCCCGCGCGAGCCGCCCGTGACGAGTGCCGTGCGCCCGCCCAGGTCGAGGAGCCGCTTCACGTCCATGGGGGCAATGCTAATAGAATTTTCCAGTGACCACGCTCGTCATGTTCTCCGGCGGCCTCGACAGCACCGCGATGCTCGTGCAGCTGCTCGAACAGAGCGACGAGGAGCTGCGCGTGCATCACATACGCATGGTGAACAAGGAGGGTCGCGACGGCGCCGAGCAGCGCGCGGTCGAGGCCATCGTCGCGTGGTGCCGCGAGCATTACCGGACCTTCCGCTACTCGGAGTCGGGACTGGACTTTCGCGCGCTCGATGCCATCCCCATCGACTACCTGTCGATCGCGTTCGTCGCCTGCCAGGTGGCGATCGATACGCCGCGCTGCAATCGCATCGCCGTGGCTTCGCTCTCTCGCGATACCGACATCGAGAACCGCTCGGCGCGGCAGCGCCGCGTGTTCGACACGCTCTACGAGTGCTACCGGGCGCGCAAGCTCGGCGAGCCCGAGGTGCGCTGGGTCTACCCCGTTTACCAAGCCACCAAGGCCGAGCTCGCCGCCTCCCTGCCTGGCGAGCTCGTAGCGCTGACCTGGTCCTGCCGCCGCCCGGTCCGCATGGAGGGACAGACCGGGCAACAATGGCGCCCCTGCGGCGCCTGCAAGGCCTGCCTTGCCCGCCAGGGAATTTGAGCCCAGAATTAATGCACATAGGAGTGGGGAGGGGCCTTTACGAGGGGAGGGGGCCTTGATGCGAGCGCAGCGCAAAGATGGCCGCATACTCATTTACAGCCATGACACGTTCGGCCTCGGCCACCTGCGCCGCTGCCGTACGATTGCGCACGCCCTCGTCGACCGCTACAAGCAGCTCTCCGTCCTGATCCTTTCCGGCTCGCCGATCATCGGCAGCTTCGATTTCCGCTCGCGCGTCGATTTCGTGCGCGTGCCCGGCGTGATCAAGCTGCGTAACGGCGACTACACGCCGCTCAACCTGCACATCGACATAGCCGAGACGCTGTCGATGCGCGCCTCGATCATCCAGCACACGGCGGAGATCTTCGATCCGGACATCTTCATCGTCGACAAGGAGCCGGTCGGCCTGCGCGGCGAGGTGCTGCCCACTTTGAAGGCGCTCAAGCGTCGCGGTACGCGCCTGGTGCTCGGCCTGCGCGACGTGATGGACGAGCCGCGGCTCCTAGAGCCGGAATGGCAGAGAAAGAAGGCGCTGCCGGCGCTGCGCGAGCTCTACGACGAGATCTGGGTGTACGGCCTGCCCCAGATCTGCGATCCGCTGGAAGGCATCGCGCTGCCGCCGCGCGTGCGGCAGAAGATGGTCTACACCGGATACCTGCATCGCGAGGTGCCGACGCACGGCACGCCGGAGGGCCTGCCCGCCATCACGGAGCGTCCCTACCTTCTCGTCACGACCGGCGGCGGCGGCGATGGCGAGGCGCTCATCGACTGGGTGCTGCGCGCGTACGAGCACGATCCGCTCCTGCCGTACCCGGCGCTCCTCGTGCTCGGACCGTTCATGGAATCCAAGCGCCAGACCGAGTTCATGGAGCGCGCGGCGAAGGTGAAGCGCGTGCACGCCATCACCTTCCACAAGCACATGGAATCGCTCGTGGCGGGCGCCGCCGGCGTGGTGGCGATGGGCGGCTACAACACCTTCTGCGAGGTCATCTCGCTCGACAAGCGCGCGCTCATCGTGCCCCGCACCGAGCCGCGCCTCGAGCAATACATCCGCGCCTCGCGCGCGGCGAAGCTCGGCCTCATCTCCATGCTGAAGGACGACGGCCGCTACGATCCCGCGGTGATGGCGGCGGCGCTGCGCGCCCTGCCGCGGCAGAACCGGCCCTCCGAGGTCGTGGTGCCCGGACTGCTCGAAGGCCTCACCAACGTCTCGCGCCTGGTCGCGCCATGGATGGAGCCGGTCGAGGAACGCGTGCGCGCGAGCGCAGTGACGCGCATCCACTGAATTGCGAGTTGCCTTTGTTCTGAAAGGGTACCCGCGGCTCTCCGAGGCCTTCATCGCCCAGGAGATCGCCGCCCTCGAGCGCTGCGGCCTCGACATCATGATCGTGTCGCTGCGCCGCCCGACGGACGACCGGCGCCATCCCGTGCATGACGAGATCCGCGCGCCCGTGCATTACCTGCCCGAATATCTGTACCAGGCACCGCTGCGCCTACTGCGCGCCTGGCTCAGAATCAGAAAAAAAGACACCTATCGAAAGGCGAGAGCGATCTGGCTCCGCGACCTGCGCCGCGACCCGACGCCGAATCGCATCCGCCGCTTCGGCCAGGCGCTGGTGCTGGCAGCCGAACTGCCAGCGCATGCGGGCTGGCTCCATGCACATTTCCTGCATACGCCCGCTTCCGGCGTGGCCTACGCCAGTCTCCTCGTCGGCCTACCCTGGACCTGTTCGGCGCA
>DATLDY010000111.1:0-9072 GCA_035525655.1 Burkholderiales bacterium
CACGCTCACCGCGTCCTTCAGCAGGCCGTAGCGGATTTGCTTGTCCCCCTCCGAGAGGCAGCTCGTCAGCGCGATCGAGTCCGGCTCGAGGATGACGAAGGCCCGGCGGCCATTGAGCGCATTCGCCATGCCGCGGATCCAGGAGCGGTAGGCGTCCGGCGAACCGGCACCGCCGCCGGAATAGCCGCCGCAATCGCGGTTGGGGATGTTGTACGCCACCATCACCGGCGTGGCTCTCGCGGCTACCGCGGCGGATACGTACGCATTCACGTCGGCGCCGACGTCCGAATTCCAGGAGCCGAACCACCTCGCCGCCGGATTGTTGGCGATCTTGTCGATGAGCGCCGCATTGGTGAAGCTGCCCTGGCTGCGCAACTGCTGAGCCGCCTGCTTCGCCGAGCTGTTGGGATCGACGTAGAGGACGAGCTCGCCGTCGAACGGCGGCGCCGAAGTCGGCGTCGGGCTCGTAGTGGGCGTCGGGCTCGTGGTGGGCGTCGGGCTCGTGGTGGGCGTCGGGGTGGGCGCCGGCGACGCGCTGGCCGTAGGGGCTGGCGGCCAGACGGCGGCCGCGGCAGTACCGCGCATCACGCGATCATGGATGATCGAGCTCGGTTTGCCAAACGGCGTGTGCAGGTTGGCGAGCTTGAGATAACAGCCCTGCCCCTGGTAGAGGGTGGGACCCTTGTGGGCGAGCTTCTGCACGCCGTTCACCCACGCGTTGAAATAGCCGTCGCTGCCGGAGGACCAGCGCACCTGGTACACGAAGTCGTACCAGATCCCGCGCTGGACCGGGCCGAGCGCGGCTTCGAACTTGCCCGAGCCCGGCGAGGCGCCGCCGTAGCCGCGCAGCACGAGGCCGGACGGGTCCGGCATCGCGTGCACGGCGAAGTTGTACAGGCCGGTGTTGCTCGTGTCGTGGAAGTTGAAGACCACGGTGTCGCCGCCCGCGGGAGGCACGACGAAGTCCGACGGGAACATCACCGAATGCGCCCACCACGACTCCACCCCCTGGTAGCAGTTGGTGGTCCACTGCGGCAACGCGACGTCGTCGCGCTCCCAGCTACCGCTGCCGTAGACGTTGTTGTCGCCCGGCTCGGTATGCAGCCAGAGCGCCGTGTTGCCGTCGCGGCCGTTGCCGGCTATGCCGGCGCGCGGCAGCCATTTCGCCTGCTCGCTGAACCCGCACTCCGTTGGCGAGCTGGCGAATGTGCAGGAGAACTGCACCTGGCCGGGGGTTGTAGAAGACTGGGAATGGGCCGGGGTTACCGGATATGCCGCCGCAGTGACGAGCGCCACCGCAGCCGCACGGACGTGCAGCTTCGTTTTCACGTGGTACGACTCCCTTGGTTAGTTTGAGCTTGTAGCTGTCTTTGGGACAGCAGGGAGCTATACGCACGACACGTGCCACCGCAAAACTCGCGCGGAAGCGTTAATTCATCAACAAAGTGTCGGTCTTACGCGACGGTTTTAACGCCGATTGGGGACTTCGCTAAGTCACGCGCGTCGGCGCGCGGCGACAAAAAGCTAGTCGGCGAGAAGCGCGTTCTTGATGGCGCTGTGCCAGGCGTGGCGCTGGAAATCGAAGATGCCGAAATTCGTCGCCAGGTCCCAGTACGCCCACGAGAAGCCACGAGCTTCGATTTCCTGGCGGACCAGGCGGGCGTGCTCGACGCGGGAATCGTATTCGGCGGCTTCATAGGAGCCGAACTCTCCCACCCACATCGGCCGGTCGTGCCGCCGGGCCCACTGCTGGGCGAGCTCCAGGACCCGCACGACGTCGCCGCGCTGCTCATTCGAGCAGCAGCGCGTGTGCAGCCAGTCGGACGAGCCCGCGATCCACGGCGCCCCCTGGTGGGTGAAGTTGTACGGCTCGTAGAGGTGCACCGTCACGATGATGCGGCGGTCGTCTTCGGGGAGCGAAAGACCGCTCAAGGCGGCCGCCCGATTGTGGTCGGCGGGACCGATGACCACGAAGCGGCCCGGAGTGGCCGCTCGTACCGTCGCCAGTGCCTTGCGCAGCAGCGCATTCCACTTGCCGGCCGCGAGGCGGCCGTGCGGCTCGTTGTAGAGCTCGAAAAACACCTTGTCCACGCTCATTGCGCGGTAACGCTCGGCGATCTGCGCCCACATGGCGACGAAGCGCTCGTCGACCACCGCCTCGTCCACCATCGCTTCGCCGGGATCCGGAGGATCGCCGTCGAGCTGCTTGTAGTGGTGCATGTCCACCACGATGTTCAGGCCGTGGCGCAAGGCTTCGGCGATGCCGAAGTCCACCCGCCGGAAAAAGGCCTCGTCTATGCGGTACGGGCTCGTCGCTTCCGCATGGCTGGACCAGCGCACCGGCAGCCGCACGGTGTCGAAGCCGGCTTCCCGGGCGCGCGCGAAGAGCTCCGCTTCGAGGCGCAATCCCCACGCGCCCTCGTATGGCGCGTCGAGGATGTTGCCGATGTTGACGCCACGGCCGAGCGCGTGGGTTTGCGCGGCGGGCGCATCCGCACACGCGGCGAGCGACAGGCCGCAGATCGACAACACCGCGGCGGCCACCCCGTTCAGTGGCCGTTTCCCTGCAGGCCGAACATGCGCCTCGTTATGCGGCCGATCGCGACCGCCGGACGATACGGCGTCTGCTCCTCGAGGCGCATCGCCACCAGGATGGACAGGAAGGCGCCGCGCGCGTCCTCGTTGGCGAATTCGAGCGCGCCGCCTGCCACCACCTTCGCCGGAATCGGACGGCGCACGCCGCCGCGCACCTGGACGAGGCGTCCCGGGGGCACAGCGACGCCTTCATCCGGCGCCCGGATGTGGCTTTCCGCGATCCACCAGCCGTCCAGCTGAATCTCCTGCGCGTCGGCGATCAGCACCCACTGGTATTCCGTGGGACAGCGCGCCTCGACCTGCGCATCGGCAACGGGGGCGGTGGCGCGCCAGACCACCGAGAGCATGGCGAGCAGGCGCGTCAATCCCACCGCCGACCACAGCATCGATACCGACACGTAGGGGTCATCCCAGCGGCCGTAAGGGCCGGCGATCAGCGCAGCGAGGGTGAACACGATGAGCGCGACGATGACCACGCCCATCCACTCGCCGCCCACCGCGCCTTGCGTGCCCCTGCCTTTGGGCGTGACGTGGAAGCGCTTGTCGAGGAACGGGACCGCGACGTCGCGCAGCACGTTCGGGAACAGGCGCAGCGCAACGATGTCGTTCCAGACGAAGTTGACGATCGGCGACCAGCGCCGGCTATAGAGAAGCGCGGGCAGCGCGAAGATCGCGATCAGGAGCGGCACCTGGTGCGTCAGCAGCTCGAGCACGGGGGCATTCTGCAGCGGCGCCCAGGCGAAAAGCAGGTAAAGCTGCGGGATCATCAGGCTGCTCACCCGCAGGATCGGCGAGAGGATCCAGTACGCCGGAAAAAACGCGACGCGGTCGCGTAGCTGCAATCTGCTCGAGAGCAATCCGGTGCGCAGGTAGAGAAGCTGTATCGCCCCTTTCGCCCAGCGGCAGCGTTGCACGAAGAACGCGCGCAGCGTCTCGGGGGCGAGGCCGGTCGCCACCGGGACGTCGATGACCCGCGTCTCGTACCCGCGCTGGCGCATGATCAGCGAAAGCAGGATGTCCTCGGTGACGCTGCCCGAAGGAAGCCCGCCGACCGCAAGCAGGGCGGAGCGGCGGATGAGCGCGCAGGTGCCGCAGAAAAAGGCGAAGCCGCCGCGGTCGCGCGCGGGCAGGATGCGGTCGAAGAACAGGCGCTGGTCGTCGCCCACGTCTGCGGCCGTGCCGAGGGTGCGCATGATCGGATCCTGGTTGTAGAAATGATGCGGCGCCTGGGTGATGCCGACATCGCGCTCGCCCATGGGCGGCATGAGGCGGCGGATCGCATGAGGGTGGGCGAGGAAGTCGGCGTCGAGGATCAGGATGAATTCGCCGTCGGTCTGGGGCAGCGCGTGGTTGATGTTGCCGGCCTTGGCGCCTTTGTTATCCGGGCGCGTGATCCAGCGCACGCCGTAGCGCTCGCACAGCTCGCCGAGCCATTCGCGGCGCCCGTCGTCCAGCACGCAGATGCGCACCTCTCCATCCCACACCAGGCGGCGCGCCGCGAGTATGGTGCGCTCGAGGATCTCAACGCCTTCGTTGTACGTCGGGATGAAGACATCGACAGTGGCCCGGTCGAGGTCGGAGCTCACCGTGGCGAGGTGCCCTCGGCGCACCGGGCGCTCCGCGGACCAGAAGAAAAAATGCGATTGCACCATCTCGACGAGCCACGCGAGCTCGAGCACGGCCGTGATCTGCATGTAGACCCCGGCCGCGGTCGAGTCGCCCCACGGTACCGTCTTCGCCAGGCGCCAGAAAAGATACTGCCCCATCAGCAGCGCGGCCGCGATCAGGGCGCTGCGACGCCACCACAGGGAATCGGAGCTGCCGAGAAACAGCAGCACCGGGCCGAAGGCGAGCGCGCTGATTGCGGTGGCGGTGAAGAGATCCATGGAGCGGCCTCAGCGCAGCGACAGATGGAAGGACGTCAGGAACGAGACGAAGCGCTGCGTGTGCGCCTCGAAAACATCCGGCGCGCTGAAGCCGGCGTAGTTCGCCACCACCCAGAGCAGTACCCCGAGCGAAGTCCAGCCGATCATCCGCTGCAGGACGATGAACGCCATGCGCCGGGGTGGCGGCTCCGATGGTGTGCCGTCAGTATCGCCACCGTGCGCGCGCGTCGCGCCCACGGAGCCGTCCAGCAGCGCGACGCGCCAGCAGGCGCCCCCCGCCTCCCGGGCGTGCGCCATGGCGTCTTCCGCCGCGTGCAGCACGCCGTGGTGGTCGTGTCCGGCGGACCACAGCGCGAGGCCGATGGCCGGCCATGCCTGCGGCTGCTCTTCCTGCGCGCCGGAGGAGCGCGTCAGCGCACGCAGGATGCGCTCGCCGAGCGCCTCGAGCTCGTGGGCGCCCACGTCTTCGGCCAGGAAGACCAGCGTGCCGTCGGCGCGATGCTGCACGACGTCGTGCCCGCGCAGATGGTTCCTGAGCCGCTCGCTCGCGCGCGCGCCGACTTCCTTCAGCCGCTCGGCATCGAGCTCGTCGGCGAGGAACGCGACGGCGCCGGCCGCGAAGGTCGTCCCGTGACGCAGCGCCCGTCCCACGGCGAGGTTGAAGTAGGCGTCGAACCCGGCGGGCACGGGCCCGGACGCAGCCCCGGACTTCAGCTTCGCATGCCGCGCCGCGGCGCGCTGCGCAGCCGCGTCGAGCGCGGAGTGAACCACAGCGTCGAGAATCTCGTTGGCAACCGGCAGCGGCAGCACGGCATGCGGCGTCGCGAGCTTGAGTTGCGTGAGCGTGGTGCGATCGAGCTGCGTCGCGAGCACGATCACCGCGCAGGTATAGCGATGGTTGAGGACCCTGATCGCGAACAGCGCGCTCGCGCGATCCGGCGAATCCAGTACCACGATTACGCCGTCGGGCCGCAAATCAGCTGTCAACGCAATCGCCTGCTCTGCGTTCTGCGCCTTCGCCAGAATCTGGTAGCCCAGCGAGGCTAGCAGCGGCTCCGCACGCCCGTTGTCGTCGCCGAGGATGACAAGGCGGGTGGTGGATGCTGTGGTATTGCGTCGTAATGCAGCGGCTGCCTCTATAGGACGATGCTTGCTCTGCGCAGGTTGGTAGCGCTCTTCTCGTGCCATGTGGATTGAGTCTCTTTAGGTACTGCGGAGGGAAATTGCCGTGAACACGCTGTCGGGTGCAGAAAATGTGCCCACGCGGCACGCGGCGCACTCGCCGGCTTTGATGACTGTGCGGTATCAGTGACTTAAAAGTGCGAACCCATCGCCGCGGAGCCGCGCCGGCGTGCGCAGGCAAACCATGAATATGCGCCGGGGCGCGCAACCTTACACTTTCGTCGCGGTCTGTCCTTTGCTCGTTCCCCTTCTCCCCTCCACCGCAGCACTGATTCGCAAAGGATCGACGTATGCTCATCAAGCTCTTCCGTACCCTCCTGACGCTCTCGCTCGCGGCCTTGCCCGCCCTTGCGTCGGCGCAGCTCGTCAACTTCGCGCAATTCGACGTCTCGCGCGATGCGCGCACGCTTGCGCTGGTGCGCGCGCTGCCCGACGGCAACCCGCAGACGCCCGATCCGCTGCTGACCGCTGGCTACACGCGCTGGGATACCGGCTCGAGTTCTTCGGCGGCCTACATCCACCGCTGGGCCCTTAACAGCGGCCCGCACAACTGGGCCGTAGGCGCAGGCGTCGGCGTGAATCACTACGAGTCCCGCAACGGCGCGGAAGAGCGCACGGGCGGCTCGCTTCGCGGACAGACCGAGCTTTCGGGGCCGCTGCCAGGGGGCACCTATTTCGCCCTGCTGCAGCTCTCCACGTTCCGCTCCGGCGCGTTCGGGCTCCTGCAGTACAACGTCGCGAACTCGCCCATCGGAGTCGATCTCAGCCATTACAGGGAGACCGGTGTAAAACAGACAACGCTCGCCGTGCGCTATGCCCTCGACGCGCGCAAGCGCTGGTCCCTGCGCACCGGCGTGATCGAGTCGCAGAGCGAGATGCAGCCGTTCATCGGCATCGCTTATAACGCGTTCTAGTACCTGATGTCGGGCGCCTGCCCGACCTCGTGTCACCCTCGCAGCGACCGCCCATGCCTTCGTATCCAGTGAAATCTCCGCGCATCGAAGGCATGGACGGGCTGCGTGCGTACGCGGTGTTCCTCATTTTCCTGATCCACTTCTTCGGCCATTACCTGAACGGGGAGTGGGGACGGCCGCGGATCGAATTCGACGCTTTCGATGTGCAGGCGGCGCACGGCATCGGCGAATGGCTCGCGTACTACCTCTGGTCCTCGCACTATGGGGTCGACCTCTTCTTCCTCATCAGCGGATTCTTGATCTTCAGGATCGTCTCGCGCCCGACGTTCTCCTATGCGGGCTTCCTTTGGAACCGCCTGGTGAGGATCTATCCCGCCTACCTCATCGCCGTCGGGCTGTCCCTCCTCTACATCGCCCGGTACTGGCACCAGACGTTCACCCTCGAGACGATCGGCGAGAACCTGCTGCTGCTGCACGGCATCTGGGAGCTCAAGATCCCGCCGATCATGACGCCGACCTGGTCACTCGCCTACGAGTGGATCTTCTATCTGGTTTTTCCGGCGATCCTGCTGTTTCACCGGCGCGGCGCACCGCTGGGCTTCTGGCGCCTGGGCGTGCTGGCCGCATTGATCCTCGGTGCGGCGGCGCCCATAGGGGAGCACTACATGCGCCTCCTGATGTTCGTGCTCGGCGCGGCGCTGGCGCGCACGCCGGCCGAGCGTTTGCGCAAGCTCGCCGCCAAGCTGCCCGACGAGCTGGTGGTGCTGCTCTACGTTGCCGGCAACTTCCTCTTCGTCGCCGTGCACGACTGGTACGTCTTCACTCCCGTGTACATGCTCACGTGCGGCCTGCTCTTCGTGAACGCGGTGTTTGGCGAAGGCATGCTGCGTCGCCTGCTCAGCCTGCGCCCGCTGATGGCGCTAGGCCGCGTTTCCTACAGCTTCTACCTGTTCCACAGCCTGGCGGTCTTCATCGTCTGCGACAACGTCGGGCCGAGGATCGGCCTGCCGCCGGGCCCCGCGCTTTTCGCGCTGGCCTTCGCGGGTTCGTTCGCGCTGGCGCTCGCGTTTTCAGCCATTTCATTCCGCTTGTTCGAGCGCCCGTATTTCACGCGCCGCATTCCCACGCACGGCGCGACCCGCGTAGCCACTTAGGCCTCGCTAGGCGTTGTCGCGAATGCGAACCAGCACGTGGTACGCGATCGCGTCCCACGAGTTGTGGATGCCGATACATAGCTGGATCAGCGTCGCGGCGGCCACCGCCATTTCGGCTTCCTCTGCATGCGATGTCGCGGCGAATGCAGATGCGACGAGCAGCGCGTAGCCAACGACCGGCAGTACGACGTGGTACGTCCAGTCCTCCCAGTCCGGCGCGTACGCACGCTGGGACCGCATGCGGCGAATCACGATGACGAGATAAATCAGCCCGCCGAAGCCGACGAGGCCCCACGCGACCGCCGCCGGCCCGATGCCGTGCCACGGCACGCGCATCAGGCACGACAGGATCAGTGCTGCGGTGAAATGCACGACGTTCGGTGTCGCGAAGGCGGCCCCGCCTTCCGGCGACGCAAGGCCCGGCTTGTCGGCAAGCAGGGTCATGACGACGAACTGCAGGCCGATCAGCGCTCCGGCGGCCGCGCCCACGATGACGTAGAAGCTCTCCCATTCCTCGAAGCCCGGCATTGCGCCCCCCTGGCATCAGAACCGCTCGAACGATACGCTCGTTCTCAGCGACGAGGAGAGTCCGGATGAAAGTGCAAGGGCGCTGCCACTGCGGCGAGATCACCTACGAGGCGGAAGTCGCGCCGGGGACGGTGAACGTCTGCCACTGCCGCGACTGCCAGATGCTTTCGGGGACGGCGTTCCGCGCCGGCATCCCGGCGCCGGCCGGACGCTTCCGCATCCTCACCGGCAAGCCGCGCGAGTACGTGAAAGTCGCGGACAGCGCGCGCGGCGCGTCCATGCTTTCTGCGCTACGTGCGGCTCGCCTGTCTATTCTGCGCCGAGCGTGATCGGAAGTCGTACACCCTGCGGATAGGCGCGTTGAGCGAGCCGGATGCCGAAGCTCGAAGGCGTGGCCGAGAACGAAGGCCTGGCCGTAGCGCTTAAGGCGCGTGCTCGGCGACGTACGCCTTCGGGTCCTTCTGGACTGCCTTGACGCCTACGAAATGCACAGCCTCGAAGGTGGCGAAGGCGACGGCCAGGTCATGGCGCCAGGGGAGCGCCGCGGTGCGCCTGAAGTCCGTCAGGCCCTCGCGCTCCTCTTCGGCCATGTGGTCGCCGTTTTCCTTGTTGGCCGCCGCTACCGCGGCGAACCATCCGTCGCTGCCTACCGCATGCTTGGTGACCGCAGCAACCGCGCTGCGGATCTTGTTGTGGTCGCGGATGGCATGCTCGGTCTCGTCCTCGGCGTCGGCCTTGCCGCCGGCGCCCTCGCCTACCCGGAGCAAGGCCGGGTAGAAGATCTGCTCCTCGGCTTCCGCGTGGATCTCGAGG
>DATLDY010000113.1:0-9459 GCA_035525655.1 Burkholderiales bacterium
GGCTTCGAGCTGAACGGCGGCAAGTTCGGCTGCTATGCCCCGCCTTTCCGGCAGCCGTTATGGCTCGATCGCTTCGCCTTCATGGAGAAGGCGGGCGCGCGCTGGTGGCCGCTCCTCGGCGGCATCTACATCATTCGCGCCATCAAGCGGGTGCATGGCATGCGCATCGTGACGCCGGCCTGGCGCATGGAGCGGGCGCGCAGGCGTGCGCTTGCGCCCGTGTCGCAGCGCGTGCACAAAAATGGCGACTGACGATGTCGTAGAGATCTACAGCGACGGTGCCTGCCGGGGCAACCCCGGCCCCGGCGGCTGGGGCGCACTGCTTAGGCTGAGAAGCGGCGCTCGCAACGCCGAGAAGGAAATCTACGGCGGCGAAGCGGCGACCACCAACAACCGCATGGAGCTGATGGCCGTCATCCGCGCGCTCGAGGCGCTAAAGCGGCCCAGCCGCGTGCGCCTCTACACGGATTCGCTCTACGTGCAAAAAGGCATCTCGCAGTGGATCCACAAGTGGAAACGGCAGGGCTGGCGCACGTCCGACAAGAAGCCGGTGAAAAATGTCGATCTCTGGCAGGAGCTCGACGCTGTGGCGGCCAGGCATGAGGTAGAGTGGCATTGGGTGAAGGGACACGCCGGGCACCCCGAAAATGAACGCGCTGACGCCCTAGCTAATAAAGGGATACCGCAAAATGACGCGCCAGGTCGTCCTTGATACCGAAACCACCGGACTAAACGCCAGGCACGGCGACCGCATCATCGAGATCGGCTGCGTGGAGATCCTCTCCCGCAATGTAAGCGAGAGAAATTTCCACGCCTACCTGAACCCCGAGCGCGACGTCGACCTCGGTGCGACCCGCGTGCACGGCCTGACCCTCGACGACCTGCGCGCCAAGCCGAAGTTCGCCGAGGTGGCGAAGGACTTCCTCGACTTCGTGAGCGGGGCCGAGGTGCTGATCCACAACGCCGACTTCGACGTCGAGTTCCTCGACCTCGAGCTGCGCCGCGCCAAGCTGGGACGCTTCTCCGACCACGTCGCGCGGGTGATCGATACGCTGGCCTTTGCCCGCGAGCTGCACCCGGGCCGGAAGAACTCGCTCGATGCGCTCTGCGAGCGCTACTTCGTCAACAACGCTAACCGCACCCTGCACGGAGCGCTGCTAGATGCTCGCCTGCTCGCCGAGTGCTACCTCGCCATGACGCGAGGCCAGGAAAGCCTGGTGATGGAGCTCGAGACGCCGGCGCAGGCCGCAGCGGCCGCCGCGCTCATGCAGGTCGACGCCGCCAACCTCATCGTGCTTCCCGCGCTACCCGAAGAGGTCGCGCTCCACGAGCAGTACCTCGATGCAATGGAGAAGGCGGCCAAGGCTCCCAGCGTGTGGCGGAAGCTTCTTCAAAACTGAATTCCGTACCCGGTACGTAATTATCGTTTCAGTCATGCCCCGGATCAGTGCCTGGAAGCGAGCTGACGGAATAATTACGTACGTCGTACGGAATTAGTTGGAATAGCGGGTTGCCCGCGGCATCCACTCGGCGCCGGTCATCTCGCGCCGCGCGCCGGGAAGCGTCATCTGGTAGTTGATGAGATAGACCGGCGCGTCGTTGGCGAATTCCTCGATGTGCTTCGGCTCGACGACGTGCTCGAACGCGCGCTCGAGCTTCGGCGTGCGGTTGGCGGTCGACTTCACGAAAAGCTCGAAAGCGTAGCGCCCGGGCCGCAGGCTAAGGGGCTGGCTACGCGCCTTCTCGGCGAGGTCGAAGAGGACGAACTTGGCGACCGAGCGCTTGCCTTCCAGGGCGAAGCCGGTGAAGGGTTCCACCGCGCTTTCGTCGAGGCGGCGCTTGGCCTGGATGAAGCGCTGCATGTCGACCTCGGCTACCGGGCTCAGGAGCACCGAGCGATTGAGATCGCCATCGATGGTGAGGCGCAGCGCGACCCATTCCACGACCCCGTCGGCGGCGCCGGAGTTAACGAACTGGAGCGGCAGGAGCAGCTTGACCTCGCGGCCGGCCCGGCTCGGGCGAGGCACGATGACATCGCCGGCAAGCACTTCCGGCGCGAATTCCAGCGCGCGCAACCTGAGGGCGCACATGACGGCGAGGCCGAGAGCGGCGAGCGCCATGCCGGGGGCGATCCAAGGCGGCAGCGGACCGAAGTCGAGCGCCGCCATGGCGACGAGAAGTGAAAGCGCGACGATGCCGGCTACGTCGCGCGCCGTGCGGCGCAATGCCGTCTTGCTTAGGCTGAGGTCCATGGCGTCATTCCAGCCTGCGCCGTGTGAATCATCAATCACTACAACGATATACTTGGACCATGGTCGGCAACATATTCGAGCAACATTTGGGGAAAAGCGCGGCCAATTACGCGCCGTTGACCCCCCTTTCGTTCCTTGAGCGCGCCGCCACCGTCTATCCAAACCGTCCGTCCGTCGTCCATGGCTCGCAGCGCTACACCTGGGGCGAGACGTACGCCCGTTGCCGCCGTCTTGCATCAGCGCTCGCCCGGCGCGGCATCGGCATCGGCCAGACCGTGGCGGCAATGCTGCCGAACACGCCGCCGATGTACGAGGCGCATTTCGGCGTGCCGATGGCGGGCGCCGTGCTCAATACGCTGAACACGCGCCTCGACCCCGAGGCGATCGCCTTCATGCTCGACCACGGTGAAGCGCGCCTGCTCATTACCGACAAGGAATTCGCGCCCACCGTCGAGGCCGCGTTAAAGCTGCTGAAGCGCAAGATCGCGGTCGTCGACGTCGAGGATCCCGAGTTCACCGGCGGCAAACGGTTGGGCGAGGCGACGTACGAGCAGCTGCTGGCGGAAGGCGATCCGCAATTCCAGTGGCGCTGGCCCGACGACGAATGGCAGGCCATCGCGCTCAACTACACCTCCGGCACGACCGGCGACCCGAAGGGCGTCGTGTACCACCACCGCGGCGCCTATCTGAACGCCATCTGCAACATCGTCACTTGGAGCATGCCGCAGCACGCCGTGTACCTGTGGACCTTGCCGATGTTCCACTGCAACGGGTGGACGTTCCCCTGGAGCATGGCGGCGAACGCCGGGACCAACGTCTGCCTGCGAAAAGTGGACGCCGCGCTGATCTTCGATCTCATCCGCAAACACAAGGTCACGCATTACTGCGGCGCGCCGATCGTGCACGCGACGCTGATCAACGCGCCCGACGAGCTGAAGAAGGGCATCGCCCACAAGGTGCACGGCATGGTGGCCGCCGCGGCGCCGCCCGCCTCGATGATCGAAGGCATGGAGCGCATGGGCTTCGACATTACGCACGTCTATGGCCTGACCGAGGTCTACGGCCCGGCCACGGTATGCGCCAAGCACGAGGAGTGGCAGTCCGCGGACATCGGCGAACGCGCCCGGCTGAATAGCCGCCAGGGCGTGCGCTACCTGATGGAGGAGGGGCTCTCGGTGATGGATCCCGAGACCATGCGCCCCGTGCCCGCCGATGGCGAGACGATGGGCGAGATCATGTTCCGCGGCAACATCACCATGAAGGGCTACCTCAAGAATCCCATGGCCACGCAGGCGGCCTTCGCAGGCGGCTGGTTCCATTCGGGCGACCTGGCGGTTACGTACCCGGATGGCTACGTCAAGATCAAGGATCGCTCCAAGGACATCATCATCTCGGGCGGCGAGAACATCTCTTCGCTCGAGGTCGAGGACGCCCTCTATCGCCATCCAGCGGTGCTGGCCGCGGCCGTGGTCGCCAGGCCGGATGAAAAATGGGGCGAGACCCCCTGCGCTTTCGTGGAGCTGAAGGCGGGCGCCAAGGTCAGCGAGACGGATCTCATCGAGTTCTGCCGCGGTCACCTCGCCAAGTTCAAGGCGCCGCGCGCCATTATCTTCGGCGAGCTCCCCAAGACCTCCACCGGCAAGATCCAGAAGTTCGTGCTGCGCGACAAAGCCAAATCGGCGACGGCCATAGATACATGAGCGCCAATCCGAAAGCCGACGAATCCATTCTGCTGCGCGAAGATCGCGACGGCATCTGCACGCTGGTCATGAACCGCCCGCAGCAGATGAACCTGCTCACGAGCGAGATGCTCGATGCGCTGCAGGAAGCCTTCGACGCCATTGCGCAGGATCGGCGCGTCCGCGTGGTGGTACTCGGCGCGAACGGAAAGGGCTTCTGCGCCGGGCACGACATCAAGGAGATCCGCGCGCTGAAGGATTTGCCGAAGATCGAGGAGCTCTTCGCCAAATGCAGCCGCATGATGCAGGCCATCACGGCCTTGCCGCAGCCGGTGATTGCGCGCGTGCAAGGCGCCGCCGCCGCCGCCGGCTGCCAGCTCGTCGCGCAGTGCGATCTGGCGGTGGCTTCCGATGCGGCGAAGTTCACCACGCCCGGCGTGACCTGGGGGTTTTTCTGCTCAACGCCCGGCGTGGCTGTGGGCCGCAACATCTCGCGCAAGCGCGCGATGGAGATGCTGTTGATCGGCGACCTGGTGGATGCGCGCAAGGCGATGGAATGGGGACTCGTGAACCAGGTGGTGCCCGCGGCCGAGCTCGACGCTGCGGTGATGCACATGGCGACGAAAATCGCCGAGAAGCCGCCGGTCACCGTGGCGACCGGCAAGCGCACCTTTTACGAGCAGATGGAGCTTGGCGCCGTCAAAGCCTATGAAGCCGCGTCGTGCGCCATCTCGGCGAGCTTCGCGCACGATGAAGGCCGCGAGGGAATGGCCGCCTTTCTCGAGAAACGGAAGCCTCCGCGCCATTGAACGCCTCCGAAGAGACCATATTAGAAACACGCGGCCTCACGAAGGAATTCAAGGGCTTCGTCGCCGTTAAAGACGTTTCGCTTAAAGTCCGGCGGGGCAGCATCCACGCCCTCATCGGTCCCAACGGCGCCGGGAAGACCACCTGCTTCAACCTGCTCACGCATTTCCTTCCCCCGACGCGCGGCCAGATTTTCTACAAAGGCCGCGAGATCACCGGCATGAGCCCCTCGGCGATCGCCCGACTCGGGCTGGTGCGCTCGTTCCAGATCTCCGCGGTGTTTCCCCACCTGACGGTGCTGGAGAACGTGCGCATCGCGCTACAGAGGAAGCGCGGCGGCTCCTTCGATTTCTGGCGTTCGGACAAGGTGCTGAAAGCGCTCGATGCGGCCGCGCGCGAGCTGATCGATGCCGTGGGCCTTTCGGAATTCACCGAAACGGTGGCTGTCGAGCTGCCCTATGGCCGCAAGCGCGCGCTCGAGATCGCCACCACGCTCGCGCTCGATCCCGAGATGATGCTGCTCGATGAGCCCACCGCCGGCATGACGCACGCGGACGTCGAGCGAACGGCCGCGCTCATCAAGCGCGTTTCGGCAAACCGAACCGTGCTGATGGTCGAGCACAACCTCTCCGTGGTGTCCACGCTGTCCGACCGCATCACGGTCCTGCAGCGCGGTGAAATCCTCGCCGAAGGCAATTACGAAACCGTTTCCAAGAATCCGCAAGTGATCGAGGCCTATCTCGGTGCCTGAAGCTCTCCTGGAAGTGCAAGGCCTCAACGCCTGGTACGGCGAATCGCACATCCTTCACGGCATGGATTTCGAAGTGCGCGAAGGCGAGGTAGTGACGCTGCTCGGCCGTAACGGCGCCGGCAAGACCACCACCCTGAAATGCGTGATGGGCATGGTGGCGCGCCGTGAAGGATCGATCCGATTCCGCGGCACCGAGACGGTCCGGCTGCCTTCGAACCAGATCGCCCGCCTTGGCATCGCCCTTTGTCCCGAAGAGCGCGGCATCTTCGCCAGCCTCGACGTGGAGGAGAACCTTCTCCTGCCGCCGCAAGTCGCCGCCGGCGGCCTGTCGGTCGCGCAAGTTTTCGAGCTCTTTCCGAACCTGAAGGAGCGGCTGCGCAGCCAGGGCACCAAGCTATCGGGCGGCGAGCAGCAGATGCTCGCCATCGGACGCATTCTGCGTACCGGCGCGCGCCTGCTGCTCCTCGACGAGCCGACGGAGGGCCTGGCGCCGGTGATCGTGCAGCAGATCGGCCGCACCATCAGGCGCCTGAAGAGCGAGGGCTTCACCATCCTGCTCGTCGAGCAGAACTTCCGCTTTGCGCAGACGGTCGCAGACCGCCACTACATCGTCGAACACGGCCGGGTCGTTGAAATGGTCCCGAACACCCAGCTCGATGCCAACATGGACCGCATCCATGAATATCTTGGAGTCTGATTACAACTAGTGAGGAGAACGTAATGGCAGTGCTTAGAAAGATGACCGTATCAGTAGGGTTGGCGCTGGGCGCCATGGGCGCTCAGGCCCAGGTTTCCGACGGCGTGATCAAGATCGGCGTGATGAGCGACATGTCGAGCCTCTATTCCGACATCGGCGGGCCCGGCTCGGTCGCCGCCGCGCGCATGGCAGTCGAGGACTTCGGCGCCGCGAAGAAAGGCATGAAGGTCGAGATCATTTCGGCCGACCACCAGAACAAGGCCGATGTCGGCTCCGGCATCGCGCGCCAGTGGTACGACACCGACAAGGTGGATGCCATCTTCGACGTGCCGAACTCGGGCGTGGCCCTTGCCATCAACCAGCTCACGCGGGAGAAGGGCAAGGCCTTCATCAACTCGGGCGCCGCTTCGTCCGACCTGACCGGCAAGGCGTGCTCGCCGAACACGGTGCACTGGACCTACGACACCTGGATGCTCGCCAACGGCACCGGCAGCGCGATCGTCAAGACGGGCGGCGACAGCTGGTTCTTCATCACGGCGGACTACGCCTTCGGCCACGCGCTCGAGCGAGACACCGAGCAGGTGGTGCAGAAGAACGGCGGCAAGGTGCTCGGCAAGGTGCGCGCGCCGATCAACACGCAGGACTTCTCTTCCTTCCTGCTGCAGGCGCAGGGTTCGAAGGCCAAGATCATCGGCCTCGCGAACGCCGGCGGCGACACCATCAACTCGATCAAGCAGGCCTCCGAGTTCGGCATCGTCAAGGGTGGCCAGAGCCTGGCCGGGCTGCTGGTGTTCATCAGCGACATCCATGGCCTCGGCCTCAACACCGCGCAAGGCCTGATCTTCACCGAGACCTTTTACTGGGACCTGAACGACCAGACCCGCGCGTTCGCCAAGCGCATGGCCGCCGCCAACAACGGCAAGTACCCGACCATGGTGCAGGCCGGCGTGTACGCCGGGGTGCTGCACTACCTCAAGGCGGTCGAGGCGGCGAAGACCGACGACGGCACGAAGGTCATCGCGAAGATGAAGGAGCTTCCGACCGATGATCCGCTCTTTGGCAAGGGCCGCATCCGCGCCGACGGCCGCAAGCTCCATCCGGCGTACCTCGTGGAAGTGAAGAAGCCGTCGGAGTCGAAGGGACCGTACGACTACTACAAGGTGCGCACGCAGATTCCGGCCGACCAGGCTTTCCGGCCGGAGAACGACGGCGGCTGCGACCTCGTCAAGAAGTAAGGCGCTGACCGGCGAACCAAGATGACCGAGATTTTCGGCATCCCCACCCAGGCCCTGTTCGGGCAGCTACTGATCGGGCTGATCAACGGCTCGTTCTACGCGCTGCTCTCGCTCGGCCTGGCGGTCATCTTCGGTTTGCTCAACATCATCAACTTCACGCATGGCGCGCAGTACATGCTGGGCGCCTTCTGCGCCTACCTGATGCTGAACAAGCTCGGCATCGGCTACTGGTGGGCGCTCCTCATCGCGCCGATCGTCGTCGGCATCTTCGGCATGATCATCGAGCGCCTGATGCTGAAGCAGCTCTATAAGCTCGACCATCTTTACGGGCTGCTGCTCACCTTCGGGCTGGCGCTCATCATCCAGGGCCTGTTCCGCAACGAGTTCGGCTCGTCCGGCCAGCCTTATCCGATCGCCGCCGAGCTTGGCGGCGGACGCAACCTCGGCTTCATGTTCCTGCCCATCTATCGCGGCTGGGTGATCGTCGCCTCGCTCGTCGTTTGCCTCGGCACCTGGTTCGTCATCGAGAAGACCAAGCTCGGCTCGTATCTGCGCGCTGCGACTGAGAACCCGGAGCTGGTGCAGGCGTTCGGCATCAACGTGCCACGCATGATTACGCTCACCTACGGCTTCGGCGTGGCGCTTGCCGCCTTCGCCGGCGTGATGGCGGCGCCGATCTACCAGGTCAGCCCGCAGATGGGCGCGGACCTGATCATCGTCGTGTTCGCCGTGGTGGTCATCGGTGGCATGGGCTCGATCCTGGGCTCGGTGATCACCGGCTTCGGGCTCGGCATCATCGAGGGCCTCACCAAGGTGTTCTATCCCGAAGCCTCGAACACCGTGATCTTCATCATCATGGCCATCGTCCTGCTCATTCGGCCGGCGGGCCTGTTCGGGACGCAGAAGTGAGGCACCAGAAGATCGCCTTCGTAATCATGCTGGCGTTCTTCTGCCTGGCGCCGCTCGTGCTCTATCCGGTGTTCCTGATGAAGGTGATGTGCTTCGCGCTTTTCGCGTGCGCCTTCAACCTGCTGGTGGGCTTCGGCGGCCTGCTGTCCTTCGGCCACGCCATGTTCCTCGGCACCGCAGGCTATGCCTCGGCACACGCGGCGAAGGTTTGGGGCTTTCAGCCCGAGGTTGCCATCGTCTTCGGCACCTTCTGCTCCACCGCGCTCGGCGTGGTCACGGGGCTGCTGGCCATCCGCCGCCAGGGCATCTACTTCGCGATGATCACGCTGGCGCTCGCGCAGATGATCTTTTTCTACTACCTGCAGGTGCCCTTCACTCATGGCGAGGACGGCATCCAGGCCGTGCCGCGCGGCAGGCTCTTCGGCGTCATCGACCTCGCCAACATTTGGAACATGTACGCCGTTGTAGCCGTGGTGTTCTTCGGCGGGTTCCTGCTCATCTACCGCGCCATCCATTCGCCGTTCGGCCAGGTGCTGAAGGCGATCCGCGAGAACGAAGCGCGCGCCATCTCCCTCGGCTACGACACGACGCGCTACAAATTCCTCGCCTTCGTCCTCTCCGCCGCGCTCGCCGGGATGGCCGGCGCCACCAAGGCCATCGTCTTCCAGCTCGCATCCCTCACCGACGCGCACTGGACCATGTCGGGCGAGGTGGTCCTGATGACGCTCCTCGGCGGCATGGGCACGGTGTTTGGCCCCGTCGTCGGCGCGCTGATCATCATCACGCTGGAGAATTACCTCTCGCAGCTCGGCGCGTGGGTCACGGTGGTGCAGGGCGTGATCTTCGTCATCTGCGTCCTGACCTTCCGCCGCGGCGTCATTGGCGAAATCGCCAGTCTCATCAAGAAGCCGCTCTAGCTGCCGAGATTCAGCACCACCCCGGACAGCTGGCCCGCGCGCGGCGAGGCGAGGAAGCACACCGTGTCGCCGACCTGCTCGGGCTCGATGACGTTGCCCATCAGCTCTTCGTAGCGGTTCTCGTCGCCGAATTTCGCCTTCGCCTGGGTCTTCATCAGGTTGATGATGCGGTCGGTGCGAGTGGAGGGTGGATGCACGCCGACGACGCGCAC
>DATLDY010000001.1:0-3442 GCA_035525655.1 Burkholderiales bacterium
GGCACCAGCAAGCCGGTGCGACCATCGACCACGACGTCGGGCACGCCCCGCGTCGCGCAGGAAATGACCGGCACACCCGCCGCTTCGGCTTCGAGGAGCGCCATGCCATAGGCCTCGTTCACCGCCGGCCATGCCGAAAGATCGCTCGCCGCCAGCACCTCCGCGATGCGCCGCTGGCCGAGCGAGCCCAGGAAGCAAGCGCGCCGTTCAAACAGCTTCTCCACCTCCGTGCGCACCGCGCCATCGCCGGCGATGATGAGCTGCCAAGGCAGGTCTGCCACCCTTTGCATCGCATCGGCAAGCACACGGTAGGAGGCGAGCTTGTCTCCCGCACGCATCATCGCCACGACGGCAATCCACGGCACCGCGGCGTCGAGGCCATGCTGCCCGGCGAGCTCGGCGCGCAGCGCATCGCGCCGCGCCATGGCCGACTGGTAGGGCGCAACCTCGAGGAACGGCGGCAGGTGCACGACCCGCTGAGCGTCGGTGATCGACTGCAGGCCCGGGATATCGTCGCGGGAAGGGCAGAACACCACTGATGCCTTGCGGATCGCTGCGGCGCTCGCCTCGTGGCCCAGGTTCCAGGGTCCGCCCGCGCGCTTCGCGGCGTACGAAGCCTCCGCGATCACGTAAGGAATACCCAGCGCCTCGCTTACCTTCGGCCCGAGCCAGTCGGGCGCCTTGTAATAGAGGTGATAGGTGAACCAGAGCTGCGGGCGATCGGCCGGCCGCATCGCACGCCACTGCTCGGCGAGCTGCGTCGCCAACATCTCGCCCTGGGCGCGCAACGCCGACTGGCGCGACGCGTCGCCGGCGCCGTCGTAGCTGCGGAACGTGGATGCGACCTCGACACGGTGACCCGCGTGCGCCAGCGCATCCATGAGAAGCCCGGCTACGCGGCGGTCGCCGGAAGGCGTGCCATGCGTGGGCGACTTAAGCGGTGCGTAGAACGCGATCCTCATGCGGCCCCGCCAGTTCGAACTTGCGTGCGAGGCGCGAGAAATTCGCCTCGAGCGTGAACTCGGCGCGAACGCGCGCGCGCCCCGCCTCGCCGAGCACGCGGCGCTGCGCCGGATCGCGAATCAACGCCGCCAGCGCGGCCGCGAGCACTGCGGCGTCGTTCTCCTGCACCAGCGTGCCCGTCACGCCGTCGCGCACCAGCTCCGGAATCGCGGAAACTCGCGTCGCCACGCAGGCGAGCCCCTGGCTTTGCGCCTCGGCAAGGACGTTCGGCAAGCCGTCGCGATCGCCGTCGTGCGCGATGCGGCACGCCAGCGCAAAAAGATCGGCCCGGCGATATTCGGCCAGCAACTCATCGTGCGCGAGCGCGCCCCGCCACGTGACGCGATCGGCGATGCCGAGCGCATGGGCGAGCTTTTGCATCCGCTGCTTGAGCTCGCCCCCGCCGACATGGACGAAGCGCCACTGCAGCTCCTTGGGCAAGCGGGCAAGCGCTTCGAGCAGGACATCGGTGCCTTTTTTCTCGACCAGCCGCGCCACCGAGAGGATCGTGACCGGCTGGCGCGCATCGCTGCCGTCGCGCGGCGCACGCACCACGGGAGCGTCAGCAAAGCGCTGCAGGTCGATGCCGTGATAGACGAGCTCTACCCGCCCGGCCGGCGCGAGCGCCGAGAGATGATCGCGATTGACCCGGGTGCAGGTCACCAGCCAGTCGCAGTCGGCGAGCTTCTCGCGCTTTTCCCACTCCGGCGTGGTCCAGATGTCCTTGGCGTGCGCCGAGCCGCTCCACGGCAGCCCGCGCAACGCGGCGGCATATCGCGTGACGGACGCCGGCGTATGCAGGAAGTGCGCATGCAGGCGATTGACGTCCTCCGGCAGCTCGTGCGCGAGCACCAGCGCCTGGCCGAAGCGTCGGATGCGATTGGCCGTGGGGTCGCGGCGCAGATCCTTCAACCAGGTATCTCTTGCCTTCGCGTAGCCGGCGGTTTTTCTCAGTTTGAGCCAGGCGCGCAGGACACGCAGCGGCTCGCGCAGCAGGTACTCGGGAAGGTAGTTCACGGGCGCGCGAATCTCACTGTGGACCGGATGGCGCCGGCGATCGGTCGGGTGGCGCAGGGAGACGATCACGATGTCGAGGCCGCAGCGTTCGAGCGCGGCGATCTCCTGGGCGATAAACGCTTCGGAGAGGCGTGGATACCCCTTCAGGACGAAAGCAACCCGCAACGTGCCCGTGATCCGCTTAGTGGATGCGGGAGACCGCGCGCGACGGAAGGGCTTCCTCGGCCGGCTCCATCCAGGGCGCGACGAGGCGGGAGACGTTGGTGAGCCCTTCGAGCAGCCCAGGGACCACGACCTCCGACGGGCGGTTCTGCCGTGGCAGCGCGCGCAAAGCCGCCGCCATGACGGCCGGATCGTAGTTGCCGTCATCCTTCAGCATCGCCACCAGGCCGAGCTTGGCGGCGCGCGAGGCACGGATGTACTGCTCGAGCCTGGGCTCGGTGCGCGGCACGATGAGCGCGCGCTTGTCGAGCGAGATCACCTCGCAGAAGGTGTTGTACCCGCCCATCGCCACCACGCCCGCGGCGCGATCGACGAGCGTTTCCATCTGCTTGTGGAAGGTGATGGCGTCGACGCGCTTCAGCTTGGCAGCGCGATCCATGAATTCGGCCTGCTTCTCGGCCGCCATGAAGGGCCCGAGCACGAGCAGTGCGGGATAGGGCAGCAGCGGATCGTGCTCATAGGCGCGCAGCACCCAGTCGATGAGCGCCTCGCCGTCGCCACCGCCACCGGTGGTCACCAGCAGGTAAGGCCGGTTGGCGATCTCCGGCAGGCGGGCGGGCGTGCCCTGCGTCGAGACCTCGCGGTGCAGGTAGCCCGTGTACACCATCTTCTGCCGCACGCGCGGCGGCAGCGCGATGCCTTCGAGCGGATCGCAGATCTGCGGCAGGCCGTACACCCAGATCTCGTCGTAGAGCTCGCGCAGCGCGGGCAGCGCTTTTTTCCGCTGCCACTCCGGCTCGAGGAGCCGCGGCTCGTCCATCACGTCGCGCAGGCCGAGCACGAGCCGCGTGCCGCGACGCTTCAGCGCTTTCAAAGTCGGCAGGACTTCGCCGCGCAGGCCGACCGGCTCCTTGTCGACGATGAAAAGGTCGGGGTCGAACATCTCGGCGGTGTGCTGGATGATCGAGGCGCGCATCGACAGCGTCTCGGCGATGTCGATGTGCAGGTTGAGCGGCGTGTACTCGCCATTACGAAGCTTGATGACGCCGGGCACGCGCACGAAGTCCACACGCGAGCGGAAATCGAAGCTGCCGATGATCGGCGAGCCGGAGAGGATCAGGACGGAGAGCTGCTTGTAGCGCTCGACCAGCGCGTGCGCGATGGTGCGGCAGCGGCGCAGGTGGCCAAGGCCGAACGTATCATGGCTGTACATGAGGATTCTCGCGTCTTCGAGCCGTCGCAACATCGACAACGAACCCTT
>DATLDY010000004.1:0-2303 GCA_035525655.1 Burkholderiales bacterium
CGTGCGGCACGAAGATCGCGCCGGTCGCGGCGCGGATCAGCGTATAGCCGTAAGGCTCGAGCGGCCGGTAAAGGCGCGCAAAGGCGGGAACGATCGGTGCGGCACGCGGTGCGACGACGCTCGACATGCTTCCTCCCCCGGACTAATCGAAGCTGACGATCTCCACCCAGTTGGCGCCTTTGCCGGTCGGATACTGGCCGGTCAGCTTGAGCGCGCCGCTCGCGGGGTCGATCGCGTACGCGGAGATCGTATCCGACTTCTCGCCGGTCACGATCATGGTTCGCCCCGTCGGATCGATGCCGAAGCCGCGCGGCTGCTTCTCGGTCGGCGTGCTGCCGAGGTACGTGAGCTTTCCGTCCGGCGCGACACTCAGCGTATTGATCGTGCTGCTCGTGCGCTCGGCCGCATAGACGAAGCGGCCGTCCGGCGTGACATGGATGTCGGACGCCCAGATGTCCTTCTCCTTGTCGCGATCATTCGGACGTGGCGCGCCCGGGCCGAGCTTGATGTCCGGCGGCACCGCCGATGCCACGCTGACTTCGCTCAGGAGCCCGGTCTGCGCATCGAGCGCCAGTGTCGCCACCGTGGCCGTGAGCTCGTTCAGGAGATAAATGAAGCGGCCATCGGGCGACTGCACGAGATGGCGCGGGCCCGTGCCGGCTTTGAGCTGCAGCACCGGCGGCGTGTTCGCGCTGAGCCGGCCGGTCTTCTCGTCCAGCCGGAACTGGAACACCTGGTCCGTGCCGAGGTGGGGCACGAACACATAGCGGTTGGTGCGGTCGGTGATGATGGCGTGCGCGTTGCGGGCGGTGGGAATCACCTGCATCGGGTCGCCGACGCGGCCGTCGGCGCCGACTGGATTCACGCTCACCAGATGCCCGCCGTACGAAGCGCCGAGGAGGTAGCGGCCGGTGCGATCGAAAGCGATGTACGGCAGGCTCTCGGCGAGAGCGGCGGTGCCGAGCCCTCTCAGCGCGCCGCTCTCGACAATGGCATAGCAGTGGACCTTGAACGGCTTGGTGCGCGCCGCGCCCACCAGCAAACGCCGGTCGGGGCTGACGGCCAGGGGCCCCAAGCCTTTTTCCGCCGCGAAAGCGCCGCGTTGCTCGAGCCCGCGCCCGGGGTGGAGCGCATACAGCCGGATCTCGCCGGCCTCGGCGCAGGAAACGTAGACGTGGCTCAGCGGACTTCCTGGAATTCCCAGGTGAAGCCCGAGGGGTCCTTCACGAAGAGTTGGTCGCTCGCGACGACGCCGGCGATCTCGTTGTAATCCATCCCCAGCTCGCGCAGGCGCGCGCGCAGGGCGTTGAGGTCCTTGACGAGCCATGCGGTGTGGCGTCCGGTGGGCGAGCGCGCCGCGTCCGGGCCCGGCATGACCTCGTCATCCTTGGCGATGAGGTGGAACTGCACCTTGTCGTCCGCATCGCCGAGCCACGCGCCGCTGGGCTTGTAGCCCATGATCTCGTCGAGCCTCGCCGGGCGCGGCAGGAGCTTCAGGCCGAGCACCTCCTGGTAGAACTTGATGCACGCGTCGAGATCGCTGCGGCGGCAGGGCACGCCTTCGTGCATCACGCCGACCCATTTCACGTCAGGCAACATGAGATACGCTCCGTTGATGCTGGCGGGACGATTCTAGCAACGTGCGCGTCCTCGTCATCGGCGGTTCGGTCGGCGGCCTGATGGCCGGCTGCCTGTTTCGCAAGGCGGGTTGCGACGTCGCCGTGTACGAGCGCGCGGTCGGCGATCTTGCCGGCCGCGGCGCCGGACTCGGCGTGTCGCGCGAGCTGCTCGACGTCATGGCGCGCGCCGGCGCGCGCTTCGAGGCCTCGGCCGGCGTGGCGCAGAGCGCGCACGTGTGGATGGAGCGGGACGGCTCGATCGCCTACGAGCACCGCCGCAACCTGATGGCGAGCGCCTGGGCGCGCGTCTACCAGCCGCTGCGCGCCGCGCTCCCGTCCGAGATATACCGGCAAGGCATGACGCTCGAGCGCATCGAGGATGGCAGTGCAGTCTTCGCCGACGGCACGCGCGAAAAGGCAGACCTCATCGTCGCGGCGGACGGCGTCTACTCCGCCGTGCGCAAACAGTTCCTGCCCAACGTGCAGCCGCGCCTGGCGAATTACGTCGCATGGCGCGGCCTCGTTGAAGAAAGCTTGCTGCCCCAGGCGACGCTCGGCGCGGTGAGCGGGCGCATCGTGTTCTGCTTCCCGCAGGGCGAGATGCTGCTTTCGATGCGCGTGCCGGGCGCGGTGTACTTCATCTGGTATCGCAGCGGCTCGCTCCAGGAGCTGTTCACCGACGCG
>DATLDY010000018.1:0-23904 GCA_035525655.1 Burkholderiales bacterium
GCGAACGCGAACCAGCTCCGTGAGCACGCGTTGGCGACCGCGCGGATCGCTTTTGGCGCGCCGATCGCCTCGGCGATCGTCGAGTAGGTCGAGGTCTCGCCGAACGGGATCTTGCGCACCTCGCTCCAGACGCGCTGCTGCAGCTCGGTGCCGCGAATATCCAGCGGAAGCGCGAAGGGACGCAATGGCGCCGCGATGTATCGGGCCACCTTCGTCACCATGGCCTTGCTTTCGTCCTGCACCTGCTTCGCCTTGGGAAATCGCGCTCCGAGCTCGCGGATCAGCTCCGCCCGCGTGTCGCGCACCATGATCGAGACAATGCCGCGCTCGCTCGAGGCGACGAGCAGCGCCCCGAGCACGCAGCGGCCGGTGCCGTAGCGGATCGTTTCCGGCGCCCTGCGACTGAGTGGACCGTCCCTGAACATTCGCGGGTAAATTACCACCCATGCCGATCATCGACTCGCAGGTCCATGCTTACGAAGCGAACACCCCAAAGCGTCCCTGGCACAGCGTGCCCAACTGGCCTGCGCACGTCACTGGCGACGAGATGGTCGCCGCGATGGACAAGGTTGGCGTCGACGGCGCGATCTTCATCTCGGCCTTTTCCCTGTACCAGTACGACGCCAGCTACGCGGTCGAGGTGCAGCGCAAGCACCCTGGGCGCTTCGCCATCATCAAGCCGGTGAACCCCGCGGATCCCGCGGTCGCCGACGTCATCGCCGAATGGAAGAAGCAGCCGGGCGCGGTTGCCGTGCGCATCATGATGACGGCGAGGGAAACGGGGCTGCGGCCGGACGATCCCGGCCTCGACCGCATCGCGCGCGAAGCGGCGCGGCACGGCTTGCCGGTCAACGTGCTGTTCTGGGGGAGAGTGGACGATGGCATGGCGCTCATCGATCGCCACCCGAACACCCGCTTCATCGTCGACCACATGGCGATCCTGCAGCCGCGCACGCCGCCCGTCCCGCCAGAGCCCTGGGCCGACCTGCCGAAGGTGCTGGAGCTCGCGAAGCGTCCCAACGCGGTGATCAAGGTGAGCGGAGCCTGCACGCTCTCCCGCGAGGCGTATCCGTTTGCCGATATCTGGGGCCCGCTCGCGCGCCTCTTCGATGCCTGGGGCTTCGAGCGCTGCCTTTGGGGCACCGACTGGACGCGCGCTTTCGCGCTCGTGAACTACGAGCAGGCGGTCGAGCCTTTTCTCAAGACCGACCGCCTGAGCGCGAGCGAGCGCGCCATGCTGATGGGCGGCGCGTGCGCGAAGGCTTACGGCTGGACGCCTCTTTAGTTACTGGCCTTGCACGTAGGCGCGCAGATCGTCGGCCGAGTACTTGCTGCCGGTCGGGTCGCTCACCAGGATCGGCGAGCGCAGCAGCACTTTGCGGCTCGTGCCGAAGCTCGACCAGTTGTAATAGCCGAACTTCGCGTAGTCCTTGTATCCCGGGGTGTTGAAGCCGATCGGGCCGGCGTAATCCACGATCTGCTGGCCGTCCATCCACACCTGCAGGAGGCCGGAGTTGTCGAGCGCGTGGCGGAACTTGAAGACGAAATCCGTCCATTGCCCGAAGCGAATCGGCATCTCGGGGTACTTGAACATGGTCTGTCCCGTGCCGCTGGTGTTGGAGGTGCGGAACACCTGGAAGGTGCGGCCGCCGGAGCTGCCGTAGCTCACCAGCGAGAACGACGGGCTGAAACCCTTGCTCGAGTCGCCGGAGTGCACCTGCGTGCCGAAGAGCGCGTCGTCGCCGTTGGATAGCGCGCCCCAGTCCTGGACGTACACGCTGACGGCGATCCAGTACGTCTTGCCGTTCTCCACGTTCGGCGGGAACTCGAACTCCGAGCGCTTCGAGCCCGAGGTGGTCGGATCGTTGGGCGCGAGCTGGAACGCGAAGACCTTCGTCAACGTGTTCAGCGGATCCGCGACTTTGCCGAGGCGCAGTGTTTCGCCGTTGGGCAGCGCGCTGTAATGAATGCCCGTCTCCGGGATGTCCCTTGCGTCCGGGAACTGGCCGATGACCTGGCCGCCATATCCGGATTGCTGCGCGAACGGAGTGTTCGCGTGCGCCTCGCCGAGGATGTCGGCGGCGACAATGGCGCTGACCGCGCCCTGCGGCGCCGATCCCCCGCTTCCGCCACCCGCCGCCGACGACTGTGCGCCGGCCGCGCCGGGATCGCCGCTGCCACCACCCCCGCAGCCGGCGATCAGCCCAAAGAACAGCACACACAAGAACTTCTGCGCATAGCTTCGCGCAATGTTTTGACGATCCATGACTGCCTCCCTGCTCGTGTCCCCAGTGGGGCCGAACGTTTTGTATGGATCATCCTAGCGTCGCCAAAACAACTACAGAAGCGCTCCGAGACGCACGGCTGAGATGCCGGACGAGCGGCAAAACGCGCAGCGTTTTTGACGCCGCGCGGCGACACAAAAATGGCGTGCGGGGCTAGAGCGAGTTGCTGCGAGGCCTGCGCGTCAAAGCTCGCGCCGCGCGTCGGTTAGGTCGTAGTGCGCAGCGCTACGAAGAGCGCGGAGAAAAGCTGAGGCTTATTCCGGCTTGATGCCGGCTTCGGCGGTGATCTTTTTATAGGCAGCGGCGTTAGCCGGGCCGAGCTTGGCGAACTCTGGCGCTTGCACCACGAACGGCTCGAATCCCGCCGCTTCGAGGCGCGAGCGCGCGGTTGCGGACGCGGCGACTTGCGTGATCGCGGCGTCGAGCCGCGTCGTCACCGCGGCGGGTAGAGCAGCGGGGCCGAGGATGCCGATCCACGTGTCGGGAACCGCAAAGCCGGAAATGGTTTCGCCGATAGTCGGCAGCTCCGGCAGCGCTTTGGAGCGCGTGGATTCAACCACCGCGAGCATGCGGACCTTGCCGGCGCGCGAAAGCGGCAGGAGGTTCGACATGATGAGCAGTGCCGCTGGTACCTGGCCGCCGGCGAGGTCGTTGATCGCCGCGCCGCCGCCCTTGTACGGCACGTGCGTCATGTCGAGCTTCGCCATCACGTTGAGGAGCTCGCCGGCGAGGTGCTGCGAGGTGCCCTTGCCCGAGGTCGCGAAGGACACCTTGCCCGGGTTCTTCTTTACGTAATCGATGAACTGCGCCACGTCATTCGCCGGCACCGAAGGATGCACGGCGAGCACCTGCGGCGCCTTGCCGACGATGGTGATGGGGGTGAAGTCCTTCACCGGATCGTAGGGCACGTTCGCCGCGAGGTACGGCATCGCGTAATGCGTGCCCACGTTGACGAGCAGCACGTGCCCGCTCGGCTCGGCCTTCGCCACGTATTGGCTGCCGATGATGCTGCTTGCTCCGGGGCGGTTCTCGACGATCACGGATCCGCCGAGCGTGGCCGCCAGCTCCTGGCCGAGCGCGCGCGCCACCGTATCGACGCCGCCGCCGGGCGCATAAGGCACGACGAGGGCGATCGGCCTGGACGGGAAAGACTGGGCGAGCGCCAGCAGCGGGCACAACAGCAGGAATAAACGCAGAACGGCGATCATGTGCTGGCGAGCACGTGGCGCGCGACTTCATCGTGGCGCGCGAACCAGACTTCCGGGAATCCGCTCATGTGCTTGAGGATCGCCTGCAGCATGGCGGCAAGCGGCGGCCGCGCGCCGAAATGCGCGTGCAGGGTGAGGTTGAGGAGGGCGCCGGGCTCGTTCTCATACAGGTAGTCGAACGTGTCCTTGTAGACGTCGTAGAAGTCGCGCGGGCTCGAGCGCAGCACGCGGTTGTCGGTGAAGTCGCTGTGCGGCAACGCGACCAGCCGCTTGCCGCTTGCCGCGACCACGTACGGCAGGTCGGTGTCGTGATAGTCGCCGTGCCAGAGGAAGCCTTCGGCGGCGAGAAAGTCTGCGGTGCGCGGCGTCGGCGTCATGCGCGGGCTCGCCCAGCCCACCGGGCGCACGCCGCAGAGCGATTCGATGATCTTCGTGCAGCGGCGGATGAGGGCGAGCTCGTCCTCCGCGTTCAGGTACGGGAGAAAGACATCCTGCGTATAGGAGTGTCCGGCCACCTCGTGCCCTTCCCGGGTGAGCGCCGCGGCGGACTCGGGGAATCGCTCGAGAGCGTGCGCGTTGGCGCAGAACGTCGCGCGAATGCCGAAATCCTTGAAAACCCGCAGCAGCCGCCAGATGCCGGTCCGTCCGCCATAGTTCGCCCACGAGACGCTTTGCAAGTCGAGCGTCCCTTCGCGAAGCGAGCTCGCCATCGGGCCGTAGGAGGGGCCCTTGCCTTCCGGCCAGGCCTCGTACATCACCGTGGCCATCACGGCGATGCGGGCGCCGTTGGGCCACGCCATTTTTCCAGATGCCGAGCTCATCGGACGCAAAGCTTACCGGCCGTTTATCATCCGCGGGAATGGATTTCACCATCCCCGAAGAGCTGCAGATGGTCCAGCGCACGGTCAAGCGCTTCGTCGACCAGGAGCTGCGCCCGCTCGAGCGCGAGGTCGAGGAGACCGACCGCATCGATCCCAAGGTCGATCGCAAGCTGCGCAGGAAATCGGTCGAGCTCGGCTTGTACGGCCACAACCTGCCGGAGGAGATCGGCGGCGGTGGCCTCTCCACGCTCGGCCAGGCGCTCGTCGGCGAAGAGCTCGGCCGCACGACGATGGCGCTTGCCTCGACCGTGGGCTTCCTCCCGGGCGGCGTGCGGCATGCCAAAGCGCACCAGCGTTCGTGGTTCCTCGATCCGATCCTGCGTGCCGAGAAGGTGGTCGCCTACGCGCTCACCGAGCCCGATGCCGGATCCGACATGCAGCGCGTGGCGACGCGCGCGAAGCGCGAGAACGGCCGCTGGATCCTGAACGGCACCAAGCAGTTCATCTCCAACGCTGAGCACGCCGATTTCATGATGGTGGTGGCGCTCACCAACGCGGCGACGCCGCTGCGCTCGCGCTTCACCATGTTCATCGTCGAGCGCGACAACCCGGGCTATCGCTATGTGCGCTCGCTGCGCGCCATGGGCTGGCGCGGCCATTCGCTCGGCGTCTTCGCGCTCGACGATTGCGTGGTCGAGGACGATCACGTCCTCGGCGAAGTCGACGGCGGCTTCGACGTGGCGATGGGCCACATCAACGCGACGCGCATCCATCTTTCCGGCCGCTATCTCGGCATGGCCAACGAGCTGATCGAGATGGCGGTCGACTATTCAAAGCAGCGCGTCGCCTTCGGCTCGCCGCTCAGCCAGCACCAGTCGCTGCAGTTCATGCTCGCGGACTGCGACGTGGAGCGCGAAGCGGCGCGGCTCCTCATGTACGCCGCGGCCCTTGCCGCCGACGCCGGCGATCCGAGCGCGCGCATCGCCGCCTCGCGCAGCAAGCTCTATGGCAGCGAGATGGTCGGCCGCGTCGCCGACCGCGTGCTGCAGATTTTCGGCGGCGCGGGTTACGTGGCGGACCTTACGGTCGAGCGCATGTATCGCGACGCGCGCGCGTTTCGCATCGGCGAAGGCACCTCCGAGATGCAGCGCATCCAGATCGCGCGCCACTTGCTGGGCCGCTGATGGACAGAGTCGCCTTCACACTGCGCGGCCACGTCGGCATCCTCACCATGCAGGATGCCGAGCATTTCAACGCGCTCTCGCCGCCGCAGGTGCGCGCGATGCTTGATGCACTCAATGACAGTAGGGGGGCGAGAGCGCTAGTCATCGCCTCGAGCGCGAAGCACTTCTGCGCCGGCGCCGACATCAAGGAATTCCTGAAAGGCGAGCTCCTCGACCCGAAGCGCCAGGCGCCGGCGACTTCGCCCGTGAACCTGTTTCGCGCGCTGATCGACGAGCCGCGCCCCGTCATCGCGGCGGTCGACGGCCTCGCCATGGGCGGCGGCGTCGAGCTCACCGTTTCATGCGACATCGTGCTCGCGAGCGACAAGGCGCGCTTCGCGCTGCCGGAGCTCGGCCTCGGGCTTTTGCCGCGCACGGCGCTCGCGCGCTTGCCCGAGATCATCGGCCGGCGCAAGGCGCTCGAGCTGATCCTCACGCGGCGGCGCCTGAGTGCGGAAGAGGCGCTCGCTCTCGGCCTGGTGAACCGCATCGTCGACAGCGCGGGTCTTCTCGACGCGGCGGTGAAGCTCGCGGAGGAAATCATCACCGCGCCGCCCGGCGCCATCGCCGCGGCGAAGCGCAATCTCGGGCGCGTGCCGCCCGCCGACTGGGACTCCATCCACGCGCTGCTGGCGCACCTGCACCCCGACGAGTGGCGCGAGGGCCTGACCGCCTTCTCCGAGAAGCGCACGCCGGACTTCGAGCGCTTCTGGAAGTAGGAGCGTGCGGTGGCGCACATATCGCCGCCGTGTTCGAAGCTATGCTGCGCGCATGGTCAAATCGATTGCAATCGCCATCGCCCTCGTGTTCAGCGCCGGCGCCAGCGCGCAGGCCCTGTCCAAGGCGGATTACAAATCGGCCAAGGACGGCATCGCCGCCGAATACAAATCCGCCAAGACCGCCTGTGCCGCCCTGTCCGGCGGCGGTCGCGACGGCACGCGCGGAACCATCCGGCGGCAGATATGCGAGCTCGAGGCAAAGGGCAAGAGAGATGTCGCCAAGGCGGAGCTCGAAGCGCGCCATTCGCCCACCGACGAGAATCGCCGCGCGGTGACTGTCGCCAAGGTCAAGGCCCAGCACGCGGTGCTGCGGAAGAAATGCGAAGAGGCTGACCAGGTCAGGCAGGCTTGCCTGGACGAGACCAAGGCCGCTGAAACCCGCGCCATGGCTGCGGCCGCGAAAGCGGATTGACCGGGCGTCCCGGCGCCGTGCAACATCGCGTTTTTCCTAAGGGAGGAACGATGCTCAAGAGTGTATTTTCGGTGGCGATCGCCACCATGCTTTCGCTGCCGGCGTGCGCCCAGGCGCCCGCGGCCGCTCAGGTTCCTGAAGTCACGTTAACGCGCCTCGAGTGCGGCAGCGGCTTCAACGACCAGCGCCGCTTCAGCGACACCTACGCTTACAGCGACCCGAAAGTGCCGTTCACCTTCAGCTGCTACGTGATCAAGCACGGCGTCGATTACATGGTCTGGGACACGGGATACCTGCCGGGCTCGGTTCCCAGCGCGACGAACAAGCCCCTGACGGAGCTTCTCGCGCAGATGAACGTCAAGCCTGACCAGGTGAAGTTCGTCGGCATCAGCCACTTCCACGCCGACCACACCGGCCAGCTCGCGCCGTTCGCCAATGCCACGCTGCTCATCGGCAAGGGCGACTGGGACGGCATCAACGCCAACCCGCCGATGGGCGGTGCCAACGTGGCGGGATTCAAGGATTGGATGGGCACCGGCCGCAAGGTCGAGCCGCTGAGCGCGGACAAGGACGTATTCGGTGACGGTAGCGTGATGGTGCTGCGCACGCCGGGCCATACGCCGGGGCACCAGGCGCTCCTCGTTCGCCTGAAGGAGAAGGGCCCGGTGGTGCTGGTGGGCGATGCGGTGCACTTCCACGAGAACTACCAGAGCAACGGCGTGCCGGGCTTCAACTACGACCGCGCCCAGACCATCGCCTCGATCGAGCGCATCAAGCAGATCGAGAAGAACCTGAAGGCGACGGTGATCATCCAGCACGACCCGCGCGACATCGGCAAGCTGCCGACCTTCCCGGCGGGGGCGAAGTAGCTATTCGGCCTTGATGTTTGCCGCCTTGGCGATGCGGGCGAACTTGGCGATCTCGCTCTTGATGTGAGCGCCGACCTGCTCGGGCGAGCTCGAGGCCACTTCCAGGCCCTGGGCCCCGAGCGTCGCCTTCACGTCGGGTCTTGCCAGCGCCTTGACCGCCTCGGCATTGAGGCGGGCGACGATCGGCGCCGGCGTCCCCGCCGGCGCGAGCAGCGCAAACCATGACGTGATCTCGAAGCCGGGCAGGCCGGCTTCGGCCATGGTCGGCACATCGGGCAAGGAGCTCGCGCGAGAAGAGGTCGTGACAGCGAGCGGTTTCACTTTCCCCGCCTTGATTTGCGAGCCGATGTCGGCCACGTTGGCGAACATCATCGCCACCTCGCCGCCCAGCAGCCCCGCGATTCCGGGCGGCGAGCCTTTGTACGGAACGTGCAGGACATCGATGCCGGCCGTCGACTTCAGGAGCTCGCCGCAGAAGTGGTGCGTGCTGCCGTTGCCGGCAGAGGCGTAATTCATCTTTCCCGGCCGCGATTTGGCGTACGCGATGAGCTCCTGCACCGAATTCACGGGGAGCGATGGCTCGATCACCAGCACGTAAGGCACCGAGGCGACCATCGAGATCGGCGCGAAGTCGTTGACTGCGTCGTACGGCAGCTTGGCGTACACCGCGGGGTTCGAGCCGTGCGTGGAATTGTTCGCCATGAACAGCGTGTAGCCGTCGGGTGCCGAGCGCGCCGCGGCTTCCGTGCCGACGACGCCACCGGCGCCCGGCCGCGTTTCGATGACGATCGGCTGGCCGAGAGTCTCGGACATGCGATTTCCCACCACGCGGCTGATGACGTCGGTCGCGCTGCCGGGAGCCTGCGCGATGACGATGCGGATCGGCTTGGACGGATAGTTCTGCGCGGCGGCAGGCGACGCGGCGAACAGCGCAAGCACGGCGATGCGGGCGAAGGTTAGGATCATGTTCGTGAATCCTACGCTATTGATCGGAGCGCTTGCGCTCTCCTGTTCGGCCGCCTGGGCCCAGGATGCGGGATCCCTGGCTGGCAAACGTGTGCGCATAGTCGTGCCGTTCACGCCGGGCGGCAGCATGGACGGCCTGGCGCGCACCGTCGGCAACGGTCTGGAGAAGGACGCGGGCGCGCTGGTCATCGTGGAGAACAAGCCTGGCGCGGGGGGAAACATTGCGGCGAGCTACGTCGCGCGCAGTCCCGCGGGCCCGTACCTCAACCTGCTCGTCACGAGCATCAACCATTACGTCAACCGTGCAATGCAGCGCGACGCAGGCTACGACGCCTACAAGGACTTCACGCCCGTGGCCTATCTGGCGTCGATGCCCTACGTCGCTGTCGTGCCGGCGCAGAGTCGCTTCTCGAGCCTCACGGACCTGGTCGAGAGTGCCAAGGCGCAACCCGGGGCGGTTTCATGGGGCTTCGGCGGCAATGGGACGCTGGGACACTTCCTCGGCCTCGCGCTCGAGGAAGCCGGCGGGTTCAAAGGCAACCCGATCGCGTACCGCGGCGGCACGGACCTCATGACGGCACTCGCGGGCAACCATGTCGACTCGGTGATCATGACCGTGCAGAGCGCCGCGCCGCTCATCAAGCAAGGTCGGTTGAAGGCCCTGGCGGTCACGGGCTCGCAACGCAACAAGGTGCTGCCCGAGGTGCCCACCTTCGCCGCGCAGGTGCCGGGCTTTCCGCCGCTGTCGGGCTACGCTTTCCTGCTTGCGCCGAGCGCGACGCCCGAGCCGCTCGCGGCGCGGCTGCACACGGCCGTGAGCACGTTGGTGCGCTCCGACGCCTTCCAGCAGCGCCTCGAAGCCGATGGCGCCGCGGTGGCGGTATTTCCCACGCTCGCCGAGACCAAAAGCTGGTTCGAGAAGGACGGCCCGCGCTGGGAAGCGTTAACCCGCAAGTCGGGCATCAAGGTGGAGTGACCGCCAGCGCGCCGACGAGCAATCAGGCGCTCATTTCCCGGTTCCTCCGGCGGCAGCCGACTTCCCGGGAGCTCGCGCAGCCGCGAAGGAACGCTTGAGGCCGTCGGCGGCCTGCTTTACCGCTCGCTTGGCGTCAGGCAGCACCGCTCCCATGCCGAAAAACTCGTGCGTGACCCCGGGGTAATTCGCATAGTCGACCTTGACGCCGGCCTTGCGCAGCATTTGCGCGTATTGCTCGCCCTCGGAGCGCAGCGGATCGATCTCGGCGGTGATCACGGTGGCCGGTGGCAGACCGCGCAGGTCCTTCGCGTGAAGCAGCGAGATCAGGGGATTGTCCCCGTCCTTCTCGGAGGAAAGGTATTGCTCGAAAAACCATTCCATCGCGTCTTTGCCGAGCGGCTTGGCGTTCTCGTTCTGCTCGTAGGACGGCGTATCGAAGGCGTAGTCGGCCACCGGATAAACCAGCAATTGGTGCACGGGCATCGGCAATTTCTTCTGGCGCGCCATCAGCGTGATCGCCGCGGCCATGTTGCCGCCTGCGCTTTCTCCCGCGACGGCAACCCGCTTCGGATCACCGCCCAGGCTCTCGGCGTTCGCCAAGACCCACTGATACGCGGCCAGGCTGTCTTCATGAGCGGCCGGAAACGGATGCTCGGGCGCCTGGCGGTAATGGCTCGAGACGACGATCGCCCCGGCCGCATTGACGAGCGCGCGCGGCGAGGCATCGTAAACATCGAGGTCCGCAATGACCCATCCGCCGCCGTGGATGTAATGCACCACGGGATAGGGTCCCTTGCCGCCGGCGGGCCAGTAGATACGCACCGGAATGCTGCCGCCGGGTCCATCGATCTTGCGATCCTCCACCTTGCCGACCTTCTCGGGCTCGGTGCTCTTGCCCTGTTTCTTGAGCAGCGCCATGACCGCGTCAGCGGGCGTCGGCTGCGTGCGCGCCTGTTGCGGCGTAAGCGATTCGAGCGGCTTTGCACCCAGCGCCTCCAGCTCATCAAGCACTGCCTGCATCTCCTTCTTGGGCTTGGGCGCGTCGGCGGCGAACGCGGAGGAGGCAAGCGCGGCGCATGAGAGCGCAGCAGTCAGTAGATATTTCATAGGGCCTTTCGTCCGTATGGCGGTGGATGCAACTTGGGTAACCCGCGAAGAGCCGCAAGCGATGTGCCGCCGGCCCGCGAATAGCTGGATCCGTGACCTGGCGGCGCGCTCCGCTGTATTCTCGGGCGCATGCATCTCGTTCAGCTGCTTCTTCCGCTGGTCGGCAACCGCAAGGCGTACGACAACGTGATGCACGAGCTGACGGAGCGTTTTGGTGGCGCCACTGCGTACGCGCGCGCGCCGGCGGCGGGTCTCTGGAAAAATCGTGCTGCGAAGACCGAGGGCGACGACATCGTCGTGGTGGAGGTGATGGTGTCCAAGCTCAACAGGAAGTGGTGGGCGAAATATCGCCGCGAGCTCGAGAAGCGGCTGGACCAGGAGGAGCTCATCGTGCGCGCGCATAAGGTGGAGTGTCTGTGACCTGGTGGCTCTACGTGCTCGAGTGCCACGGCGGCGTCCTCTACACCGGCATCACCAAAGATGTCGACGCGCGCTTCGCAGCGCACGTCAAAGGCGCGGGCGCCAAATTCACCCGGATCAACCGGCCGCTGCGGATCCTCGGGCGGGCGACGCTCGCGACGCGAAGCGAAGCGCTGCGAGCCGAATACGCATTCAAGCAGCTCTCTCGTGCCGACAAGCTGCGCTGGTCGAGCACCGGGCTGGAAAGCTTCGTCGCGAAAATTGAATAGCAAGGCCCTGCAGGTTCTAAACGAGGTTTTCGGCTACCCGGCGTTCCGCGGGCACCAGGCCGATGCGATCGAGCACGTAGCCGGTGGCGGCGACGCCCTCGTGCTGATGCCCACCGGCAGCGGAAAGTCGCTCTGCTACCAGATTCCAGCGTTGCTCCGCGACGGCGTTGGCGTCGTCGTCTCTCCGCTGATTGCGCTGATGCAAGACCAGGTGGCGGCGCTCGCCGAGCTCGGTGTGCGGGCGGCGTTCCTCAATTCCACGCTGAGCGGCGCGCAGGCCGCGGACGTCGAGGGCCGGGTGCGCTGCGGCGAGCTCGACCTCGTGTATGTGGCGCCCGAGCGCCTGCTCACCGGCCGCTGCCTCGACCTCCTTGCAGCCAGCCGGCTCGCGCTCATCGCGATCGACGAGGCGCATTGCGTATCGCAATGGGGCCACGACTTCCGTCCGGAATACCTCCAGCTCGCCGTGCTCGGTGAGCGCTTCCCGGGCGTGCCGCGCATCGCGCTCACCGCGACCGCGGATGTGCAAACCCGCGCCGAGATCCTCGAGCGGCTCGAGCTGCGCGAGGCGCGCGTTTTCCTGTCGAGCTTCGACCGCCCGAACATCCGCTACCGCATCGTGGAGAAGGACGACGCGCGCCGGCAGGTCCTCGACTTCATCCGCGCCGAGCACCCGGGCGAGGCCGGCATCGTCTATTGCCTGTCGCGCAAGAAGGTCGACGAGACGGCCGCGTTCCTCGAGGGCCAGGGGATCGGTGCGCTGGGGTACCACGCCGGCATGGACGGCGACACCCGCCGCCGCCACCAGGAGCGTTTCCAGCGCGAGGATGCCGTCGTGATAGTCGCGACCATCGCCTTCGGCATGGGGATCGACAAGCCCGACGTGCGCTTCGTCGCGCACCTGGATCTGCCGAAGAGCATCGAGGGCTACTACCAGGAAACCGGTCGCGCCGGCCGCGACGGGCTGCCGGCGGACGCGTGGATGGCGTACGGCCTGCAGGACGTCGTGCAGCTACGGCGCATGATCACCGAATCCGAGGCGGGCGAGGCGCAAAAGCGCATCCAGGGCTCGAAGCTCGACGCGATGCTCGGCCTTTGCGAGACCGCCGAGTGCCGCCGCGTGCGGCTGCTCGGCTACTTCGGCGAGACCGCCGCCGCGTGCGGCAACTGCGATACGTGCCTCGATCCGCCGGCCACGTTCGATGGCACGCTCGCCGCGCAGCAGCTCCTGTCCTGCGTGTATCGCACCGGGCAGCGCTTCGGCGCGATGCACGTGATCGATGTGCTGCGCGGCGAAGCCACCGAAAAGGTCACCCAGCGCGGCCACGAGCAGCTCAGCACCTTCGGCATCGGCCGCGAGCGCAGCGACCGCGAATGGCGTGCCATTGCGCGCCAATGCATCGCCCTCGGGCTGCTGGAGGTGGACCACGATGCCTACGGCGCGCTCAGGCTCACCGCCGAGAGCCGCCCGGTGCTCAAGGGCGAGCGCAACGTGGCGTTGCGCGCATGGCGCGAAGGCAAACGCAGCGCGCGGCGCTCCAAATCCATGGCCGACCTTCCGGCGGAGGCACAGGAGCTCTTCGAGCGGCTGCGCGCCTGGCGCCTCGAAGCCGCGCGCCGCCATGGCGTGCCGGCCTACGTCATCTTCCACGACGCCACCTTGCGCGAGATCGCCCGCGCGCGGCCCTCGTCGCTCGACACGCTGCGCGGCATCTCGGGTGTGGGGGCGAGGAAGCTCGAAGCCTACGGCGCCGAGATCGTCAGCCTGCTGGGCGCTTGATGCCGCAGCTCCCGAGGTCCACGGGCGCGCCGCCGGCAATTCCCTGGTAGAGGGTCCACAGCTTCTCGTCCACGCGCTGCTCGCGAGGATGAGGTGGCGATTTATTGAAGCGGCCGACGGCCCGCGGGCCGGCGTTGTAGACCGCATACGCCGCGCGCGGGATGTGGTTGGGGTTGCCGCTTTTCTGCGCGTACGGAATCGCGTAGTCCTTCACGTAGCGCGCCAGGATTTGGGCGCCGGCACGGATGTTGTAGGCGGTGTCCCAGCGCAGGCGCTCGACGTCGTAGAAGCCACGCCAGACCTTCTGGTTGATCTGCATGATGCCGATGCTGCTGGATTGCGAGCGGAGGTACGTCACCTTGCCGTTGCGCACCACGTATTGCCGCCAGCAGCTCTCGATGAGCGCCGTGGTCGGCACCAGGACTCGCTCCAGATCCGTAGCCGTGGTCTTTTGCAGGAGCTCGCTGATGCGCGCCTGGTAGTCCGGCAGCTCGTCTTTCGTCGGCACCCAACGATCCAGCGCTTGCGCCGCATAGGCGTGCGGGATGAGGAAATCGAGCCAGCTCCGCGTCGGCGCAGGCGGCGGCGCGCTTTCCGGCTCCGGCATCTCCGTCACGTCGAAGAGCCCGCGCAGCTCCGTGTCCACGTCCCACTGGTAGGCGAGGGGATCGGCGGCCTCGCCGGGGCGCAGGCTGCGCGCGAGCTGGCGCAGGCCATCGGCTGACAGGGACAGGCTGGGCGCCGCGTTCTCCAGGGCGTGGAGCGCATCACCTGCATCGATGAACAGCGCGTAGCGCAGCAAGGAGGCCGGCAGCGTCCCGTCGCGCTGCGCATCGGCGAGGATCGTGCGCAGGTCCTTCCACGTATCCATGAAAAGCGCCCGCAAGGGATCGCCCGCCGCTTGCTCATCGCCGGAGGCAATCGCCGCGAGCTGGTAGCGGCTGTCGAGGAGCAGGGTGAAAAGCCGCTGGCGCAGCGCGCTGTCCTGGCCGTCGACCGCCACCTGTCGCAGGATGTACACGAGGAACGCATCCCAGGGCTGCAGGGCCGTATCGAGCGCTTCCATCTCCGCTTCGGTGAGCGGCGCTGCAGACGAGCTCGCCGCCGCCGGCGCCGCCAGCCACGCATCGGGAAGCTCGAGCGCGACCGGCACCACGATTTGCGATTCCTCCACGCGCGGCTCCAGTACCTGCAGTTGCTGCAGGGCCTGCTCCATCGCCGCGGCCTGGTCCGGCGGTGCTGCGCTTCGCAGGAGCCCGATGAGCGCCTCGCGCGATGCGCCGAGGTCGTAGCTGAAGCGCTCCAGCCGTGCATGCACCTGGCGCTTGCCCATGTCCCACAGCATCGCCGGCGCCCTGGCGCCCGTGGTTTCCTTGATCCCGGAATCCACGATCCGCATGCGCAGGCTTCCCGCTTCGTCGATCCGCGGCAGCAGCGTGAACTGCAATGAACCGCGCCAGGCTGCTGCGTTCTGGCATTTGCCGCCGAGCTCGAGGCCCAGGGCGCCGGTGCCCGGCCCGGTGAGGCGCAACTGTCCCTCGGCCCCCTCGAGCTTCGGCGCCTCGAGGTTGAGATAGCGGCAACGGCCTTCGCGATAAATCTCGCTCGGACGCGAAGGCGAGGTAGCCAGGCGCGCGCTCAGCGCCTCGCGAATCGTCTCGATCGGAACGCGCAGCGAAATCTCGAGGCGCGCGGCCAATGCCGCCGGGGCGACCAGGACGAGGCACAGGAACGCAATGCGCAGCATGCGTACCTAGAACTACGCACTACGCCGTGAAGTGTCTATCTGGGTGCTAGCGCGGAGGAACTAAAGCTGCGGGGCAGGGCGGAAGGCGGCGTTCGGCGCGTGCTCGCTATAGACCGCGAGCAGCCGGTCGACCATCTCCATTCGATTCACGACCATGCGGCTCAGGCTGAGCGTATTGGCGCCTTCCCACGAACCTGAGCTGTAAGCGATTCGAGCGGGATGCTTCGAGGGGAGCTCGGAAAGGATGAGGGCAATTTCGGCGTGCTCCGCGTCATCCCGGTAATCCGAGGGATGGCGTTGTTCCGGTGGTAACGGACGCACGGCTGCCATGTGCAAAGCATGGCATGAAGGCTTTTACGTTGTATGACTACCTGACGCCGAGTGTGAGCTAGTTCTCAGCCCGTGTTATGCGCCTGTCCGATAAAACCCGACGCCGCGCTGCACCACCGCTATTTTTTGTACACGACCGGCGCGAGCGTGTTCTGGTCGATGACGACGTCCACCACGGCCGGGAGGCCGCTGGCGAGCGCGCGCTTGAGCGCAGGCAGCAGTGCCGCTGGATCTTCGACGCGCTCGCCGAAGGCGCCGAAGACGCGAGCGAGCGCGGCGAAATCCACGTCGCGGTAGTCGACGCCGAAGAAGCGTCCGCCGTAGAGCTCTTTCTGGAACGCGCGCTCGTTGCCCAGGCCGCGATCGTTGAACACGACGCACACGACCGGGATGCGCTCGCGCACGGCGGTTTCGAGCTCGCCGATGTTGCACATCATTCCCATGTCGCCCACCGTCGCCATCACCGGCTGCTTCGGCCGCGCGAGCTTGGCACCCATGGCGATCGGCAGCCCAGCCCCCACCGAGCCCCAATCGCTGATGTACATGAAGGTGTCGGGCTGGTGCGTGTCCATGAAGACGCGCATGTGCTTCCCGGCGTTGCCGGCATCGACGATCATGATGCCGTCCGCAGGCAGCGCTTCGCGCATCGCGTGCGCCACCACCGGCGGCAGGATCGGGCGCTTGCTGTAATCGAGTAAAGCCTTGCGCTCGGCGTCCCATTCAGCGCGCAGCTTGGCAACGTTGGTCCAATCCCACTTCGAACGCAGGCGCGAGCGCAGCCCGTCGATGAAGCTCAGCGTCGATCCGGTGATCGCCTGCGCGACTGGGAACACCACGCCGATGTCCGTGCCGACGGCGCTGTGATGGATCAGCTTCGCGTCGCGGCTGAGGATGCCGTACTTGAACGTGGTGGAAAAAAGGTCGATGTGCGCGCCGAGGGCGATGACGACATCGGCCTGCGGCATGGCGCGGTTGGCGCTTGACCAGCCATTGCGTCCAAGCGGCCCCAGGGCCAGCGCATGCGTAGTCGGGAACGCGTCGGGATGATATTGAAGCGTCGCCACCGGAATGCCTGTCGCGTCCGCAAGCGCCTGGAGCGCGCCCAGCGCGTTCTCGCGCAGCACGCCGCCGCCGGCGAGGAATACGGGCCGCTTCGCCTGCATGATCAGCTCTGCCGCGCGATCCAGCTCTGCCGACGGGCAGCTTGGCAGCGACGCCGGCCGATAGGCGCTCGGGGCGATCGGCTCGGGCTCCACTTCGTCTAGCAGGATGTCACGCGATGCATCTAGATGCACCGGCCCCAACGGCTGCGCCAGCGCGATGCGGAATGCGCGCCGGATCATTTCCTGGATCTTCGATGCCGCGGGAATGGAGTACGCCCACTTGGTGATCGGCCGGCACATCGTCACCTGGTCGATGTCCTGGCTCGCGTCCTTCTCGCGCACCCACAGCTCCTGCGCGCCGCTGATGCTGATGACCGGGACATAGCCTTTGTACGCAGCGCCGATGCCGGTGGTGAGATTCGTAACTCCTGGCCCCTCGGTGGCGGTCACGACAGCGGGCCGATGCAAGGCGCGCGCAAAGCCGTACGCCATGAAAGCCGCGCCCTGCTCGTGGCGCGTGAGGATGAAGCGGATCTCGGGCGTGGCGCGAAGAACGTCGAGAATAGGAAGATTCATCGTGCCCGGGATGCCGAACACGTGGTCTATCCCCTCGCGGCGAAGACAGTCGACGACCGCTTGTGCGCCGGTGATCATAGGTGGCAGCGATTCTAACCAGCGTTTCCGTTATCCTGCGGCGCAGGAGGCAGACCATGCTCGATTCGTTTCGCCGCACGTTCGTCACCGGCATCCTGCTCGGCGCGCTAGCTCCGGCGCTTGCGCAAAACTATCCCGACCGCCCGATTCGCCTGGTGGTCGCATTCGTCCCCGGCGGCGCCTCCGACACGATGGGACGCCAGATCCTCGCCGAGCTTTCCGAGGCGCTGGGACAGCCGGTGCTGATCGAGAACCGCCCGGGCGCCAATGGCTACCTCGGCTGGAACCACGTCGCGAATGCGCCGGCCGATGGATACACGCTCCTCCTTGCCGAGAATGCGCTCGCCATGAGCCAGGCGCTGTACAAGAACAAGGGCGCGTCGCCCTTCGATCCGCTCAAGCAATACGACGCCATCGCATCCATGGCGAGCTCGCCGATGGTGCTAGTCGTGGCGAACGGCGTGAAGGCGAGCACGATTGCCGAGCTGGTCGCGCTTTCGAAGGCAGGTCCAGAAAAGATGAATTACGCCTCGGCCGGCATCGGCAGCGTCACGCACCTCGTGATGGAGGTGTTCCGCGACGGGGTCGGCATGGATGCCCAGCACGTGCCCTACAAGGGCGGCGGCCAGGCGGTCGCTGACGTGATCGCCGGCCACATCCCGGTGACCTTTGCTTCTACACAGGTCGCGAAAGGCCTGGTCGAGGGCGGCAAGCTGAAAGCGATCGCCGTCACCAGTACCACGCGCTCGCCGGCGCTGCCCAGTGTGCCGACGCTCAAGGAAGCCGGCGTGACGCACGCCGATGTCGACCTGCGCTTCTGGTACGGCATCTTCGGCCCGCGCGGGATTCAGGAGGCGACCAAGGCGAAGCTGGATCGCGCGGTGGCAACCGTGATGGCCGATCCGAAAGTGCGCGAGCGCCTGGCGAAGCTGGACATCATGCCGGAGTACGCCCCCGGCGCGGCGCTCAACGCCAAGCTCGCGAATGAGATCCGCAACTGGGGCGCTTTCGTGGATGCGAAGAACATCAAGCCCGAATGAGCCGAGGCCCTTGGATCAATCACTTCGGCGACAACTTCCTGTGGTCGAACGCCACGCTCATCATCAAGGGCATGGCGCCCTATGGCGTCGTCTCCCTCGAGGAGATGGACCGCGTGTGCGAGAAACTGCGCGCGCGCGAAGGCGAGGCCGATCGCGGCAAGGCGTGGAAGGAAGAATGGAGCGCCATGGGCGCGCTCATTGAAAACCGGGGGGACCAGGCGCTCGCGAAGGGGCACAGGGTCACCGCGGGCGACTACTACCTGCGCGCCGGCATCTACCACTACAACGCCGAGCGCTTCATCCCTCCGGGCGATGAGAAAAGAGCGCAGGGCGCTCGGGCGTACAAGGTTTGGCACCAGGGCATTCGCCTGCGCTACCCCAAGGTGGAGTTCATCGAGGTCCCATACGAAGGCACGACCCTGCCGGCGCTATTCATGCCGGCGCAGGACGCAAGCGGTCCGGCGCCCACGGTGGTCGTAGTTAACGGCATGGACAACGCGAAGGAGATGAGCATCTTCTTCTGCGGGCTGGAGTTCTCGCGCCGCGGCTTCAACACCCTGTGCCTCGACGGCCCCGGCATGGGCGAGATGCGGCGCATGCGCGACATGCCGAGCCGCTACGACTATGAAGTGCCCGGTACCGCGGCATACGAGTATCTGGCGAAGCGAAAAGACGTCGACGCCAGGCGCGTCGCGATCATGGGCTACAGCTTCGGCGGCTATTACAGCGCGCGCATCGCAGCTTTCGAAAAGCGATACGCCGCGTGCATCTGCCTGTCGGCGCTGCACTGGGACCTGGCCGCCTGGCAGGCGCGCATCAAGGAAGCCAACCGCAATGCGCCGAAGTCGGTGGCACAGTCGAATTTCCAGTGGCGCTGGGTCGCCGGCGCTGCGGATGAGGACGAGGGCATCGAGATCGCGAAGAAATTTTCGCTAAAGGACGTGGCGAAGAACATCAGCTGCCCGTTCCTCGTCACGCACGCGGGCAGCGACCGCGTAGTGCCGGTTGAGAATGCCCAGAAGCTTTACGACGCCGTCGGCTCGAAAAACAAGACGATCAAGATCTTCACTACTGAAGAGGGCGGGGCCGAGCACGCGCACGTCGACAATCGCCAGGTCGGAATCGATTTCGCCGCCGACTGGCTCGCCGACAATCTATAGAGGAGAGGCGATGAACCGCTTGATTCTGCTCGCGCCCCTGTTTCTGTGCAGCAGCGCCTTTGCGCAGGATTACCCGACGAAGGCGATCCGCATCGTCGTCACCTTCGCCGCGGGCGGCACGGCGGATCTCCTGTCGCGCGCGGTGGGCGCCAAGCTCGCCGCAGTGCTGGGCCAGCCGGTGATCACCGACAACCGCCCCGGCGGCGGGAGCGTGATCGGCACCGACATCCTCGCCAAGGCGCCGCCCGACGGCTACACCATCGGCATGCTGATCAGCACGCACGCGGTGAATCCTTTCGTGATGAAGAACCTGCCCTATGACTCGGTCAACGACTTCGCGCCCATCACGCTCGTCGCCATGGTGCCCGGCATCCTCAGCGTCAATGCGGGACTGCCGGTGCGCAACGTGCAGGAGATGGTGCAGCTCGTGAAGTCGAAGCCGGGGCAATACAACTACGGCCTGCCCGGCTCGATGACTTCGGGACACCTCTCGATGGAGCTCCTGAAGGTGATGGCGGGGCTCGACATGGTGGCCATCGCCTACAAGGGCGGCGCGCCCGCCGCGGCCGATCTCGCTTCCGGGCAGGTGCAGTTCATGATCAACAGCCCGCCGACAGTGCTGGCGTTCGTGAAGGCCGGCAAGGTGCGCGCGCTCGCGGTCACCGCCGCGCAACGCTCGCCAGGGCTGCCGGACGTGCCCACCATCCGGGAGTCAGGCTTCCCCGATTACGACACCTACGAGTGGTATGGGCTGTTCGCGCCGGCCAGGGTGCCCAAGGAGATCGTCGCGCGGCTCGCGCAGGAGGTGTCGAAGATCGTCAAGGATGCGGAACTGCGCGAGCGCATGCTTTCACAAGGCGCGGAGCTGGTCGGCAATTCGCCGGACGAATTCGGCGGGTTCGTGCGCGCCGAGATGGAGAGGTGGGGCGGACTCGCGAAGCGGCTCAATCTGCGAGCCGATTGACAACCTGCCCTAGAAGCCGAAGCACCGCCGGGGATTGTCGACGAGGATGCGCTGGCGCGTCGGCTCGTCCGGCGCCCAGGTCTCGAACAACCGATAAAGGCTCATCGAGCTCACCTTGTCCGCAAAGGAGAGGTGCGGATAGTCGCTGCCCCATATCAGGCGGGCGGGCGCCGCCTCGATCAGCGCCCGTGCAAGCGGGGCCGCATCGGCGAATGCCGGCGCGGTGGAGATGCGATAGACGCCGGTGAGCTTGACCCAGCAATGCTCGCTGCCGGCGACGAACGCAACGAAGTCGCGAAAGCCCGGCTGCGACGCGCCGTGCTTGGCGAGGAACATGCCCATGTGTGCCACCGAGAACGCCGCCTTCAGGCGCTCGAATACCGGCAGCAGCTCGCGCGTCAGCCAGCCGGGCGTGAGGAAGTCGAGCATCCAGCCGCGCTCGGCGCAGCGGCGGTCCAGCGTATCGATCCTGTGGAGCATCGTGCGAGAAAAGCCAGGCTCCTCCGGCTTGATGGGATTTACGTTCACGCGCACGCCGCGCACGCCGAGGCGGTGCATGTCGTCGAGCTCGCGCTCGGTGGCCGTCTCATCGACGTCGACGATACCGCGGCACTGCTTCGTCCCGATGACGCGCATCGCGTCGAGCATGCAGCGGTTATCGCGGCCGTAAGCGCTCGGCTGGACCAACACATAGCGCTCGATGCCCATGTGCTTCGCTTCGGCGAGATACGCGTCGAGCGGCGCGTGCGGCGGCTTGTAGCGCAGGTCCGGCACGTACGGATAGGAGCCTTCGGGCCCGAAGACGTGGAAGTGGGCGTCGCACTTCACAGGATGAAGGGCACGCCGCTGCGTTCGCATACGCCGCGCAGCTTTTCGAGCAGCGCGGCCGGCATCGGGATGCCGTCCCTGAGCCTGCGCTCGCGGGACGCCGCCTCGGGATCGCCGGGCACGAGCACGGGCAAGGCGTGATCGACCGGCGGCGTGCCGTGCAGCACGTCGATCACCGCATCGAGGTCATCCTCGAAGTCGCCATCGGGGCGAAACACCTTGGGATCGATCGCGAGGAAGAAATGCCCGAGCCGGTCGGGGTCGGATGGCTTCTGCGTCTTCACGCGGATCGGCGAGAACGAGGCGCCCGAGAGCGTGCCGCCGAGGATGTGGACCATCAGCGCGAGGCCGTACCCCTTGTGGCTGGACATCTCCGCGGTGCCGCCGACTGGCGTCTGCCCGCCGCCTTCCTTGCGGCTATAGACGATGTCCATTGCCTCCGCCGGATCCGTCACCGGCACGCCCTTGCCGTCAAGCACCCAGCCCGGCGGCAGCTTCTTGCCGTTGAGCTCGTAGACCTTGATCTTGTTGTTCGCCACCGTGGAGGTGGCCATGTCGAGCAGAAAGGGACGATTGCGTCGCGCGGGCGCCGCAAAGGCGATCGGATTGGTTCCCAGCACCGGAATGGACGCGCGCGTGGGCACCACCGCGATCGAGCGCGTCGCGCTCGTCACCATGCCGACAAGGCCTGCCTTCGACGCCAGGGCCGCGTAGTACCCGGCCGCGCCGAAGTGATGCGAGTTGAAGACGCTCACCACGGCAACGCCCATTGCCTTCGCCTTGTCGATGGCGAGCTTCATGCCCATCACCGCTGCCGGATGGCCGAGGCCGGCGTCGGCATCGATCAGCGCCATGACGGGGGTTTCTTTGACGATGCGAGAGCGCGCCTTCAGGTTCAGCTTGCCCTTGGACTTCGAGTTCTCGTAGTCCATCAGCATCGACACGCCGTGCGAGTCGACGCCGGCGAGGTCGGTCTCGACCATGACCTCGGCAGTGGTGGCGATGATTTCGGGATCCATGCCCCAGGACTGGAGGACAAAGACGATTTGTTTCCGGACGAGCTCGGATGGACAGTGCTTGATCGAAGTCATGTTGAAAAAGCAAAACCCCCCGCTCGCAAAAGCTCGCTTCCCCCCTTGACAGGGGGGCGGCAAAAAAACGGCGTCATTGCTCGGCTTTGATGCCGGCGGATTTGATGATCTCTGCCCATTGCGCCGACTCGGCGCGCATGGCGGCGCCGAAATCTTGCGCGGAGTTGCCGACGACGTCGGCGCCGAGGTCGGAGATCTTCTTCTGCAGGTCGCCGTCCTTGAGATGCGTGACGACATCGTTGTGGATCTTGGCGAGCCGATCGGGCGGCGTCGCGGCGGGCGCGAGGAGGCCGAACCAGTTGGTGAGGGAAAAGCCCTGAAGCCCTGACTCGGCGATCGTCGGCACGTCGGGCAGGAGGCCGGAGCGCTTCGGGCCGGGCACGGCGAGCGCCTTGAGGCGGCCGGACTTGATGTGCGGCAGCGACTGCAGCAGGCTGTCCATCGACAGCATGACGCGGCCGCCGATGAGATCGGTGATGCTGGGGGCGCTGCCCTTGTAGGCGATGTGCGGGAGGTCGATCCCTGCGCGGCGCTTGAAGAGCTCCATCGCCAGGTGCGGGGCGCCGCCCGGGCCCGAGGAGCTATAGGGAATCTCGCCGGGACGCCGTTTGGCGAGCTCGATCAGCTCGCCGACAGTGTTGGCGGCGAGCGAGGGGTTGGCCATGAAGACGAAGTGCACGTCGACCACCTTCGTGATCGGCGCAAAGGCGCGCAGCGGATCGACGCTCATGCTCGGGTAGAGATGCTGGTTCGCCGTCATGTTGCCCATCGTGGCCATGAACAGCGTGTGCCCGTCGGGCTCGGCGCGCGCAGCGGCTTCGGTCCCGATGACGCCGCTCGCACCGGCACGATTCTCGACGATCACGGGTTGCCCCCACGTATCGCTTAGCTTGGGCGCGAGCAGGCGCGCGACGATGTCCGTGCCGCCGCCGGGCGGGAAGGCGACGATGATCTTCACCGGCTTGGTCGGAAAGGCGTGCGCGGTCCCGGCGAGCGCGATGAGGAGGGCGACGAGGGTCTTCATTCGGTGGCTATGCCTGCGTCTTGCACAAGCTTGGCGAACGCATCCGCCTCGGAGCGGATGTAGGAGGAGAACCCTTCCGGCGAATCGCTCGCCACGATCTCGATGCCGCGCTCGAGATATTTCTTACGAAACTCGGGCTGGCTCGCCACCTTGGCGATCTCGAAATGCAATCGTCCCAGCACGGCGCGCGGCGTCCCAGCCGGCGCGACGATCCCGTTCCACGTCACGTCCTCGAAGCCCTTGAGGCCCTGCTCGTCGAGCGTGGGGACATCGGGCAGGACCGCCGAGCGCGTCAACGTGGTGACGCCCAGGCCGCGCAGCTTGCCGCCCCTGATCTGGCCGGCCGACGTGCTCACCTGGTCGAACATCATCGTGATCTGGCCGCCCATCACGTCCACCAGCGCCTGGGCATTGCCCTTGTAGGTGACGTGCAGGAGCTTCACGCCGGTCATGCGCATGAACATCTCGGCCGCGACGTGGCCTGTCGAGCCGTTGCCCGAGCTGCCGTAGGAGAGCTTGCCAGGGTCGTGGTTCGCCAGGATGAGGAGCTCCTTCAGCGTGCGCGCCCGGCTCTCCGCGTTGACGACCAGCACCTGCGGAATACGGCAAATAAGGCTCACGCCGGCGAAGTCGGTCCGCGGGTCGTAGCCGGCCGCCTTCACCACGGTCGGTACGCGGGCGAAGGTGACGGCGACGGAGAGGAGCGTATAGCCGTCGGGCGGCGCGCTCTTCACGAACTGCGTGCCGATGATCGCGCTTTGCCCGGGGCGGTTCTCGACGATCACCTGCTGGCCCAGCCCTTTGGAGATTTCCTCGGCGACGGCTCGCGCCACGATGTCCTGGTTGCC
>DATLDY010000026.1:0-6836 GCA_035525655.1 Burkholderiales bacterium
CGCCATCGTCGCCTTGTCGCGGATCTCGCCGATCAGGATGACGTCGGGAGCCTGGCGCAGCGCGTTCTTCAGGGCGACCTCGAAAGCCTTGGTGTCGGTTCCGACCTCGCGCTGGTTCACGATCGACTTCTTGTTCTGGAAGATGAATTCGACCGGGTCTTCCAGCGTCAGGATGTGGCCGGACTTGCGCTCGTTGCGAAAATCGAGCATCGATGACAGCGTGGTCGACTTGCCCGAGCCGGTGGCGCCGACGATCAGGATCAGGCCGCGCTTCTGCATGATCACTTCCTTCAGCACCTCCGGCACGCCGAGCGAGTCGATGGGCGGGATGCTGCCGGGGATGAAGCGCACCACTACGGCCGGCGAGCCCTTCTGGCGGAAGGCGCTGATGCGGAACGCGCCGACGCCGTCGAGCGCGTAGGCGGTGTTGAGCTCCATCTCCTCCTCGTACTCCTTGATCTGGCGCTCGTTCAGCACCTCGTAGAGGAGCTGGCGCACCGTGTCGGCGGTCATCACCGTCTGGTTCACCGGCATGGCGGCGCCGTTGATCTTGATGTTGATCGGCGCGCCCACCGAGACGAAGATGTCCGACGCCTTCTTGTCGGCCATCACCTGAAACAGCCGCTTCATTGCTGACATGGTGCCCCCCTGATTGGGGTCTAGTTTAATCCCCCCGGAGCAGTTCGTTCAGGCTGGTTTTGGCGCGTGTCTTCGCATCTACCTTTTTTACAATCACTGCGCAGTAAAGGCCGTATTTGCCGTCCGGCGAGGGCAGATTGCCCGAAACCACCACCGAGCCGGCCGGGATCCGGCCATAAAGGATCTCTCCGGTGGCGCGGTCGAGGATGCGGGTGCTTTGGCCGAGGAACACGCCCATCGAGATGACGCTGTTCTCCTCGACGATCACGCCCTCGACGACCTCGGAGCGCGCGCCGATGAAGCAGTTGTCCTCGATGATGACGGGGTTGGCCTGCAACGGCTCCAGCACCCCGCCGATGCCGACGCCGCCCGAGAGGTGCACGTTCCTGCCGATCTGGGCGCAGGAGCCGACGGTCGCCCAGGTGTCGACCATCGTGCCCTCGTCGACGTAGGCGCCGATATTCACGTACGAGGGCATGAGGACCGCGTTCCTCGCTATATAAGCGCCGCGCCGGGCCATGGCCGGCGGTACCACCCGGAAGCCGCCGGCGGCGAAGTCGAACGAGGTGAACTTGGACGGCACCTTGTCGTAGTACCGGCTGGCGCCGCCTTCCATGACCCGGTTGTCTTCCAGGCGGAAGGAAAGGAGCACCGCCTTCTTGATCCATTGGTGGGTGATCCATTGCCCGCCGGTTTTCTCGGCCACGCGCAGCCGGCCGGCGTCGAGGCCCGCGATCACCTCTTCGACGGCATCGCGCAGGGCGCGCGGGGCATTGCCCGGATTCAGGGAAGCGCGTTGCTCCCAGGCTTGGTCGATTGTCTCTTTGGTCATAAGGATTGGGCGAAGCGGCTGATCCGCTCGATGGCTTCCGTGCATTCGGCAAGGGGCGGCACCAGGGCCACGCGCACGTGGTTGGCGCCCGGGTTAACGCCGTCCGCGGCGCGGGCGATGAAGCTGCCGGGAAGGACGAGGACATTGTATTGGGCGTGCAGCCGACGCGTGAACTCGGCGTCGTCGATGGGAGTCCGGATCCACAGGTAGAAGCCGCCGTCGGGCATCTCGGTTTCAAGCGGCGACTTCACCAGCGGCAGGACCGCCCGATATTTCTCGGCGTAGAGGCGGCGGTTGTCGATCACGTGCGCCTCGTCGTTCCAGGCGGCCACCGAGGCGGCCTGCACGGCGAGGCTCATGGCGGAGCCATGGTACGTGCGATAGAGCAGGAATTTCTTGATCAGCGCCGCGTCGCCGGCGACGAACCCCGAGCGCATGCCGGGCGCGTTGGAGCGCTTGGACAGGCTGGAAAAAGCGACCAGGCGCTCGTAGGATCGGCCGAGCTCGCGCGCCGCCTGCAGGCCGCCGAGCGGGGGCTCGTTGCAGTAGATCTCGGAATAGCATTCGTCCGAGGCGATGACGAAGCCGTGGCGCTCGGAGAGCTCGAAGAGCCTGCGCCATTCGTCGAGCTTCATCACCCGTCCGCTCGGATTGGACGGCGAGCATGCGTAGACGAGCTGCACGCTGTCCCAGGTTTTGGGCGTGCCGTAGATGGGCGTGGCACCCGCGAGGAAGGCCGCCCCTTCATAGATCTGGTAGAACGGATTGGGGCACACGACCCTGGCACCCCGCGTCGGATCGATCACCGTCTGGGCGAAGGCGAACAGCGCTTCGCGCGAGCCATTGATCGGCAACACCTCGGTCTCCGGATCGGGCTGCGCGATCCCATAGCGCCGGGCGAGCCAGGCGGCGATCGCGAGGCGCAGCTCGGGCGTGCCCGCGGTCAGGGGATAGGCGGCGAGGCCATCCAGCGAGCGCGTGAGTGCGTCCTTGACGAGCGCCGGGGTCGGATGCTTCGGCTCGCCGATCGAAAGGTTGAGCGGGCGCAACGCCGCATTGGGCGTGTGGCCCGCGATGAGCGCGCGCAGCTTTTCGAACGGGTAGGGCTGGAGCTTCGCCAGGAGCGGATTCAAACTTTTCCGGCCCAGCCCTTCTTGCGGTGCTCGGCGAATACCGAAGTCGTTATGCCGCCGCGCACATTGAAGCGCGACTCGAGCCGCATCCAGCGCGGCTTCGTGGCACGCGCGAGGTCGTCGAGGATCTTGTTAGTCACCGCTTCGTGGAAGGTGCCTTGGTCGCGGTATGACCAGATGTAGAGCTTGAGCGATTTCAGCTCCACGCAGAGGCGATCCGGAATGTAATCGAGCACCAGCGTCGCGAAGTCGGGCTGTCCCGTCATCGGGCAGACGCAGGTGAACTCGGGAATTTCCATATGGATGCGATAGTCGCGCCCAGGCGCGGGATTGGCGAACGTATCGATCCGCTTGCTGGGGCGCGAAGGCACTGAAAAACCGCCGATAAAAGAGCGCGCAAATGCTATCATTTTTGCGTGCGTCTAACTCAAATAAAGCTGTCTGGTTTTAAGTCCTTCGTAGATCCCACAACGATTCATGTGCCCGGCCAGCTCGTCGGCGTGGTCGGCCCGAATGGCTGCGGCAAATCGAACGTCATCGACGCGCTGCGCTGGGTGCTCGGCGAGTCGCGCGCCTCTGCGCTGCGCGGGGATTCGATGCAGGACGTGATCTTCAACGGCTCGGTGAACCGCCAGCCGCTCGCGCGCTGCTCGGTCGAGCTGATCTTCGATAATTCGCTGGGCCGCGCGGCCGGGCAATGGTCGCAATACGCCGAGCTCTCGGTGAAGCGCATTCTCCAGCGCGACGGCGAGTCGAGCTACTACATCAATGGCACGCACGTGCGCCGGCGCGACATCACCGATCTCTTCCTCGGCACCGGCCTCGGCCCGCGCGCCTACGCGATCATCGAGCAGGGCATGATCTCGCGCGTCATCGAGGCGAAGCCGGAAGAGCTGCGCGTGTTCCTCGAAGAAGCGGCCGGCATCTCCAAATACAAGGAGCGCCGGCGCGAGACCGAATCGCGCCTGGCCGATACGCGCGAGAACCTCTCGCGCATCACCGACATCCGCCTCGAGCTCGGCACTCAGATTGAAAAGCTCGACGCGCAGGCCCAGATCGCCACCCGCTACCAGGAGCTGCAGTCGGACTTGCAGCTGAAGCAGCATCTCCTTTGGTATTTGAGGCGCCGCGACGCCGCCAACGAGCGCGAGCGCCACTCGACGGAAGTCGTGCGCGTCACCAACGAGCTCGAGGCCGAGAACGCCCAGACGCGCAACCTGGAATCGCGCCTGGAGACGGCGCGCTCGGCGCACTACCAGGCAGGCGACGCGATGAATGCCGCGCAGGGCGCGCTCTATGCGGCCAACTCCGAGGTGGCGCGGCTGGAGTCCGAGCTGCGCCACGCGGAGGAAACGCGCGCACGCCTGGAGAGCCAGCACACCGAGCGGCTTGCGCAGCTCGGCGCCTGGCGCGAGCAACGTTCGCAGCTTACGCAGGCCCTCCATATGTGGGCCGCGCGAGCCGGCAGCGCTAAACAGCGCGTGCTGGCAACGCGGCAGAAGCTCGAAGCCGAAACGGCGCGCCTGCCGCAAGCCGAGCAGGCGTTCCGCGCGACCCAGGAGCGCCTGAACGAAGCGCGCAGCCAGGTCATGCAGGCTGAAAGCCGCCTGCAGCTCGAGCAGGCCAATCGCGCCCACCTGCAGCGCGCGGCCGAAGCGCTGGCGCAGCGGCGCGAGCGCCTGCAGGGCGAGCTCGGCGCGCTGGCCGAGCCCGACGGTGCTGTGGCGCTGGAACTCGAAGACCGTGTCGCGCAAGTCGACGCGGCGCTCCAGGCAGCGCGCGAGGCCTTCGAAGCCTTGCAGGTGCAATGCACCGAGTTGCAGGAAGCAAGCGCAAGCGCGGGCGAGGCGGTGAGCGTCGCCCAGCGGGAGCACACCGCTGCCGAAGCCCAGCTTTCCACCCTGCGCCAGATCCAGGCGGAAGCGGAGAACAATGCGCCGCTTCGCGAGTGGATCGAGGGTCTTGGCCTCGGCGGGGCAGAGCCGCTGTGGCACAAGCTTCGTATCGACGCCGGCTGGGAAACCGCAGTCGAGGCCGTCCTGCGCGAGCGGCTGCACGCCCTGCAGTCCGGTTCGGTCAGCTCGAGATTCGACGCGCGTCCGCCTGCGAAGGCGAGCCTGTTCGAGGCCGCAACCGGGCCGGGCCCGGCAGCAGCGGGCGGCGTGCCGCTCGCCTCGAAGGTGCATGCGCTGGATGAAAGCGTGAGCGGTGCGCTGGCGGACTGGCTGGTCGGCGTATTCGCCGTCGAGGGAATTCCGGACGCCGCGGCGCGCGCACAGCTCGCGGCCGGCACCGTGCTCGTCAACCGCGAGGGCGACCAGTTCACCCGGCATACGCTTACATTCCACGCACCCGATCCGGCCGACGCCGGCTTGCTCGCCAGACAGGCCGAGATCGAAGGGCTCGCCGCCCGATGCGTCGAGCTCGAGCGCAAGCTCGAGGGCGTGCAGCGCACGCTAGAGCACGCAGAGGGCGCTCGCCTCGAGCGTGAAGCCGCGCTCGAGGAAGCACGCCTCGAGATCGCGCGGCACGAGAAGGCCGGGCACGACGTGCAGATCGAGCAGCTCAAGCTCACGCAGGCCCAGGAGCGCTACCGCGAGCGCAGCGCGCAGCTGCATGCCGAGGAAGCCGAGCTCGCCGCGGAGGCCGAGGAAGGCCTGGCCGCGCTTTCGGCCTGCGAGGCGGCCGCCGCGGCGATCGCCGCGGACATCGCCGCGGCGCGCGAGCGGCTGGAAGCCACGCGCACCGATTACGTGGCGGCCGAGACGGCGCTTGCCGACCAGCGCCGTGCCGTCCAGCAGGCCGACCGTGAGGCGCAGGACGCGCTTTTCGGCGAGCGCGAGTGCGGGTCCAAGATCGCGGAGATCGACAACTCCGTGCGCGTCATCGATCAGCAGATCGAGCGCGGCGACGTCGAGGTCGCGAAGCTAACGCAAGAGCTGTCGGCCGATCCCATTCCGGCCGTACGCCAGCTGCTCGAAACGGCGGTCGAGGCGCGCCTGGCGTGCGAGAAGACGCTCGCGGGTGCCCGAAACACGGTCGAGGCCGCTTCCGCGGCCTTGCGCGAGATCGAGGAGGCGAGGCTGCAGATCGAGGCCAAGGTCGCCCCCTTGCGCGAGCGGCTCGGCGAGCTGCGACTCAAGGAGCAGGCCGCTCAGCTCAACCACGAGCAGTTCGACACGCAGCTGCGCGAGGCCAATGCGAGCGACGAAGTGCTCGCCAAGGAGGCCGAAGGGGCGCCGCGGCCCTCCAGCCTGCAGGGCGAGATCACGCGCATCACGCAGTCGATCGGCGAGCTTGGCGCAGTGAACCTCGCCGCGGTCGAGGAATTGCGCACCAGCCGCGAGCGCAAGGGCTATCTGGATTCGCAGTCCGCCGACCTGGACGAGGCAGTGCACACGCTCGAGGACGCGATCCGCCGCATCGACCGCGAAACCCGCGAGCTCCTGAGCGAGACGTTCGAGAGCGTCAACCGGCACTTCGCTTCGCTCTTCCCCTCGCTCTTCGGCGGCGGCGAGGCGAAGCTCGTCATGACCGGCGAAGAGATCCTCGATTGCGGCGTGCAGGTGATGGCGCAGCCCCCGGGCAAGCGCAACACGAGCATCCACCTCCTGTCGGGCGGCGAGAAGGCGCTCACGGCGATCTCGCTCGTGTTCTCGCTGTTCCAGCTGAATCCGGCGCCGTTCTGCCTGCTGGACGAGGTCGACGCGCCGCTCGACGATTCGAACACCGTTAGGTTCTGCGAGCTCGTGCGGCGCATGTCGGCGCAGACGCAGTTCCTGTTCATCAGCCACAACAAGATCACGATGGAGCTTGCCGAGCAGCTGATCGGGGTGACCATGCCGGAGTCGGGTGTCTCGCGCGTCGTCGCGGTGGACATCGACGAAGCGCTGCGCATCCGGGAGGAGCTCGCCGCCTGACGGACCTGCAGCTCGGTCTGGCCGTCATCGGTGGCCTCGCAGTCGTCGCCGTAGTGGTGTACAACCGGTGGCAGGAGCGCTCGGCGCGTCACGAGGCGCAGAAGGCCTTCGCCTCCGCGCACAACGATGTCCTGCTCGACGGCCGCCGCGAACCGTCGCTCCACGTGCGGCCGGAGCCGCCGCGCGCGTCGCAGACCGCGGAAAAGGTCGACTACGTGATGGACCTCGGCCTGACGCGAGCGGTGTCGCCGGCTGAGCTGCGCGAAGGCTGGCTGGAGATCGAACGGCGGTTCTCGCGCCGCGCCTTTCTGG
>DATLDY010000034.1:0-26638 GCA_035525655.1 Burkholderiales bacterium
GAGGACGAGACCAGCATCAACGTGTCCATGCATTCCGCGGAGCAACCCGCCTTCATGGACTGGCTTGAAAAGCTGCTCGAGCACGAGCGTGGAGTCGCAAGCCGCCTGGTGTTCGAAATCGCGGAGCACGGCGTGCTGAAGAACGAGGCGGCGGCGGGCAACTTTGCCGCGGTCGTGAACCGCGCGGGCGCAGGGTTCGCCATCGACAATTTCGGCGTGCACCGGGACAGCCTGCACCTCATGCAGCGATTCAAGCCGGCCTACATCAAGCTCGCCGGCGCCCATACGCCCCGGATGGTGAGCGATGCGGGCGCGCGGTTCTTCGCCGAGTCGCTGGTGCGCGCTGCCCACCAGCTCGACATTCCCGTGATCGCGCAGATGGTGGAGGACGACGGGACATTCCAGTCGCTGGGAGCCTTGGGCTTCGCCGGATACCAGGGGAACCTGATCGGCAAGCCCTCTCCCTGGCCTCGCAGCTAGCCGTCGAAGAATTCCTTTACCTTATCCAGCCATGACTTTGCGCGCGGGTTGTGCCGCGCGCTGTCTTGCTGGCTGATCGCCTCGAACTCGCGCAGCAACTGGCGCTGGCGCTCGGTCAGGGCGACCGGCGTCTCGACGACGACGTGGCAAAAAAGATCGCCGGGAATCTGGCTGCGCACGCCCTTGATCCCCTTGCCCTTGAGCCTGAAGGTCTTGCCGCTCTGCGTCTCGGCCGGGACCCGGATGCGTGCCGAGCCGTCCAGCGTCGGGATCTCGATCTCCCCGCCGAGCGCCGCCGCGGTAAAGGACACGGGCATTTCGCAATGCAAGTCGTCGTGGTCGCGCTGGAAGACGCCATGCGCCTTGATGTGCACCTGGACATAAAGGTCCCCAGGAGGGCCGCCATTCACTCCAGGCTCGCCTTCTCCGGAGAGGCGGACCCGGTCGCCTTCGTCCACCCCCGCGGGAATCTTCACCGATAGGGTTTTCTGCAGCTTGACCCGCCCCGTGCCGTTGCACGTCGCGCAGGGATTGGGAACGATGCTTCCGCTGCCATGGCAGCGGGGGCAGGTCTGGGCGATGGAGAAAGGGCCCTGCGATACCCTTACCTGGCCCGCACCGCGGCAGGAAGGGCAAGTCTGCGGCTGGCTACCGGCCTTCGCGCCCGTGCCCTTGCAGGTCTCGCAGCCGCTCATCCCGGGAATCCGGATCTTGGTCTCGAACCCGTGCGCCGCCTGCTCGAGGGTGATCTCGAGGTTGTAGCGAAGGTCCGCGCCGCGGAACACCGCATTGCGGCCCCCGCGCGCGCCAGCAGCGCCGCCCCCGCCGAAGATCTCGCCGAAGATGTCGCTGAAAATGTCGCCGAAGCCTCCCATGCCGCCGGGGCCCGCCGCGCCTTGCGGGTCTATGCCGGCATGGCCGAACTGGTCGTACGCCGCCCGCTTGTTGGCGTCGGCCAGGATCTCGTAGGCTTCCTTGGCTTCCTTGAAGTGGTCCTCGGCCTTCGGGTTATCCGGATTGCGGTCCGGATGCCACTTCATCGCCAGGCGGCGATAGGCTTTCTTAAGATCCTCGGCGGAGCAGTCCCGGTTGACGCCCAGGACCTCGTAGTAATCGCGTTTGGCCAATCATCATCCCGTTTTCTTGTCCTTCACTTCGGTGAACTCGGCGTCCACCACGTTGCCGTCGTCCTTTTTCGACTGCTCCGCGCCGCCGCTCGGCTGCTGCTCGCCACCCGCGCCCGCCGGGCCGGCCTGGCCTGGCTGCGCATTGGCGTTGGCCTGCGCCTGCGCGTCGGCATACATCTTCTCGCCGAGCTTCTGGGCCGCCTGAGAGAGCGTCTGCGCCTTGGCGTCGATGTCGGCCTTGTTCTCCGACTTGAGCGCCGCCTCGGCTTCCTTCAGGCTCGCCTCGATGCGCTCCTTCTCGCCGGCCTCAAGCTTGTCGCCGTATTCCTTGAGCGACTTGTTGACCGAGTGTACCAGCGCCTCGAGCTGATTGCGGGCATTGACGAGCTCGAGCTGCTTACGGTCGTCCTCCGCATGCGCCTCGGCATCCTTCACCATGCGCTGGATCTCCGCCTCGTTCAGGCCGGAGCTCGCCTGGATCTTGATCTTGTTTTCCTTGCCGGTCGCCTTGTCCTTCGCCGTCACATGCAAAATGCCGTTGGCGTCGATGTCGAACGTGACCTCGATCTGCGGCATGCCGCGCGGCGCCGGCGGAATGTCGGTCAGGTTGAACTGGCCGAGGGACTTGTTGCCCGACGCCAGATCGCGCTCGCCTTGCAGGACGTGGATCGTCACCGCGTTCTGGTTGTCGTCGGCGGTGGAGAACACCTGCTGCGCCTTGGTCGGGATGGTGGTGTTCTTGCTGATGAGCTTCGTCATCACCCCGCCGAGCGTCTCGATGCCGAGGGACAGCGGCGTCACGTCGAGCAGCAGCACGTCCTTCACGTCGCCCTTCAGCACGCCCGCCTGGATGGCAGCCCCGACGGCAACCGCCTCGTCGGGATTCACGTCCTTGCGCGGCTCGCGGCCGAAGAATTCCTTCACCTTGTCCTGCACCTTCGGCATGCGCGTCTGGCCGCCCACCAGGATCACGTCGCCCACCTGGCTGGTCGGGATTTCCGCATCCTTGATCGCGGTGCGGCACGGCGGCACCGTGCGCTCGATGAGATCGTCCACCAGCGACTCGAACTTCGCGCGCGTGATCTTCATCGTCAGGTGCTTGGGGCCCGACTGGTCGGCCGTGATGTAGGGCAGGTTGATGTCGGTCTGCTGCCCGTTCGACAGCTCGATCTTGGCTTTTTCCGCGGCCTCCTTCAGGCGCTGCAGCGCGAGCACGTCCTTCGAAAGATCGACGCCCTGTTCCTTCTTGAACTCGGTGACGACGTAATCCATCAGGCGCTGGTCGAAGTCCTCGCCGCCGAGGAACGTGTCGCCGTTGGTAGCGAGCACCTCGAACTGCTTCTCGCCCTCGACGTCCGCGATCTCGATGATCGAGATGTCGAAGGTGCCGCCGCCGAGGTCGTACACGGCGATCTTCTGGTCCTTCTTCGCGGCCTTGTCCTCGCCGTAGGCGAGCGCCGCCGCGGTCGGCTCGTTGATGATGCGCTTCACATCCAGTCCGGCGATGCGGCCGGCGTCCTTGGTCGCCTGGCGCTGCGAGTCGTTGAAGTACGCCGGCACGGTGATCACCGCCTCGGTGACGGTCTCGCCAAGGTAGGCCTCGGCGTCCTTCTTCACCTTGCGCAGGATCTGCGCCGACACTTCCTGCGGCGAGATTTTCTTGCCGCGCACCTCGATCCAGGCGTCGCCGTTATCGGCGCGCACGATCTTGTAGGGCGAGACTTTCATCGCCTTCTGCACCTCGGCGTCCTCGAACTTGCGTCCGATGAGGCGCTTGACGGCGTAGATGGTGTTCTTCGCGTTGGTGACGGCCTGGCGCTTGGCCGGCGCGCCGACCAGGATCTCGCCGTCTTCCGTGTAGGCGACGACCGAAGGCGTGGTGCGCGAGCCCTCCGAGTTCTCGATCACTTTGGGCTTGCCGCCCTCCATGATCGCAACGCAGGAGTTCGTGGTGCCGAGGTCGATGCCGATGATCTTTGCCATGGGGTTCCCGTTCTTAATCTAAGTCTGTGTCTGATATGGGGTTTGCAGCGCTTTTTTCAACTGCCTTGGCGACGGTGACGAGCGCCGGCCGCAGGATCCGATCGTGCAGCTGGTAGCCCTTCTGCATGAGCGCCACGATGGTGTTGGGTTCTGAGTCGGCCTCGACGGCGGCCATCGCCTGGTGGCGATGCGGATCGAAGCGCTCGCCGGCTACCGGCGCAATGGCGGCAACGCGCGCTTTTTCCAGCGCCTGGGTGAGCTGGCGCAGGGTCAGCTGGACGCCGTCGCGCAGGGCGTCGGGACTCGAGTTCGGGGTCGCGAGCGCCGCCTCCAGGCTGTCCACCACGGGCAACAGCGATTCGGCGAAGCGCTCCACGGCGAATTTCTGCGCATTGGCCGCTTCCGCCTGGAAGCGTTTGCGCGCATTCTCTGCGTCGGCCAGGGCCCGCAACATGGCGTCGCGCTGCTGCGCCGCCTCGGCACGGGCCTCGGCGATCTGCTGCTCCAGGGGCTTGCCGGCGTTTGCAGCGCGATTCTCGGACTCAGGCGGCTGAACGGTCTCTTCCTGCATCTTGTCGAAGTGGGGTCGGCCGGTGCTCGTTTCAAGCACCTCGGCCTTAATTCAAGTGGCTGATTAGAAAATGAAAGCTATCAGGATTTCACTATATGTCATCGGGGGCCTGCTGGTCCTGGTGGTCCTTGCGGCGGCGATTTTCGCCCTGACCTTCAATCCGAACCGCTACAAAGGGCAGATCGAGCGGCTGGTCAAGGAACAGACCGGACGCACGCTGAGCCTCAAAGGCGACCTGCAAGTCGCTGTTTATCCTGCCCTGGGCGCCAAAGTAAACGGCGTAACCCTCTCGGAACACGAAAGCCCGCAGGAGTTCCTGGCGCTCGATTCTGCACACGCTTCTGTTGCATTGCTGCCATTGCTTCGCGGCCAGGCGATCGTCGACCGGATCCGCATTTCCGGGCTAAAGGCGCGCATCGTCAAGGACAAGGACGGCCGCTACAACTTCAGCGACCTCCTCGAGGCAAAGGCAGCGCAGCCCGGCAACGAGCCCCAGAAGCCCGGCAAGTCGGCCAAAAAAGACGAGCCCAGCGGCGAGAAACAGTCGGTCGGCTTCGACATCGCCGGCATCCAGATCGATCGCTCATCGGTCACCTACGTCGACCGGCAAGGCGGCCAGGAGATCGCGCTCAGCGACCTGACGCTCAGCACCGGTCGCATTGCCGACAAGGCAGACGGCAAGCTCGAGCTGAAGGCCGATGTGAAGGGCAAGAATCCGGACGTCGATGTGAAGGTCGATCTCGCCTCCGGCTACCAGTTCGACCTGCCGGCAAAGTCCTTCGCCATTTCCAGGCTCGACGCCAAGCTCACCGGCGCCGCGGCGGGGATCACCAGCCTGAACGTGAATGCCAAAGGCGATGTCGGGGCCAACCCGGAGAAGAACGAGTATCGCGTGAAGGGCTTCACGCTCGACGTCAAAGGCGTAAAGGAAAAGCAGAACCTCGAGGCGCACATCGCGGCGCCGGAGCTGGTGATCGCCGCGGACATGGCGAAAGGGGCGGCCATTACCGCCGATCTGAAGCTGAAGGACGCTACCCAGGACCTGGAAGCGAAGCTCAAGCTCGCAGGATTCGAAGGGTCGGCGAAGGCGCTGGTCATTCCGCAGCTCAATGCCGACGTGACGATGACCGGCCCGAACCTGCCGAACAAGAGCGTGAAGATCCCGATCAGCGGCAGCCTGCGCGCGGACCTCGAGAAGCAGACGGTGAATGCCGATCTGTCATCAAAGTTCGACGAGTCCAATATCCAGGCGAAGCTAGGCCTCGCCAAGTTCACGCCGCCCTCGTACCTCTTCGACATCAATGTCGACAAGATCAACCTCGACCGCTACACCGGCGACGAGCAGAAGGCCGCCGCCGCGCCGAAGCCGGCGCCGCCGGCCGAGGGCAAGGCTCCGGAAAAGCCGGCCCCCACGGCGCAGAAGAAGGAGGAGGACTCGCCGGTCGATCTGTCGTTCCTGAAAGACCTGAATGCCAACGGGCGACTCGCCTTCGGCGCGCTGCAGGTGAAGGGACTGAAGCTCGCGAACGTGAAAGCGGAAGTGAAGGCGGCAAACGGGCGCCTCGACGTCGCGCCGCACTCGGCGAACCTCTACGAAGGCTCGGTTTCCGGCGCCATCGCGGCGCAGGCCGATGGCCGCGTGACGGTGAAGGAGACGCTGAACGGCGTGGCCATTGGGCCGCTCCTGCGCGACTTCGCGCAGAAGGACACGCTCGAGGGAAAGGGCACGCTCACGCTGGACGTAGCCGCCGCGGGCAAGACGGTGAACACGATGAAGAAATCGCTCGGCGGCAGCGCGCGGGTGCAGCTGCGCGACGGCGCGATCAAGGGCATCAACCTCGCCGAGGTGTTCCGCAAGGCGAAGACCGCGCTCCTGTCGCAGTCGGCGCGCGAGGAAGCGCGGCAGGCGCAGCAGACCGACTTCTCCGAGCTCATCGCCACCTTTGCGATCAAGAACGGCGTGGCGCACAACGAGGATCTCGACGTCAAGGCGCCGCTTTTCCGCATCACCGGCCGGGGCGATGTCGACATCGGCAACTCGGCCATCGACTACGTCACCAAGGCAACGGTCGTGGCGACGACCAAGGGGCAGGGGGGCGCGGACCTCGAGCAGCTGTCCGGTCTCACGGTGCCCGTGCATCTCAGCGGGCCGTTCGACAACATGAAGTACGACGTGAACTACTCGGCGGTGGCGGCCGACGCCTTGAAGTCCAAGGTGGGGGATCGCGTGCGCAGCAAGATCGAGGAACGCCTGGGCGTCGGCAAGCCGCCGGCTGAGGCGCCGTCGGGGCAGGGCGGCACCGCCGAGGCGCCGCGCGATCCGCGCCTCGAGAAGCTGGACAAGCTCAAAGGTCTTTTCGGGCGCTAGTCCCGGCGGCGATCGCCGCGAGGGCGGCAATCCACTCCGGCGATTCGTTCAGGCAGGGCACGAGTTGGAACTCGCGCCCCCCGGCCTGGCGGAAGACCTCGCGCCCGCGGATGCCAAGCTCCTCGAGCGTCTCCAGGCAGTCGGCGACGAATCCGGGGCACACCACGTCGACGCGTTGCAAGCCCCCGCGGGCGAGCTCGGTCAGCGTCGCCTCCGTATACGGCTCTAGCCACTTCGCATAGCCGAAGCGCGACTGGAAGGCGATCCGCCATTCGCGCTGGGCGAGACCGAGGTGCTTCGCCAGCAGCTCGGCGGTGCGCCGGCATTGTTTTTCATAGAGGCCCGATCCGCGCTTGGGCAGGCCGTGGAAGCTGAAGAGCAGCATCGCGCCGCGTCCATGCTTGGCCCAATGCCGGCGCACGTTCGCACCCACGGCGCCGATGTATCCGGGGTGGTCATGGAAATCGCCGGCCACGATAAGGTTGGCGGGCAGGACGTCGAGCACGCTGCCGGTCGTGCTGTCGGCGTACTGCGGATAGAGCGGCACCACGACCGGATCCTCCAGGCGCGGCAGCGTCGCGGCGATGCTGGGCTCGCCGTAGCGCATCGCGTACGCGACCGGTAGTCCGGTCTTGTCGGACAACAGCTCCGCCTGGCGCGAGGTATACACGCGCAGCGGCGAGCCCTCCGCCATCCAGATCTCGGCGTACTTCGCCGCCGATTGCGCCGGGCGCTTGCGCAGCACGATGCCGTGCAGCACCGGCAGCCACAACCACCGCGGCAGCGCCACGACGCGGCGGTCGGACAGGAATTCGGCGAGGTACGCGCGCACGGCCTCCGGCGTGGGTGCCGACGGCGTGCCGAGATTGACTAGCAGGATGCTTTTCAAAATAAAGGGGTCAGAGCAATTTTCCTGTTACAAAAGCTGTCGTACGGCGCGCCGCTTTGTTACCGGAAAATTGCTCTGACCCCTTTTTCTTAGTGCTGGGAGAGCGCGCTCGAAAGGAGCTTGGCGGTGATGTCCACGATCGGGATCACCCGGTCGTAGGCCATGCGCGTGGGGCCGATCACGCCGACCGTGCCCACCACCTCGCCGTCCACTTTGTAGGGCGACGTCACAACGCTGACTTCGTCGGGCGCGCTGAAGCCGGACTCGCCGCCGATGAAGATCTGCACGCCCTGGCCGCGCAGCGACAGGTCCAGGATCTGCACGAGCGAGGTCTTGCGCTCGAAGAGCTCGAAGAGCTGGCGCAGGCGGTTCATGTCCTGCGACAGGTCCTGCAGGCTGAGGAGATTGCGCTCGCCGGAAATCACGTACTGCTCGCTGCCTTCCGAGACGGCGCGGTTCCCTGCGTCAACCGCAGTAGTCATGAGGATGATCATGTCGCGGCGCAGGTCCGAAAGCTCGGTCTGCAGCCGCCCGCGCACGTCCTCGAAGCTCTGCCCCGAGTAATGCTGGTTGATGTAGTTCGCCGCCTCGACGAGCTCGGAAGGCTTGAAGTCGCGCTCGGTGAACAAAATGCGGTTCTGCACGTCGCCGTCGGGCGTGACGACGATGAGCAGCACGCGCTTCTCGGAGAGCTTGAGGAACTCGATGTGCTTGAAGGTCATCGCGCGCCGGCGCGGCGTCATCACCACGGCGGCGAACTGCGTGAGGTGGGAGAGGAGCTGCGAGGCGGACTGCACCATGCGCTGCGGATTGTCGGGTTGCAGCTCGCCCTCGATCCGCTGCAGCGCCTGCGACTCGATGGGCTTGACGACCAGCAGCGAGTCGACGAAGAACCGGTAGCCGAGCGTCGTGGGCACGCGGCCCGCGGAAGTATGCGGGCTCGAGATCAGGCCGAGCTCCTCGAGATCCGCCATCACGTTGCGGATGGTGGCCGGCGAAAGATCGAGCCCGGAGTACTTCGACAGCGTGCGCGAGCCGATCGGTTGGCCCTCGGCAATGTGGCGCTCGATCAAAGTCTTAAGAAGGATTTGTGCGCGCTTGTCGAGCATGGATTCATTGTACACTCGCGCCGATGTCCTCTGCCGCGGTGAAACCGAGCGCAAAGCCGAGTTTTCGTCGCGTGGCTCTGATCGGCAAGCTCGGCAGCCCGGAAATCGCCGCATCGCTGCGCGACCTCACCGCCTTCCTCCAGAAGCGCGGTTGCGAGACCTTCATCGAGAAGCAGACCGCCGAAGACCTTGGCGTGAGCGGCGCAGACTACGCCGCGATCGGCGTAGCTGCGGATCTCGCGGTCGTCGTCGGTGGCGACGGCACCCTGCTCGCCGCCGCGCGCAACCTGGTGCGCCATCGCGTGCCGGTCGTCGGGGTGAACCAGGGCCGCGTGGGCTTCATGACCGACATCGGCCATCGCAACATGCACGAGGGCATCGCGGCGATCCTCGACGGCCATTACACGCTGGAAGAGCGCGCGCTGCTCGACGCGGAGATTTTGCGCGGCACGCAGTCGCTGCTGCGCACACTGGCGCTCAACGAAGCGGTCGTCGGCAAGGGCTCGCAGGGCCGGCTGATCGAATTCGACCTCGTGCTCGATGGCGAATACATCTACACGCTGCGTGCCGACGGCATGATTGTCGCCACGCCCACCGGCTCGACCGCGTACGCGCTGTCGGCGCAGGGGCCGATCCTTCACCCGGCGCTGCCGGCGCTCGCGCTCGTGCCGCTCAACCCCCACACGCTTTCGGCGCGGCCCGTGAGCATCAGCGACCGCACGGTGATCGAGATCGCGCTCAAGCACGCGCTCGACGCGCGCGCGCATTTCGACGGGCTTGCGCTATTCGACCTGCAGGAAGGCGACCGGCTGGTGCTCAGGCGCTCGACCGATGTGGTGCGCTTCATCCACCCGCCGGGCTACCGGTACTTCGCGACGCTGCGCGAGAAGCTGCGCTGGAGCGAGGTACTGGCCAAAGAAAAATAGATGCTGCGCGCGCTCGAAGTCCGCGATTACGTGCTGATCGACCGGGCGTCCCTCGAGCCGGGCGACGGCTTCACCGTCCTCACGGGCGAGACCGGCGCCGGCAAGTCCATCCTGGTGGATGCAATCGAGCTCCTGGTCGGCGGGCGCGCCGACGCGGCCGTGGTGCGCGAAGGCGCGGACAAGGCGGAGCTCTCCGCCGAATTCGACGTCTCGAAGAATTTGAATGCATGGCTGGAGGAGCGCGGCTTCGGGGGGGACCCCGGGCAGCTCATCGTGCGCCGCTCGATCGATCGCAGCGGCCGCTCGCGCTGCTTCGTCAACGGCCATGCCGCGACGCTCGCGCAATTGAAGGAGATCGGCGAATGGCTCGTCGACCTTCACGGCCAGCATGCCCACCAGTCCCTGCTTCGCACGGCTGCCCAGCGCGAGCTCCTGGATGCCCACGCCGGCGCCGAGGCGCTCGCGCGCGAGACGGCGCAGGCGCACCGCGACTGGAAGCGCCTGGAGGAGGTGGCGGCCGAGGCGAGCGCGCAATTCGCGCAGCGCGAGGCCGAGCGTGCGGATGTCGCCGAGCGCGCCGAGCACTTGCGCAAGCTGGATCCGAGGGAAGGCGAGTGGGACGAGGTCGCTGCCGAGCACAAGCGGCTGCAGCACGGCTCGAGTCTCCTCGCCGGCGCGCAATCGTCCCTCGAAGCGCTCGCCGAAGCCGAAGGCGCGTGCCTCGCGCAACTGGGCGCCGTCGCCGCGCAGCTGAAGGGCTTGTCGGAGCACGACGAGCGCTTGAAGAACATCGTCGAGATGCTCCAATCGGCCGAGGCGCAGGCGGGCGAGGCGGTACGCGAGCTGCGCCATTACGCGACGGGCGTCGAGCTCGACCCGGAGGCGCTGCGCGAAGCCGAAGCGCGCATCGAAGCGCTGCACGGCGCCGCGCGCCGGCATCGCGTGCGGCCGGAGGAGCTGCCGGCGAAGCTCGCCGAGCTGGACAAGCGCCTGCATGAGCTCGAGCTGGCCGTGAATCCCGAGGCGCTCGAGCGCGAGGTGGCGGCAGCGCGCGCGCGGTATGAGGCCGTTGCAAAGAAGCTCTCGGCCAAGCGTGCGGCGGGCGCGCAGGCGCTCTCCAAGGCCGTGACGGCGGCCATGCAGGAGCTCGCCATGCAGGCGGCCCGGTTCAACGTTTCGTTGACGAAGCTGGACGCGCCCAGCGCGAGCGGCAGCGAGCAGATTGAATTCGAGGTCGCGTCGCACCCGAGCCTGCCGCTGCGTCCGCTTGCCAAGGTTGCCTCCGGCGGCGAGCTCTCGCGCATCAGCCTGGCGATCCAGCTGGTAGCGGCGAAGGCGTCGCCGGTGGCCACGCTGGTCTTCGACGAGGTCGACTCGGGCATCGGCGGCACCGTGGCGGAAACCGTCGGGCGCTCGCTCAAGAAGCTCGGCAAGCAGCGCCAGGTGCTTTGCGTGACGCACCTGCCGCAGGTCGCGGCCTGCGGCGACGGGCAGTGGTCGGTCAGCAAATCGGCGTCGTTGAAAGTGCGCGTTCAGCACCTCGATCGCGCGGCGCGTATCGAGGAGCTTGCCCGGATGCTGGGCGGCGCCGAGGCGACGGCGCGCAAGCACGCCGCCGAACTGCTGGACGGCTAGAGCGTAACTTCCATCTCGCGGAGCAGGGTGGTGGGATCGACCGGTTTAGCCAGATGCTGGTCGAAGCCCGCCGCGAGCGCCTTCTGGCGATCGACCGTGCCGGCATGCCCGGTGACCGCGATCAGCCGCGCGCCTTTGCAGCTGCTTTGCCGCAACACGCTGCCCACCATGTAGCCGTCCCCGTCCGGAAGGCCTATGTCGCAAAGCACCACGTGCGGCTCGAGGTTCCGCGCGGTCGTCAGGCCTTCCTGGGTGTTGTGCGCAACGGCGACGTGGAAGCCGCAGTCGGTAAGCAGGCAGCGAAGGGCTTCGGCGGTGTCCAGGTTGTCCTCCACCACCAGCACTCTGACCGGGTTGAGCTCGTCCATGCGTCCTCCGATAAGGGCGCATTGTGCGCAGTGGCCCGCCCGCGCGCTATCGCCGCTGACCGCGAGGTGGCGTCAAGACAAGGTTGAAAAGCGCGGCGAATGGCGGCGACGGGGGTTTCCCGTCAGCCGGTGGGGCTATACCGGCCGGTAGGGGCAGGCCTTCTTGGTGCAGTCGGCGTACAGGGCGAGCGAATGCCCGTGGAGCTGGAAGCCGCGCGAGCGCGCCACATCGTTCTGGCGCTTCTCGATGTCGGGATCGTAGAACTCTTCCACCCGCCCGCATTGCAGGCACACGAGGTGATCGTGGTGGCCGCCCTGGTTGAGCTCGAATACCGCCTTGCCGGTCTCGAAATGCTGCCGCGACAGCAGACCTGCGTGCTCGAACTGGGTGAGCACGCGATAGACGGTGGCAAGGCCGACGTCGATGCCTTCGGAGATCAGCGCCTTGTACACGTCCTCGGCGGAAAGGTGGCGCACCTTGCTCCCCTCGAAGAGCTCGAGGATCTTGCGGCGCGGCAGCGTGGCCTTGAGGCCGCTTTCCTTCAGGCTCTGTGTGCTGCTCATCGACTATCATTATATGTCCATGGTGCGCGCGCTCCTCGCCGTCTGCCTCACGTTGCTCATCGCTGCCTGCGGCGTGCCGCGGATTCCGGGCATCACGCCTTACAAGCCCGACATCCAGCAGGGCAACTTCGTGTCGCCGGAAATGATCGCGCAGGTGAAGCAGGGCATGACGCGCGAGCAGGTGCGCTTCCTTCTGGGGACGCCGCTACTCACCGATATCTTCCATGCCGACCGCTGGGATTACGTGTACTGGCGCGAGACCACGCAGGGCAAGCGCGAGCAGCGCAAGGTGGCGCTCTTCTTCACCGACAACAAGCTCGCGCGCATGGAAGGCGACATAGTGTCGCCGGCAGCCGGGCGATGACCGATAGGATGAAAGCGGCGGTCGCCGGCGCCGGTGGCCGCATGGGGCGCACGCTCATCGACGCCGTGCTCGCCGATCGCGAGCTCAAGCTCGCCGCGGCATTCGACGTTCCCGGGACCGCCGCGATGGGCACCGAAGTCGGCGGCGTGAAGATCAGCTCGGATGCGCACATCGCTGCCGGTTGCGACGTGCTCATCGACTTCACGCGGCCGGAGGGCACGCTCGCGCATCTCCAGCACGCGCGCGCGATGGTGATCGGCACGACCGGATTTTCCGCCGCGCAAAAGAAAGCCGTCGAGGAGGCGGCTCGACGCATTCCGATCGTGATGGCGGCCAACTTCGCCGTCGGTGTCAACGCGGTATACAAGCTTGCGGACACCGCGGCGCGCATCCTCGGCGACGACTATGACATCGAGATCATCGAGGCGCATCACCGCCACAAGGTCGATGCCCCGTCGGGCACCGCGCTGAAGATCGGCGAAGTCGTCGCCAAGGCACTTAAGCGCAACCTCAGTGAGGTGGCGAGCCACGGCCGCGAAGGCGACACCGGCGAGCGCCCGCAAAAGCAGATCGGCTTCCACGCCATCCGCGGCGGCGACATCGTCGGCGAGCACACCGTCGTCTTTGCCGGCGCGGGCGAGCGGGTCGAAATCACGGTGCGCTCGCAAAGCCGCATGACGTACGCCGCGGGGGCCGTGCGCGCGGCGAAGTGGCTGCGCGGCAAGCCGGCGGGGCTCTACGACATGTTCGATGTTCTCGGCCTGAAATGAAGGGATTGGGCGCCGCAGGCGCGCTCCTCATCGCCGCGAACGCATTCGCGCAGGCACCCGCCGGCACGGTCGAAGCGACGGCCGACGGTTGCAAGCTTTACCTGCCACAGGCAGACGCGCGCGGCGCCTCGCGCATCCGCTGGAGCGGCAAGTGCACCGATGGATTCGCGGACGGCCGCGGCGTGGTGCGCATCTATCAGGGCGGCAAGATCAGCCGCGTCTCCGAGGGCACCTTTGCCGCGGGCAAGCTCGCCGCGCCCGGCGAGTCGTATTCGATTCGCGGCGGCCAGGCGATCCGCAACCGCGGCGGAGACCAGCTCGAGATCGCCGCTTCCGAATTGCCGACGTGGGCGCTCGAGCTTTCGATGCTCGTCGAAGACAAACCCGTGCGCGCGGCTCCGCGTCCGGCGCCCCCGGTGGCAAAAATCGACAAGGCGGCCGAGGACGCGAAGAAAGCCGAGCTGCAAAGGCAGCAGGCCGATGCGCAGAAACGCCAGGCGGAGGCGAAAGCGGCTGCCGACAAGCTCGCCTCGGAGCGCGCCACGCAGGAAGCGGAGCGCAAGCGTCTGCAGGCCGACAGAGACCGCGCGTTGGCTGAAGCCAAGGCTGCTAACGAAGCATTGGCGGCCGAGAAACGCGCCGCCGAAAGGGCAACGCGAGAGGCCGAGCGCGAACGCGCCATGGCCGATGCAAAGGCAGCGTCCGAGCGCGCGGCCGCGGCGGAAAAGCTCGCTGCGGAAAAGGCCGCGCAAGAGGCTGCCCTGGCGAAGGCCGCCGCAGATGCCAAGGCAGCTGCGGATGCGAGGGCTGCAGCGGAAGCAAAAACGGCCGCCGAAAAGCCGCGCGTCGCATTCGTACCCGGTCGGGGGTTCAATGACGCCGGCACGGGCGAGCCGATGCGGGCAGTGGTGAACTTCAAGCTGACGACGCAGGAGGGGCGCGAGCTCGGCATTGCTACTTTCGTCGCCGGCAAAGGCGAAGCCGCCATCCGCCAGAACGCCAGCCTCCTCGCATCCGTGTACGAAAAGGTTTCGCCCTTCAACGCCAAGCTGCTCGAGCAGCCCGAGGTCGGCTCGATGTGCGGCGGGCCCGGCTACGTGGTCGAGGCGCGCGTCACTTATCCCAGCGCCAAGAGCTACGGCTGGTACGCGGGCTGCATGGGCGACGATGTCGAAAAAGCCGCGAAAAGCATGCAGCAGCTCGAAGAGGAGATGCACCGCGGCTTCAAGGTGTCGGCGACCAGCTTCTGGGCCTACCAATACCTGATCGTCGGCTATGTCGACGAAGCCGGCATGAGGGCACGCGGCGATTACGAGCGCGTCGCGCGGCCCGGGCTGATGGCGCCGGGCCGCGTCATGGTCCTGTCGAAGCCCGAGCAGTGGGCGGAATGCACCGGCATGGTCAACAAAGACCCGAAGCTGAAGGACAAGGCCGGCTGCCTGCGCGAAGCGATCGACAAGCTGAAGACTACGCTCGGACTACGCTAGGTATAATTCCGGCCAGGGAGCGGGAAGGGCGTGAGCCTTTCCCGCTTTTCACATCCGCTGTAAGCCGCTGTTAGCAAATGACGCCCGCCCAAGAATCCGCCCTCCTCGTGCTCGCCGACGGGACGGTATTCCGTGGCCGCTCCATCGGCGCGACCGGCATGGCCGTGGGCGAGGTGGTGTTCAACACGGCGATGACCGGCTACCAGGAAATCCTCACCGACCCGTCGTACTGCCGGCAAATCGTCACGCTCACCTACCCGCACATCGGCAACACCGGCGTCAACGACGAGGACGGCGAATCGCCGCAGGTGTATGCCTCGGGCCTCGTCGTGCGCGACGTGCCGCGTCGCGTCTCGAACTGGCGCTCGGAGCTCGATCTGCCCGGATTCCTCCGGAAGCACAACATCGTCGGCATCGCCGACCTGGATACGCGCAAGCTCACGCGCATCCTGCGGGAGAAAGGCGCGCAAGCGGGATGCCTGATGGCCGGCGCCGTCGATGAAGCCAAGGCGCTCGCCGAAGCGCGCAAATTTCCCGGCCTCGCCGGCATGGACCTCGCCAAGGTGGTCACGATCCGCGAGCCCTACGAATGGATCGACGGGAGCTGGGAGCTTGGCAAAGGTTATCGTCGCAACGACAGCACGAAGACGCACGTCGTCGCCTACGACTACGGCATCAAGCGCAACATTCTGAGGATGATCGTGGATCGCGGCTCGCGCGTGACGGTGGTGCCGGCGCAGACGCCGGCGCGCGAGGTCCTGCGCATGAAGCCCGACGGCATATTCCTGTCCAACGGCCCGGGCGATCCCGAGCCGTGCGATTACGCCATCGAAGCGATCGGCGAAATCCTCGACGCGACGAGCGTGCCGGTGTTCGGCATCTGCCTCGGGCACCAGCTGATGGGCCTGGCCTCGGGCGCCAGGACGCTCAAGATGAAGTTCGGCCACCACGGCGCCAACCATCCGGTGAAGGATCTCGACACCGGCCAGGTCGTGATCACCAGCCAGAACCACGGCTTCGCCGTGGATCCTTCCACCCTTTCTTCAAATCTGCGGCCTACGCACGTGTCTCTCTTCGACGGTTCCCTCCAGGGGCTGGCGCGGACCGATCGGCCGGCGTTCTGTTTTCAAGGGCATCCGGAGGCGAGCCCCGGGCCGCACGACATCGGCTACCTGTTCGATCGCTTCGCGAAATTGATGGCCGATGCCAAAGCGTAGCGACCTCAAGACCATATTGATCATCGGCGCCGGCCCGATCGTGATCGGCCAGGCGTGCGAGTTCGACTATTCCGGCGCGCAGGCGTGCAAGGCGCTGCGCGCGGAGGGCTATCGCGTGGTGCTGGTGAATTCCAACCCGGCGACGATCATGACCGACCCGGAGATGGCGGATGCCATCTACATCGAGCCGATCACCTGGCAGGTCGTCGCGCGCATCATCGAGAAGGAAAAGCCCGAGGCGCTGCTGCCGACGATGGGCGGGCAGACCGCGCTCAATTGCGCGCTCGACCTCGCGCGCGAAGGCGTGCTCAAGAAATACAACGTCGAGATGATCGGCGCCTCGCGCGCGGCGATCGACAAGGCGGAGGACCGCGAGAAGTTCAAGGCCGCGATGACGCGCATCGGCCTGGGATCGGCGCGCTCGTCGCTCGCGCATTCGATGGAAGAGGCGCTGCAGGTGCAGGCCGGCATCGGCTTCCCGGTGGTCATCCGGCCGTCGTTCACTCTCGGCGGCACCGGCGGCGGCATCGCCTACAACCGCGAGGAGTTCATCGCCATCTGCGAGCGCGGGCTGGACGCCTCGCCGACCAAGGAACTGCTGATCGAGGAATCGCTCCTCGGCTGGAAAGAATTCGAGATGGAGGTGGTGCGCGATCGCAAGGACAACTGCATCATCGTCTGCGCGATCGAGAACCTCGACCCGATGGGCGTGCACACCGGCGACTCGATCACCGTGGCGCCGGCGCAAACGCTGACGGACAAGGAATACCAGATCATGCGCGACGCCTCGATCGCGGTGCTGCGCGAGATCGGCGTCGACACCGGCGGCTCGAACGTGCAGTTCGCCATCCACCCGGACGATGGCCGCATGGTGGTGATCGAGATGAACCCGCGGGTGTCGCGCTCCTCCGCGCTCGCGTCCAAGGCGACCGGCTTCCCGATCGCCAAGGTCGCCGCGAAGCTCGCGGTGGGCTATACGCTCGACGAGATCGCTAACGAGGTGACCGGCGGGGCGACGCCGGCATCGTTCGAGCCCACCATCGATTACGTGGTCACCAAGGTGCCGCGCTTCGCGTTCGAAAAGTTCCCGCAGGCCAACGACCGGCTGACCACGCAGATGAAGTCGGTGGGCGAGGTGATGGCGATCGGCCGCACGTTCCAGGAGTCCTTCCAGAAGGCGCTGCGAGGTTTGGAGATCGGCGTCGACGGGCTCAACCAGCGCACGCGCGATCGGGAGACGATCGAGAAGGAGCTGGGCGAGCCCGGCCCGGAGCGCATCTGGTATGTCGGCGATGCCTTCGAGAACGGCTTCACCCTTGAAGAGGTGTACCGGCTCACCAAGATCGATCCGTGGTTCCTCGACCAGATCAAGGAGATCGTCGAGCTCGAGATGGAGCTCGACGACCGGCGCCTCGACGACATCGATGGCGCCACCTTGCGCCTGCTGAAGCGCAAAGGCTTCTCCGACCGCCGGCTGGGCTACCTGTTCAACACCGACGAGAAGGTGGTGCGCGCGCGGCGCCAGAAGCTCGGCATCCGGCCGGTGTACAAGCGCGTCGACACGTGCGCCGCGGAGTTCGCGACCAAGACCGCGTACATGTATTCGACGTACGAGGAAGAGGACGAGTCAGCGCCGACCAGCAAAAAGAAGATCATGGTGCTCGGTGGCGGGCCGAACCGCATCGGCCAGGGAATCGAGTTCGATTATTGCTGCGTGCACGCCGCGCTCGCGCTGCGTGCCGACGGCTTCGAGACCATCATGGTCAATTGCAACCCGGAGACCGTCTCGACCGACTACGACACCTCCGATCGCCTGTACTTCGAGCCGCTCACCCTGGAGGACGTGCTCGAGATCGTCGACAAAGAGAAGCCGTGGGGCGTGATCGTGCAGTACGGCGGGCAGACGCCGCTCAAGCTTTCGCGCGACCTCGCCGCCGCCGGCGTGCCCATCATCGGCACCAGCGCCGATGCCATCGACATCGCCGAGGACCGCGAGCGCTTCCAGAAGCTGGTCGACAAGCTGAAGCTGCGCCAGCCGCCGAATCGCACCGCGCGCTCCACCAGCGAAGCGGTGAAGCACGCCGAGGACATCGGCTACCCGGTGGTCGTGCGTCCGAGCTATGTGCTCGGCGGCCGTGCCATGGAGATCGTGCACCAGCAGTCCGAGCTGGAGCGGTACATGCGCGAGGCGGTCAAGGTGTCCAATGATTCGCCCGTTCTCCTGGACCGGTACCTGACGGATGCCATCGAGGTGGATGTCGACTGCATCTGCGATGCCAAGGGCGATGTGCTGATCGGCGGCATCATGGAGCACGTCGAGCAGGCGGGCGTGCACTCCGGCGACTCGGCTTGCTGCCTGCCGCCGCATTCGCTGGCGAGCCACATCGAGCGCGAGCTAAAGCGCCAGACCGCGCTCATGGCCCGCGCGCTGAAGGTCATCGGCTTGATGAACGTGCAGTACGCCATCCAGCGCGATACCGTGTACGTTCTGGAAGTGAACCCGCGCGCCTCGCGTACCGTGCCCTATGTTTCAAAGGCGACCGGCCAGCCGCTCGCCAAGATCGCCGCGCGCTGCATGGCCGGGAAGACGCTGCGCGAGCAGGGCGCCGAGGAGATCACGCCGTCGTACTTCTCCGTGAAGGAAGCGGTGTTCCCCTTCGCGCGCTTCCCCGGCGTGGATACCATCCTCGGTCCGGAGATGAAATCGACCGGGGAGGTCATGGGTGTCGGCTATACGTTCGGCGAGGCTTTCGTGAAGTCGCAACTCGCGGCGGGCGTGCGCCTGCCCACGGGCGGCAAGGCGTTCATCAGCGTGCGCGACGGCGACAAGCTCGTCGCCGTGGAAGTGGCGCGCGAGCTGGTCGAGCTCGGCTTCTCGCTCCTCGCGACGCGAGGCACCGCCGGTGTTCTCATGTCGCACGGCATCCCGGTGGCGCAGGTGAACAAGGTTGCCGAAGGCAGGCCGCACATCGTCGACATGATGAAGAACGCCGAGGTGAGCTTCATCGTCAACACGACCGAGGCGACGCGCACCTCGCATTCCGATTCGAAGGCGATCCGCACCACCGCGCTCGCCCGCCGCATCACCTACTACACGACGATCGCCGGCGCCAAGGCTGCGTGCGCCGGGATGAAGCAGCTCTCAGGCCTCGAGCCTTACCGGCTGCAGGACCTGCACGCGCGCCTGCGCCAGGCGCCCGCCGAACCGGTCACGACTTAGATGAAAGCGCCGATGACCTCGCGCGGAGCCGAGCTCCTGCGCACTGAGCTGCAGCAGCTGAAGACCATCGAGCGCCCGCGCGTCTCGCAGCAGATTGCCGAGGCCCGCTCGCACGGCGACCTTTCCGAGAACGCCGAGTACGACGCCGCGCGCGACAAGCAGGGGATGATGGAGGCGCGCATCCGCGACATCGAGGCCAAGCTCGCCAACGCGCAGATCGTCGACCCCAAGGGCCTGCAGGCCGAAGGCCGCGTGGTGTTCGGCGCGACGGTGGATGTCGAGGACGACAACGGCGACGAGGCGACCTGGCAGATCGTCGGCGAGGACGAGGCCGACATCAAGGAAGGCCGCATCTCGTTCGGCTCGCCCATCGCCCGCGCGCTGATCGGCAAGAGCGCCGGCGACTCCGTCGAGGTGCAGACGCCCGGCGGCGTCAAGGGCTACGAGATCATCGACGTCCGCTACGAATAATTCCGTACCCGGTACGTAATTATGTTGTCAGCTCTGCGTGGCTTGGGCTTGGCCTTCGCATTTGCGCTCCTCGCCTTGGGCGCCTGCTCGAACGAGCGGCTGGCGCGAGAGGGAACGCTCTCCGATGGCGACACCTTTCGCGAATACTCCCGCATTCCCTATGGCTACGAACGGGTGATCTACTCGCGCGACGGGAAAGTGCTTGGCCGTCAGGAGCTCCACACCGAGCAGAACTTCAAGCGCATCCAGCCAGGCATGACCAGGGCCGAGCTCACGGACATCATCGGCGCGGGCTTCGCCACCCGCGGCGACTACGCGGACGGCACTCATTCACTGACCTGGCGCTACTACGACGGCGTCTACAAGCTCCTGCACGTAATATTCGGTCGCGATGGACGCGTCATGCGCTACGACACGGAGTGGGACCCGAACGTCTACTCCAAGAAAAAATAGCTTCGCCGCGCTGGTCGTGGCGCTCGTGCTGTGGAGCGTCCCATTCGCCGTCCCGGCGCAGGCGCCGAAGGCCGTTCGCGTCGGCGTATTCGCCGGCGGCGGTCCGGGTTTCGACGGCGGGTTCGAGCCGTTCCGGCAGCGCCTGCGGGAGCTCGGGTATGGCGAAGGAAAAAATCTCGTGCTCGAGGTGCGCAACGCCCAGGGCCGGGCCGAGCGCTACCAGCCGCTCGCGGGGGAGCTGGTAGGCCTCGGCTCCGACGTTATCGTGGTCCAGGGTAATGCCGCGCTCTATGTCCTCAAGCAGGCGACGCAGACGATTCCGATCGTGATGGCGAACATCGGCGATCCGGTGGGTGCAGGGTTCGTGGCGAGCCTCACGCGCCCCGGCGGCAACATCACGGGACTGTCGAACATGGCCGAAGGCGTGAGCGCGAAGTGGGTGCAGCTCCTGCGGGAGGCGGCACCCCGCACCGCGCGAATCGCCGTCCTGTGGGACCCGAAGAACGTCGCGCACCGCAGCATGTGGAAGGAAGTGGAGGAGGCCGGCCGCGCGCTCGCCATCTCGACACAGGCGTTCGAGGTCCGGGGGCGAGACGACGTCACGCGCGCCTTCGCCACCATCGCCGCTGGGAAAATCGACGCGCTGATCATCCTTCCTCAACCCGCCGCCGGCGCGAACCTGCAGCACATCACGCAGCTCGCCGCCACGCAGCGGCTGCCCGCCGTGTATCTTTCCAAGGAATTCGCGCTCGCTGGAGGCCTGATGAGCTATGGACCCAGCGTCGCCGAAATGTGGCGCCGCGCCGCCGACTACGTCGACCGCATCGCCAAGGGCGCCAAGGCGGCGGACCTGCCGGTGGATCAGCCCACCAAGTTCGCGCTCGTCATCAACCGCAAGGCTGCAACGGCACTCGGATTGACGCTGCCGCCGTCGCTCGTCCTGCGGGCGGATGAAATGATCGAGTAGATCAGGCCTTCAGCTTGAGGTGGAACGATTTCGGGCGCGTGAAGGCCTCGATGCCGAGCTTCGATAGCGTGCATCCTCTGCCCGAGTCCTTCACACCGGTCCAGGCGAGCGCCGGGTCGAGGTAGTCGCAGCGGTTCATGAACCAGGTGCCGGTCTCGACCTGGTCGCCGATTCGCAGCGCGGCGTCCGCGTCCGCTGTCCAGATCGACGCCGTGAGGCCGTAGCGGCTGTCGTTCATGAGCTTGATCGCCTGCTCGTCGCTTTCCACCGCCATGATGCCGACCACCGGGCCGAAGCTCTCCTCCGTCATCACCTGCATGCGGTGATCGACATCGACGAGCACCTGGGGCGCGACGTACGGCGTCCCGTCCTTGTCCGCGGCAAAGGATTTCGGATCGATCAGCGCCCGCGCGCCTTTGCCGAGCGCTTCCTTGATCTGCCCTCGCACCATGTCGGCCGCGCTCGCGCGGACCATCGGCCCGAGCGTGGTGCCGCGCTCCAGAGGATTGCCGAGCTTGTACTGGCGCGTGAGTTCGACGAAGGCGTCAACGAAGGGCTTGTACACCGAGCGATGCACATAAATGCGCTCGATGCCGCAGCAGGACTGGCCGGAGTTGAAGTAGCTGCCGTCGACCAGGTTCTCGACCGCGGCAGCCATGTCGGCATCGGGCCGTACATAAGCCGGATCCTTGCCGCCGAGCTCGAGCCCCGTGGCGATGAAGCGCTCGGCCGCCGCGCGTTGCACCGCATGCCCGCCTTCGACCGAGCCGGTGAAGGCGACGAAGCCGATCCTCGGATCTGCAATCATCTTCGCAGTCTGCGCATGGTCCACGTGCAGGTACTGGAACACGCCCGCGGGAAGGCCGGCGGCGGCAAAGGCTTCGGCATAGCGCTCGGAGACGAGCGGCGTCTGCTGCGCCATCTTGAGGATCACGCTGTTGCCGGCGAGGACGGCCGGGACTACCGCGTTTACGGACGTGAGCCAGGGATAATTCCACGGCGCGACAACCAGCACGACCCCGAGCGGCTCGCGGCGAATGAAGCGCTGGAAGCCGGCCTTCGGCTCGGCCGCGACGTCGGCGAGCGCGCCTTCGGCGATCGAGCAGAGATACGTCGCACGCTCCTGGAAGCCGCGGCGGATCTCGTTCGGCGTATAGGCAATCGGCCGGCCCATCTGCCGCGTGAGCTCTTCGCCCAGCGTGTCGGCTCGCCCCACGCACCACTCGACCATGCGGCGAACCATCGCCACGCGCTCCGCCACTGGGACGGAGCGCCATTTCGCCTGCGCCTGCACCGACCTCGCGAGCGCGGCTTCGATGTCCTGATCGGGGGCGAGCGGACGCTCGACGAGCACGGCGCCGTCGATCGGGCTTATGGTGCGTTGAATGTGGGGCGTATTCTTCATGGATGGAAGAGCTTGTGGGGCTGTTGGCTCGGCACGGCGTGGCGTTGGTGTTCTTCAACGTTCTGCTGGAGCAGGTCGGGCTGCCGGTGCCGGCGGTGCCGACGCTCATCGTGGCGGGCGCGCTCGCCGCCAGCGGCCAGCTTTCGGCCCCCGCGGTCTTCGGCGTGGCGGTTCTTGCCTGCTATATCGGAGACGGGCTCTGGTTCGCCGGCGGGCGCCGCTACGGCCGGCGTGTGATGAGCCTGCTTTGCCGCGTCTCGCTTTCGCCCGATTCGTGCGTGCGCCAGAGCGAGTACCACTTTGCGCGCTGGGGCAAGGCGGCGCTGGTCGTGTCGAAGTTCGTGCCCGGCCTTTCCGCCATCACGCCGCCGCTCGCCGGCGCGATGGGCATGAGCTGGCCATCGTTCGTCGTGCTGAACGGGATAGGCATCGCGCTGTGGGCCGGCATTCCGATCGGCGCCGGAATGCTCTTCCACGATCAGATCCGCCGCGTGCTCGCGGCGCTCGAGCGCTATGGCGCGCTGGCTGCCGCGGTGCTCGGCGCCGCCCTCGCGGCATACATCGCGCTCAAGTGGTGGGAGCGCCGGCGTTTCTATCGCGCGCTGCGGCTTGCGCGCATCACCGTGGAGGAGTTGCGCGGCCTGATGCAGCGAGACAAGCGACCGCTGGTCGTGGATGTGCGCTCGGACGTCGCGCGCAAGGCCGACCGCCGCCTCGTTCCCGGAGCGCTGCTGATCGATCCGCTCGACATTGAGTCGCGCCTGGGCGATCTGCCGAAGAACCGCGACATCGTCTTCTATTGCTCCTGCCCAAACGAAGCCTCCGCCGCGCAGGTGGCCAAGAAGCTCATCGAGCTCGGCTATCCGCGCGTGCGCCCCCTCGCCGGGGGCCTCGAAGCGTGGGTCGCCGCCGGCCACGAAGTCGATCACTCCGGCGTGACGTAGGCGGCCGTCAGCCCGCCATCGACCAGGAACTCCGTGCCCGTCATATAGGACGAGTCGTCGCTCGCAAGGAACAGCGCCGCCTTGGCGATCTCCTCGGCCTCGCCGAAGCGGCCCATGGGCACGTGCACCAGCCGGCGTTGCTTTTTCGCCTCGGTGTCGAGGAATGCCATGAGGAGCTCGGTCTTCAGCGGTCCCGGCGAAAGGGCGTTGACGCGGATGTTCTGCCGCGCGTGGATCACGGCGAGCTCGCGAGTCATGGCGAGCACCGCGCCTTTGCTCGCGGTGTAGGCGATCTGCGGTGTCGCGGCACCCAGGCGCGCGACGAAGGAGGCCGTGTTGATGATGCTGCCGCCGCCGGCGCGCTTCAGTGCCGGGATGCCGTACTTGCAGCCCAGGAAAACGCCCTTGGCATTGACGTCGAGCGTGAGGTCCCAGACCGCCTCGTCGGTCGACATCGCGTCGTCGTCCTTGGAATGCATGATGCCGGCGTTGTTGAAGAGGACGTTCACCTTGCCGAAGGCTTTTTCCCCTGCCGCGACCATGTTCTGCGCGTCCCCGGCCTTGGAGACATCGGCGCGCACCGCGATGCAGTTCGGGATCATCTTCGCGGTGTCGCGCGCCGCCTGCTCGTTAACGTCGACCGCGACGATCGACGCGCCTTCGCGCGAGAAAAGCAGCGCAGCCTGGCGTCCGATGCCGCTGCCCGCGCCTGTGATCAGTGCAACCTTGTCTTTGAGTCTCATATGCGTTCGAAGTAGCGCTTTCGCTCCCAGTCCGTGACCGCCTTGTTGTACGCCGCGACTTCGCTGGCGAAGAAGTGCGCGTAATGCTCGACCACGTCGGCGCCGAAGGCGCGCCTGGCGAACTCGCTGGAGGCGAATCGCTCGTTGGCCTGCGCCAGCGTGAAGGGCACCCGCTCCAAGTTGCGCGCCGCGTACACGTCGCCGACGAAGCATTCCGGCGGCTCGATCTTGTTCGCGATGCCATCCAGCCCCGAAGCGAGCGAGGCGGCGAGCGCCATGTAGGGATTCGCGTCGGCGCCGGCGATGCGACACTCGATGCGCAGGCTCGGCCCCGTTCCCACGACGCGAAAGCCGGCGGTGCGATTGTCGTAGCTCCATGCTAGCCGGGTCGGCGCCCAGGACGCATCCACGTAGCGCTTATAGGAGTTGATGGTCGGCGCGTAGAACACCATCACGTCGGGCACGTGCTTGATCCAGCCGCCGAGGAACCAGCGGAAGGCATCCGACACCATGCCGCGCCCAAGCGGCTTGTCGCCCGCAAATGCGTTCTTGCCGTCGCGCCACAGGCTCAGGTGGATGTGGCAGCTTGAGCCCGCCTGCTCGGCATCGGGCTTTGCCATGAAGGTGACGCTCATGCCTGCCGCGTCTGCCACTTCCTTCAGGCACTGCTTGAAGATCACGTGCCGGTCGGCCATGTCGAGCGTTTCGGCGTAGCGCACGTTGAGCTCGTGCTGGCCGTTGCCCCATTCGCCCTTGGAGGTCTCCACCGGGACGCCGGACTGCTTGAGGTGCCTGCGCGCCGCCGCGTGGAAGCTCTCCGTGCGCGTGCCCTGCAGGATGTGATAGTCCTCGAGGTACCACCCGGCCGGATCCATGTCGCGATAGCCTTTCTGCGCGGCGTCGCGGTAAGTGGTGCGGAAAAGGTAGTGCTCGAGCTCGGTGGCGGCGAATGTCTGGAAGCCGGTCTTCTTCGCGGCATCGACTTGCCGCCGCAGGACGGATCGGGGCGCGACACTGACGAGATCGTGCGTCTTCTCGTCCTTCACGTCGCAGATAACGAAGGCGGATTTTTCCAGCCAGCTCGCGCGGCGCAGCGTGCTCATGTCCGGCACGAGGTGGAAGTCCCCGTAGCCGAGCTCCCAGTTGGCGAACTTGTAGCCGGGGACCGGATCCATCTCCATGTCGACGGTGAGGAGATAGTCGCAGGCGTGCGCGCCTTGCTTCGCGACGTCGTCGACGAACATCTCCGCGTCATAGCGCTTGCCGAGCAGGCGACCGTAGTGGTCCGTGAAGGCAACCACCACCGTCTCGATCTCGCCTTGCTTGACGAGCTTGCCGAGCTCATCCAACTCGAGCAGGCCGGTGGGCTTATTCATCGCGTTTCCTGTAGAGGACGAACACCTTGCCGACCGCCTGGACGCCTTCGGCGCCGGTGCGCTCGCATAGCGCCTGGAAAGCCACTTCGCGCTCATCGCGCTCCATGCTGGGGGCGCGCACCTTGATCAGCTCGTGCGCCTTGAGCGCGAGAGCGACTTCCTTCACCACCTCGTCGGTCAGGCCTTTGGCGCCGATCATTACGACTGGGTCGAGCTTGTGCGCCCGCGCCTTCAGCGCCTTGCGCTCGGTTGAGGTCAGCATGGAATGATCCTTGAATCTAATGTTGAATCTAATGTCAAAATCCAGACCTTGCTACCTCTAGATTTTCATCCGGTCCTGCGTGAATGGTGGGACCGCCGGTTCGCAGAACCCACGGACGCACAGCTCGAAGGCTGGAAGGCTATCCGCCGCGGCGATGACACGCTCATTGCCGCGCCCACCGGCTCCGGGAAGACGCTCGCCGCCTTCCTGACCTCGCTCGACCAGCTCCTGCGCGAAGGCGTGGAGCAGGGCGGCCTTCCGGACGAGGTGCGCGTCATCTACGTCTCGCCGCTCAAGGCGCTCTCGGCCGACATCCATAAGAACCTGGCCGAGCCGCGGCGCGAGATCCACGCGCTGGCGCCCCAGACCAAGATTACCGCAGCGGTGCGAAGCGGCGACACGCCGCAGAATGAGCGCGCCTCCATGCTGCGCACGCCGCCGCACATCCTTGTCACCACGCCGGAATCGCTCTACCTGCTGCTGACGGCGGAGCGCTCCAGGGCGATGCTGAAGACGGCCCGCGTGGTGATCGTCGATGAAATCCACGCCGTGCTGCAATCGCGCCGCGGCGCGCACCTCGCGCTCTCGCTCGAGCGCCTGGACCACGTGTGCGGTCGCCAGCTGCAGAGGATCGGCCTCTCGGCGACGCAAAAGCCGATCGAGGAGGTGGCCAAGTTCCTCAGCCCTTCCAGGCCCGTCGCGATCGTCGACAGGGGCCACAAGCGCAAGATGGACCTCGCTGTCGAGGTGCCGAGCTCGCCCCTCGAAGCGGTGATGTCGCACGAGGTGTGGGCGGAGATCTACCAGCGCCTGGTCCAGCTCATCGAGGGCCACCGCACCACGCTGATCACCGTGAACACGCGCCGCCTGGCGGAGCGCATGGCGCACCAGCTTTCCGAGCGCCTCGGCGCCGAGTTCGTCGCCGCGCACCACGGCAGC
>DATLDY010000049.1:0-11461 GCA_035525655.1 Burkholderiales bacterium
CGCGAGCTGGCCGGATCGGCCGAGCTCATGTCGATGACGAGCGCGCCGGGCTTGAGGCCCGGCAACGCCTCGAGCACGACTTCGCGAACCGTTTCACCATCCGGCAGCATGGTGATGAGCACATCCGCATCGTTCGCCGCCGCGCGCACCGAGCGGCGATTGCCCTTTCCGTTCGCATCGAACGACTGCAGCTCGTAGCCCGCCGCCGCGACATGGGCGGACATCGGCCCGCCCATGGTGCCCAGGCCGACGAAAGCTACTCTTTCGATGCGAAGACTTCCTTGGCGCAGCGGAAGGCCACGACGGCGGCCGGCACGCCGCAGTAGATCGCGGTCTGCATCAGGACCTCCTTGATCTCGTCCTTGGTGAGGCCGTTGTTCAGCGCGCCGCGCAGGTGGAGCTTCAGCTCGTGCTCCTTGCCGAGGGCTGTCAGCATGCCGAGGTTGAGGATCGAGCGCTGCTTCCGGTTGAGTCCCGGCCGGTTCCAGATGTCGTTCCAGCAATAGGTGTTGAGGATCTCGACGAACTCCTGGTTGAACTCGTCTACGCCGGCCATGGCCTTGTCGACATACGGCGCCCCGAGCACTTCGCGGCGCGTCTTCAGTCCGGCGTCGTAGCGTTCCTTGTGTGCGCGCTTATCCATCGTCGTCTCCTGGTAGGAAAGGAGCCACTATACTTTCCCCGATGAGAAATAGACTGCAGGATCGCGTTGCCATCGTCACTGGCGGCGGACACGGCATCGGCAAGGCCTATGCGCGGCGCCTCGCGGACGAGGGCGCGAAGATCGTCATCGCCGAGCTCGACGGCCCGGCGGGCGAGCGCGTCGCGGCGGAGATGGGCGGGCTCGCCCTTCGCACCGATGTGGCGAGCCAGCAAAGCGTGGACGACATGGCGCGTCGCACGGTCGAGCGCTTCGGCCGCATCGACATCCTGGTCAACAATGCCGCCATCTTCGCCACCGTTCCCATGTCGCGCGCGCCGTTCGACCAGGTCGACCCGGAGGAGTGGGATCGCATGATGGCGGTCAACCTGCGCGGTACCTGGCTCGCGTGCCGGGCGGTGGTCCCGCACATGCGCAAGCAGCGTTACGGCAAGATCATCAACATCAGCTCCGGCACCGCGCTCAAGGGCACCGGCTCGCGCATCCACTATGTGACCTCGAAGGCCGGCATCCTCGGCTTCACGCGCACGCTCGCCATGGAGCTCGGCAAGGACAATATCTGCGTCAATTGCATCGCGCCCGGCAGCACGCTCTCCGAGGAGAATGCGGACGACGGCATCGTCAAGTACCGGCAGGCCGCCGCTTCGACGCGCGCGCTACAGCGCATGCAGACGCCCGAAGATCTCGTGGGCGCCATCGCGTTCTTCGCCTCTTCGGACAGCGACTTCATTACCGGTCAAACCCTTGTCGTGGATGGCGGCGCATGCATGCACTGACCTTTGATATTGATGCGGAGTGGGTGCATATCCAATACGCCGAGCGCTCGAAATTCACCGAGGTGTACGGCTTTGCGGGCTCGCAGGGCATGGTGAACTGCGAAGGCTTGCGTTACATCCCCAGGGGCAAGCCATCGAAGACGCTAGCGATATACATGCATCCGGCGTCCACGCTCCAGCTCCTGCCGATGCCCGCCACGATGGCGCGCGCCGGTGTCCACGTGCTTTGCGCGGCGAGCCGGTTCGCGCGCAACGACACGCCGCTCATCATGGAGAAGGTGGTGCTCGACCTCGGCGCCTATATCCGCCACGCGAGGGAAAAATGGGGATACGAGAAGATCCTGCTGTGCGGCTGGTCGGGCGGCGGCTCGCTGGCGCTCTTCTACCAGGCGCAGGCCGAGAAGCCGACCGTCACGCAGACGCCGGCAGGCGATCCGGTGGACCTCACGGGCCTTAGTCCGGCCGACGCGATGATCTTCCAGGCGGCGCACCTTTCACGGCCGCACATGCTGGCCGAGACGATCGACCCGTCGATCATCGACGAGGACGATCCGGACCGGCGCGATCTCGAGCTGGATATCTACAACCCAAAGTGCCCTCACCAGCCGCCGTATACGAAAGACTTTATCCAGCGCTTCCGTGCCGCACAGCTGGCGCGCATGCGACGCAAGACCGCGTGGGTGAAGGAGACCCTGGCGCGCCTGAAAGGCAGCGACGAGATGGAGCGGGGCTTCATCACCCACCGCACGATGGCGGACTTGCGCTTCCTCGATCCCGCAATCGATCCCAACGACCGCCGCCCGCGGTGGTGCTACATGGGCAACCCCGCCACGGCCAACAACGGTCCGATCGGGCTTGGGCGCTTCTCCACGCTGCGCGCGTGGCTGTCGCAGTGGTCGATCGACGACTCGAACGCCGACGGCCCGCGCAGCGCCGCATCCATCAGCGTGCCGTTCCTCGCCATCGAGAACTCGGCCGATGACGCGGTGCCGCAGCCGCACGCGCGCATCATCCACGATGCCGCGGCCAGCCGCGACAAAACGTTTCATGTGATCAAGGGAGCCACGCATTACTATCAGGGGCAGCCGGAGCTGCTAAAACAGGCTGCCGATACCTGCCTCGCCTGGATGGCGAAGCAAAAACTCATCGACTAGAGGAGGAATGATGAAGCGGTTTGCATTGCTGGGCGCTGCGCTGCTGGCCTGGAGCGTTCAAGCGCAGGAAACGATCAAGATAGGCGTAATCACCGACCGCGTGGGCGTATCGAAGCCCTATTCCGAGCCTTGCACCGAAGGCACGGTCTTCGGCGCGAACGAGATCAACCGCATGGGCGGCCTGCTAGGCAAGAAGATCGAGCTCCTGATCGAGGACGATCAGTCGCGGCCCGACATCTCGGCGGCGCTCGCGAGGAAGCTGATCGACCAGGGCGCGGTGTTCATCCTCAGCATGTCGCTCACCCCCGCGACGCAGCAGCAGCAGACCGTGACCATGGAAGCCAAGACGCCGCAGATGACGCCGATGAACTCGGGCGACACGCTGACCACGCAGCTGCCCAATCCGTACTTCTGGCAGACCGGCCCGCTCGGCTCGATCCAGATCGCCACGCTGCTCGCGCACGCGCGCTCGAAGAACCTGAAGCGCGTCGCCCTGATCACGGACAACTCGGACCTCGGCCAGCTGCTGGCACGGTTCTTCCGTGGCGGACTCGAGAAGTCGGGCATCCAGGTGGTGTCGGAGGAGGTCGTGCCGCGCGGTGCCACCACCGCCGAGCCGCAGATGCAGAAGATCCGCGCGTCGAATCCCGACGCGATGTTCATGGCCGGCGTCCTCACGGCCGAGAACGTCCTCATCCTGCGCGCCTATCGGCAGTTCGGCCTGAAGTTTCCGATCCATTCGTCCTACAACCTCTCGGTGCCGGTCTACATGAGCGTGGCGAAGGGGTTGATCAACGGCGTGACCTTCGTCGACGCCTACGACCCGGAAAAGCCGCAGGTGAAGGAATTCGAGGCCGCCTACAAGAAGGCGACCGGCAAGGACTCGTTCAACCTGCACGGCTACGGCTACGACGGCATCATGATGGTCGCCGAGGCGATCAAGAAAGCGGGCTCCACCGACAAGGAGAAGATCCGCGAGGCCATGCAGACGGTGGAATATGAAGGGGTCATGGGCGCAAAAGGCATGAAGTACCACTTTCCGGAAGGCAAGCGCGCCGGCTTCGATCCGAACGGGATGGTGGTGCGGGTCTACGAGAACGACAAGCAAGGGCGCGTAATCCACGTCGGCCAGAAGTAGTTGCAGGACTTCCTAGAGCTCGCCGTAAGCGCGGCCGCGTCCGGCTGCGTCTACGGCCTGCTCGCGCTCTCGTACCTCCTGATGATCCGGCCGACCGGTGTCATCAATTTCGCGGTGGGCGAGTGGGCGATGGTCGGCGCCTTCGGCGGGTTCCTGCTTCTGAGCAAATACGAATGGCCCTATCCGGTCGGGATGGCGGCCGTTCTCGCTTTCATGCTGCTCGTCGGCTGGCTGACCGAGCGCATAGCCGTGCGCCCGCTCGTGGCGAAGGGCGCGCCGCTCCTCGCGCCGATCCTCGCGCTCCTCGGCATGCTCGTCGTATTCCGCGAAGCAATCTCGGTCAGCTTTCCACCGGATCCGCATCCTGTGCCGTTTCCCTTCGGCCTCGGGCGGCTCGAATGGGGCGTGTTCGGCGGCTCCTACCAGAGCTTCTTCATCATCGGCTGCACGCTGCTGGTTTTTGCCGGTGCGTGGCTGTTCTTCGAGCGCACGGTCGCCGGCAAGAGCTTCGAGGCCGTCGCGCTCCATCGCCGCGCAGCCGCGCTGATGGGCATCAACCTGTCGCGCGTCACGGCGCTGTCCTTTGCTGCCGGTGCTGGGATCGCGGGCCTCGCCGGCCTCCTTGTCTCGCCAAACATCTCGGCGCATTACCTCATGGGCATACCGCTCGCGATCCAGGGCTTCACCGCGCTGGTCATCGGCGGCGTCGGCCGCGTAGAAGGCGCGCTTCTGGGCGGACTGCTCCTCGCTTTCGCGGAGCAGCTTACGGTGCGCTATGCGCCGATAGCGTCCGGGTTTGCGCAGGGGGTGCCTTTGCTTTTGCTCATGGTCTTCCTTCTGGTCCGTCCCACGGGCCTGCTCAAGGCGCGCTCATGACGGGGTTTTGCTTCATTGAAAACCAACCCCCCGCTCACCTTCGGTTCGCTTCCCCCCTTTACAGGGGGGCGACACGGAAATGATGGCCATTGCGCGCTGGGTAGGAGCGATCGTCGTCCTCTCGGCCGCCGCGTTCTTCATGTCGGACTACCACAACGACGTGTACCGCAAGCTGATGCTCTGGGTGACGCTCGCGCTCGGCTACAACTTTCTGTTCGGCGTGTGCGGGCAGGTGGCGTTCTCGCACTTCGCGTTCTACGGCATCGGCGCGTACTCGGTGGTGATCCTGCTCTTCCAGGCGCACCTGCCGCTGCCGGTGGCGATCCTCTGCGGGATTGCGCTGTGCATCCTGTTCGCCCTTGCGGTGGCGATTCCGTCGACGCGGCTGGAAGGCTTTTATCTGGCGCTGGCGACGCTCGCGCTGGGGCAGCTCTTCATCGTCGTGCTGAACGAAGGCGGCTCCATTACGGGCGGCAATGGCGGCATTGCAAATTACCGGCTGCCCGACATCTTTGGCGTGCGGGTGCGGGGCCCCTGGTACACGGCCGTGATTGCGACGCTCCTGGTGGGAACGCTGGCGCTGCTCTGGCGGCTGGAGCACTCCTGGTTCGGGCGTGCCTGCCGCGCCGTGCGCGACAACGCGGAGGCCGCGGCGGCGATGGGGATTAACGTCTCGCGGGTAAAGGTCATTGCTTTCACGCTGACGAGCGCGCTCGCCGGCATCGCCGGCATGGTGTACGCGTTCGTCGACAACACCGTGAATCCGCCGATCTTCGGCATTGAGAACGCGTTCCTGCTCCTTTTCATGGTTATCGTCGGCGGCGCAGGGCGCCCGGCGGGCGCGGTGATCGGAGCGGTGCTCCTCTTCCTGCTGCCGTTCTGGCTGTCGCCGATCGTTGGCCACCACCATGCGCTGGTATTCGGGTTGCTGGTCGTCGCCTCCATCTTGCTGCAGCCCTCGGGGTTGATCGGGATCTACGATGCATTGGTGAAAAATGAGCGCCACCGCCGTACTTGAGGTGAGGGGCCTGACCAAGCGCTTCGGCGGCCTGACCGCCGTCGACGCGCTCGACTTCGACGTGGGCGAAGGCGAGATCCTCGGCGTCATCGGTCCGAACGGCGCGGGCAAGAGCACCACGTTCAACCTGATCGCCGGCACCTTCGCCGCGACCGCGGGGGATGTGCGCTTCGCCGGCGAAACGATCCTCGGCCTGCCGCCGCACGACATCGCCGCGCGCGGCCTGATGCGCACGTTCCAGCACAACCGTCCCTTCGCCGGCATGCCGGTGATCGACAACGTCCTCGTCGGTGCGCACCGGCGCTTCGCGTCGAGCCTGTGGTCGGTGGCGTTCGGCGCCTCGCGGCACGAGGAAGCGCAAAGGCGCCAGAAGGCGGCCGAGCTCGTCGATTTCGTCGGGCTGGGCGAGTTCGCCGGCGCCGATGTCACCACACTGTCGTTCGGCCAAGGCCGCCTTCTCGAGATCGCACGCGCGCTCGCCGGCGAGCCGCGCCTCATCCTCTTCGACGAGCCGGCGGCCGGATTGACACCGGCCGAGACCGCGCGCCTTGCAGACATCATCCGCGGCATCGCGGCGCGCGGTATTTCCGTGCTGCTCATCGAGCACGACATGCATTTCCTCCTGCCGCTCGCGCATCGCGTGGTGGTGCTCAACTTCGGCGCGAAGATCGCCGATGGGTTGCCGGCGGAGGTTCGAGCCAACCCGGCAGTGATGGACGCTTACCTGGGCAGCCATGCTGCAGCTCGCTGACCTTCACGCGAGCTACGGCGCCGCGCCCGTGCTGCAGGGCGTCGACGTGCATGTCGACAAGGGAGAGACGGTCGCCCTGCTTGGACCGAACGGCGCGGGCAAGTCGACCCTGATGGCGGCGATCACCGGCACGATCGCGCGGCGATCCGGCCACGTGCGGCTCGACGGCCGCGATCTCGTGCGCGAGCCAAGCCACGCCATCGTGGCCGCGGGTGTGGCCTTGGTTCCCGAAGGCCGGCTGGTATTCGCGCCGTTCAGCGTGGAAGACAACCTGCGCCTGGGCGCCGTTCGCCTGAAGGGCGACGTCGCCGAGCGCTACCGATTCGTCTATGGCCTGTTCCCGCGCCTCGAGGAGCGCCGGCGCCAGGCCGCGGGCACGCTTTCCGGTGGCGAGCAGCAGATGCTGGCGATCGGCCGGGCGCTGATGAGCGAGCCGCGGCTGCTGCTGCTCGACGAGCCGTTCCTCGGCCTCGCGCCGCTGGTGGTGGTGGAGATCCGCCGCGCGCTGGAGAAGCTGCGCGCGAGCGGGCTCACGCTGCTGATGGTCGAGCAGAAGCTCGACATCGCGCTCGCATTCGCGAGCCGGGCTTACGTGCTCATCAAGGGCCGCGTGGTGCTCGAGGAGAGCACCGAGCGGCTGGCGCAGCGCGCGGACCTGTCGGACCTCTACTTCGCGCTGGCTACTTCTTCACCTGCATCCGCTCGATCCACGCCTTGAAGCCGACCAGTAGCTCGCCGAGGAACTTGCGCGTGGTCTCGTCGGTGAGCTTGCCTTGCGCATCGAACTTGGTATGCGCGGCGCCGATGAACACTTCCGGCCGCGGCAGCACGTGTCCCCAGAGCTGCGTGAGGATGCGGCGCAGGTCGTACTGATTGCGCGGTCCGCCGAGCGGTCCCTGGGTCGCGGAGAACACGGCGATCGGCTTTTCCTGGAACACCTGGTTCGGCGGCCGCGAGCCCCAGTCGATGGCGTTCTTGAGCGGCGCGCTCAGGGAGAAGTTGTATTCCGGGCTGGCGATGAGCAACCCGTCGGCAGCCGCCGCCTCGGCGCGAAAGCGCTTGGCGGAGTCCGGGATCCCGGCGTCGAACACGTCCTGGTTGAAGAGGGGTATGTCGTCGATGCGGGCATACGTCATCGTCATGCCAGCGGGCATGATCTCGGCGCAGACCTTGAGCGCCGCCGTGTTGTACGAGTTCTTGCGCAGGCTGCCGCTGATACCCAGGATCTTCAGTTCCGCCATGTCCACTCCCTGATTTCGAAGGCGGCGAGTTTAACCGCTTAGTGCCGGTGCCGGTGGTGAAGATCGGGGTAGTGCGGGTGGCGATGGCGCAGCGGCCCATGCTGGTGCGCGTGGCTGTGCGGCTGCCCATCGTGCAGGGCGGGATCGTGCGTGTGCTGGTGGTGCTCATCGTGCACATGCTCATGCTCGTGCGCGAGGGGCGGGTGGATGTGCTCATGCTCATGCCACTCGGTGACGTGGAGCCACACGCCGAGCGCCATCAGTCCCGCCGCGCCCCAGAACGCCGGACCTGCGCGCTCGCCGAGGAGCAGCAGCGCTAGCGCCGCGCCATAAAACGGCGCGACGGAGAAATAGGCGCCGGTGCGCGCAGTGCCGAGCTCGCGCAGCGCCACGATGAAAAGCACGAGGCTGATGCCGTAGCCGAACAGGCCCACTATGCTCGCCAGCACGAGCGCGCCGGGCGCCGGCAGGTAGGCGCCCATGGCGAGCGCGAGCCCGAGGTTTACGGCGCCGGCGACCAGGCCTTTGATCGCCGCAATCGTCACCGCATCGCCGCCGGAAACGCGGCGCGTAAGGTTGTTATCGAGCGCCCATGCGAGGCACGCGCCGGCGATTAGCAAGGGACCGGCCATGCCCGCGGCTCGCGGCGCCTGCTCCCAGGACAGGAGCACGCCGCCCGCGACGATGGCGGTCATGCCGACGAAGATTCGCTTGTCCAGGTTCTCGCGGAACGCCACCCATGCAAGGACTGCGGTGAACACCGCCTCCAGGTTGAGCAATAGCGACGCGCTGGCCGCATCCGTGCGCCGCAATCCGTACATCAGCAGCGCGGGTCCGACGATGCCGCCGGCAGCGACGGCGCCGGCGAGCCAGGGCCAGTCTCTCGCGGGGAGCATGGCATTCTCGATGCCCCTCAGCCTGCGCGCGAGGAGCCATAGGCCGAGACCCACGCCGCTGGCCAGGTACAGGACGCCCGCCAGCGCCAAAGGCGCGACTGCGCCGACAAGCAGCTTCGCCAAAGGCGTGCTTGCGCCGAAGAGCGCGGCTGAGAGCAGTGCATAGGCGATGGCGCGGCCGTGCATTGCCTTATCGTAGTGCGATCTCGTAGACTGTCAGTGTTGCAAACGGGGGTGCCGGCAGACTCCCCGTATCAGGCGCCGTCCCGGCGCCCAAGCTCTGCTCAGTTCTGGCGCAAGCCGGAAAGGAGCGCACATGAAAGAAACCTGCATAGCGATGGCCAGCATCTTTGCGGCCACCGCGGCTTTTGCCGAGACCATCACCTTCGATAGCGAGACACCCGGGCAGCTGCCGGCCGCGTGGCGGCAGGGCGTGACGGGGAAGGGCGCCGCTCGCTGGGCGGTGCAACAGGATGGATCTGCGCCCAGCAAGCCGAACGTGCTGCAACAATCGGCCAGCGGCGCATTTCCGTGGTGCGTGCTGGCGAAGTCGGCCATCGAGGACGGCTTCGTCGAGGTGCGCTTCAAGGCGCTCTCCGGCCGCGAGGACCAGGCGGGCGGCGTGGTGTGGCGCTGGAAGGATGGCGACAACTATTACGTCGCGCGCGCCAATGCGCTCGAGAACAACGTGTCGCTCTACTACACGGAGAACGGCCGCCGCATCACCCTCAAGTACGTCGATGCTCCCGTCGCCAAGACTACGTGGCACACCCTGCGCGTCGAATTCTCCGGCAAGCGCATCAAGGTGGCACTGAACGGCAAGACCTATATCGAGCTGGAGGACGCGCACATCGCCGGCGCGGGCGCTGTCGGCCTGTGGACGAAGGCGGACAGCGTCACGGCGTTCGACGACTTCTCCTATGGATCGGGGCGATGATCGGTCGCATCCTTTTCGCCCGCGCCCTGCGCTCGTTCGCGGACGGCTTCATCGCCGTGGTGCTGCCGGCTTACCTGCTCGCCCTCGGCCTGGGGCAGCTCGAGGTCGGCTTCATCAGCACGGCGACGCTGCTCGGCTCCGCTTTCGCGACCCTTGCCGTCGGTCGCTGGGGCCACCGCTTCTCAATCAAGCGCCTCATGCTGGCCGCATCGCTCGTCATGGCCGCGACGGGGCTCGCGTTCGCAGGCTTCTCGTCCTTCTGGCCGCTGCTCATCGTGGCTTTCTTCGGCACGCTCAATCCGAGCAGCGGCGACGCCAGCGTCTTCATGCCGCTCGACCACACCATGCTTGCCACGGCGGCGGATCGCACGGCAGTCTTCGCGCGCTACAGCTTCCTCGGTTCGATCGCCGGGGCGGTGGGCGCCCTGATGGCCGGCTTGCCGGAGTGGCTGGGGTCGCGGGTCTCCATGCTCGAAGCGCTGCGCGGCATGTTTGTGCTGTACGCAGTGGTCGGGGTGGCGGTGTGGGCTCTTTATTCGCAGCTGCCGAACCCGACGGCCGAGGATCATCGGCCCGCAGTGCCACTGGGGCCCTCTCGCGGCATCGTCTGGCGGCTCGCGGCGCTCTTCAGCGTCGACTCTTTCGCCGGCGGCTTGCTTTTGAATTCGCTGCTCGCGCTGTGGCTGTTCCAGCGTTTCGGCCTTTCGCTCGCCGCTGCTGGCACATTCTTCTTCTGGACGGGTCTGCTCGCGGCCTTCTCGCAGCTCGCGGCCGGACCTCTCGCGCGCCGCGTCGGCATGATCAACACGATGGTCTTCACGCACATTCCCTCGAGCCTATGCCTGATCGGCGCCGCTTTCGCGTCGAGCCTGAACGTCGCGCTCGCACTGCTATTGCTGCGCAGCCTGCTGTCGCAAATGGACGTGCCGGCGCGCGGGGCGTTCGTGATGAGCGTGGTGACGCCGGCCGAGCGCCCGGCCGCTGCGAGCTTTACCGCAGTTCCACGCAGCCTCGCCGCTGCGCTCAGTCCTTCCCTGACCGGCGCGATGTTCGCCGCAGGCGCGATGGTGGCGCCGCTGGTCGCTTGCGGGGTGCTGAAGATCGCCTACGACCTCGCGCTCTTCGCGGCCTTTCGCCGTGCGGAGAGGAGCATGGCGAACGCCGCTTGACAACCGCCTGACGGCCGCGGGGGCACGCCGTTTGCTCAACTCCTTGCACCCCCAACCAAGGAGACTCTAATGACATCCACCGTACTTCGCGCCGCAACGCTGAGCGCGATGCTCGCGCTGCCACTGGCATCGTTTGGACAAGACAAGCAGCCGCAAGGCGATTCCGCCGCAGCTCCGAATCCCAGAACGGTGCCATACGGCCAGGGTGAGTCGAAGCATTGCGAGACGATGACCGGTGCGGAGAAAGACCAATGCCTGAAGGACGAAGGCGCCAAGACTGAATCGAAAGGTCCTTCCGACAGCGCGGCGAGTGGCGGCAGCGCTGCGCCGGGCACGGACACAGCCGGCGCCGCGCAACCTGCGCCGGCTGCTGCGCCAGAGAAAAAGACCGCCGACTAGCCGGCAGTCGACTAGCGGCAGCGCTGGGGGATGCCCTGCGCCTGCCGCTTGTCGACTCGCTCGCAGCTCTCGCGGCGCGCGTAGCGTTCCTCGCCGCGCCACACGACCTGCTCGGCGCCAGCGACGGGGCATGATGTTTCCAACGCGCACAGCATCTGGTTCGGGCCTTCGAGGGCGCATTTATGCCGCGCCTCGCAGCGTGACCACGTATTGGTGCGCGTGAACTCGATCATCCTTTGGTCGGTGCGGCCGACGTTGATCACTTCCTCGGTGTCATAAAGCAGGTCGACCACCTTCGCGTCGCCGATGTACTTGGCCGAGGGGTAGGTCTGCTGCTGATCGAGCGCGGTCCACCGTCCGTAGACATAGCCGGGAGGAGCGTCCGAGGAGAAGAGGATGCGACGCTCGGTGTCCTGCCAGTACCCTTCGATCGATTGGGCCTGGG
>DATLDY010000050.1:0-5494 GCA_035525655.1 Burkholderiales bacterium
GAGGGTGAGTACGGGAAGTCGAGATGATGGATGCCGAGCGGACGCAGCGCGTCGATCACCGCGTTGGCGAGCGCGGGGATGGCGCCGGTGGTGCCCGCCTCGCCGGCGCCCTTGGCGCCGAGGAGATTGGTCGGCGACGGCACCAGGTGATCGTAGAGCTTCGCACCCTTGATGAGGTCGGCCTTCGGCATGGCGTAGTCCATGAACGAGCCGGTGAGGATCTGTCCGTTCTCGTCGTAGACGCAATGCTCGACCAGCACCTGGCCCACGCCCTGCACGATGCCGCCAAACGTCTGTCCCTCGAGCAGCGTGTGGTTGATGACGCGCCCGCAGTCGTCGACGGCGACGTAATTGGCGATCTCGATCTCGCCTGTGTCCGGATCGATTTCGACCTCGGCGATGTGGGCGCCGCCGGGATAGGACATCGGGCCGGGGACGCCGTCGAGCGAGTCGAGCTCGCTCTTGTACCGCTTCGCCACCTCCTGGAACGAGATGGACAGGTCGGTGCCCTTCACCCGGTAGGTACCGTTCTTGAACTCCACATCCGCGGGCGCCACCTCCATCGCCTTCGCCGCGAGCTCGAGTCCCTTCTTCACCACCACACGCGCGGTGGCGACGAGCGCGCTGCCGTGTGCCATGGTCGAGCGCGAGCCGATGGTGCCGGCGCCGGTGAGCTTCGGGCCCAAGGGGTCGCTCGCTCGTAGCGTGATCGCCTCGGCGGGGATGCCGAGCTCCTCGGCGACGAGCTCCGGAAATACCGTCTCGTGCCCCTGCCCCGACGGCCCGGAGAGCACGTAGAGCGACGGATCGCCCGATTCGCCGAACTTGATCGCCGCCTGCTCGGTTATCCCGGCTGCTCCGCCCGAAGGCTCGACGAATACGGCGCAGCCGATGCCGCGCAGCATGCCTTTGCGCTGGGAGGCGTCCCGGCGTGCGCCATATCCCGCCCAGTCCGAGTAGCGGAGCGCGTCGTCGAGGTATCCCGCCGGATTGCCGCTGTCGTAGGTCGAGCCGACCGGCGTCTTGTACGGATAGGCATCCTTGGGAATGAAGTTGCGGCGGCGGATTTCCACGCGGTCGATGCCCATCTCGCGCGCCGCCTCGTCCACCAGGCGCTCGACGAGGTAAGTCACATTCGGACGGCCGGCGCCGCGGTACGCGGTGATCGGCGTGGTGTTGGTCAGGGCAAGGCGATGGCGCCCATAAAGCGCGCGGATGCCATAGACGTTGATCGAATGCGTCGAAGGATTCAGCGTGTTGATGAGCGGCCCCGCCTGCGACAGGTAGGCGCCTACATTGCAGATCCAGGTATGGCGCAGGCCGATGAAGCGCCCGTCGCGGTCGAGCGCGAGCTCGCCAGTGAGCTGCGCGGCGCGTCCGTGGTGGTCGCTGACGATGGTCTCGAAGCGCGAGCCGACCCACTTCACCGGCTTGCCAAGCGCCTTCGCGGCGTGCATCACCGCGCAGTACTCGGGATACGCCTGCGAGCGGACGCCAAAACCGCCGCCGACGTCCTTGGCATGCAGCCGGATCTTCTCCGCCGGGATGCCGAACACGGCGGCGAAGTTGGGCACCATCAGCGAGAGGCCCTGCGAGCTTGCGTAGACGTCGTACGTCTCGCTCGTGGCGTCGTATTTCGCAACGCACGCCTTCGGCTCCATCGGGTTGGCGGAAACCCGGGTGCTGTCGAGCGTCAGGTTGGTGATATGCGCCGCCTTGGCGAAAGCCTCTGCGGTGGCGGCCTCGTTGCCGTAGTCGTAGTCGAACGCCAGGTTTCCGGGCACCGTTTCGTGCAGGAGCGGTGCACCGTCCTGCAGCGCGTGTGCGCCGTCGACGGTGACCCGCAGATCCTCGTAGTCGACCTGGATCGCCTCTGCCGCGTCGAGCGCCGCCGCGGGCGAGCTTGCGACGACGAGCGCGACTTCCTGGCCGACATAGCGCACGCGGTCTCGCGCGAGTATCGGGCGCTCGGGCACCTTGAGATGCACGCCGCCGCGGCCGGGATATTTCACCTGCGGCGGCGTCGTCTTGATGTAGGCGACGTCGGCGCCGGTGAAGATGCGGACCACGCCCGGCATGGCGCGCGCCGCTTCGGTATCCATCGATGCAATGCGCGCGTGCGCGTGATCCGAGCGCAGGAAGACGCCGTAGAGCTGGTCGGGGAAGTTCCAGTCGGCGGTGTAGCGGCCTTCGCCCTTCAGGAGGCGCGGATCTTCCCTCCTGCCGGTGAACTGCGCCGCGAACTTTCCGCTCACGCCGGCAGCGGCGTCGATTGCCAGGCGACGAACTTCCAGCCCTGCGCAGTCTTCGTCCACGCGGCGAGGAAGCGCAGGTTGAACTTCTTCGCCTCACCGCGCACCTCGGCGCCCATCTCGGCGCGGCCGGTCACGAGCGCGACGTCGCCGAAGATGCGCACCTTCTGCTCCGTGACGTTCGCCGACTTGTACTTCGTGCGACCGGACTTCATGGCGTCGAGCCAGCTCGCCTTGGTGTCGAGCGCCGCCGACGAGTGCGTGTACACCAGCTGGTCGTGCAGCAGTGATTCCAGCGTGGCGAAATCCTGCTTGAGCATCGAATCCACGCGCTTCTGCTCCAGCGCCAGAACTTCCTTCTCCGTCATGGCCAGACCTCCTTGGATACTTCGACGACGCGCTCGAGCTTCTTCCATTGCTCGTCGGGCGTCAGGTTGTTGCCGTGGTGCGTGCTCGAGAAGCCGCATTGCGGCGACAGGCAAAGGTTGTCCAGCGGCACGAGCTTCGCTGCCTGGTCGATGCGGCGCTTAAGCTCGTCCCTGGTTTCCAGTTGCGGCGTCTTGGAAGAAACCAGGCCGAGCACGACTGTTTTATTCCGGGGGACAAACCGCAGAGGTTCGAACCCACCCGCCCGCTCCGTATCGAACTCCATGAAGAAGGCGTCGACGCCGGACGAGAACATCGCCTCCGCCACCGGCTCATAGCCGCCTTCGGCGACCCAGGCGCTCTTGAAGTTGCCCCGGCACGTGTGCATGGCGATCGTCATCCCGGCGGGCTTTCCCTTTAACGCCTCGCGGATCGTGGCGGCATAGCGTGCGGGGAGCTGGTCTGGATCATCGCCATTTTTGCGGCAGGTGTCGCGGATTTTGGGGTCGCACAGGTAGGCGAACGCGACATCATCGAGCTGGAGGTAAGTGCAGCCCGCCTTGGCGAACTCGGCGATGGCGGCGCGATAGGCCGCGGCAGCGTCGGCCCAGAACTCTTCCATGTCGTCGTAGGCGATGCCCTTGCGGCCGGCGCGAAGGTGAAGCATCGACGGCGAGGGAATGGTGAACTTGGCGGTCTTCCGGGTCGCGCCTTTGAGGAAGCTGAAATCGTCCACCATGATCGGCTTCGCATAGCGCAGCTTGCCGGTCACGATCGGCATCGGCGGCTGCTCCTCCGTACCGCCGAACTTCGGACCGGGATTCTCGCGCAGCGTGACGCCCTCGAGCCGGGAGAGAAAATCGAGGTGCCACCACTGGCGGCTGAACTCGCCGTCGGTGATGCTCTCGAGGCCGATGGCTTCCTGCCTGGCGACGGCCTCGCGGATCGCGCGCTCTTTGTCTTGCTTGAGGGAGGACGGCCTCAGCAGGCTGCCGACGTGATCGGCACGGAACGGCGGCCTCAATCCGCCCTCGCCCCGGAGTCCTTCACCGCCTTGGACCACTTCTGCACTTCCTCGCGCAGGAAGGCGGCGAACTCGCCGGAAGTGTTCGCCTTCCATTCGAGGCCGAAGCTCGCCAGGCGCTCCTGCACATCGGAGGCGGAGAGCGCGCGGGTGATCTCGGCGTTCAGGCGATTGACGAGATCCTGCGGTGTGCCAGCGGGCACGAAGAAGGCCGTCCAGGTGAGGTCGTCGAAGCCGGAGAAGCCCTGCTCGTTCACCGTCGGCACGTCGGGCAGCGCCGGCGAGCGCTGGGCACTGGTGACGGCGATCGCGCGCACGCGTCCCGCCTTCACGTGCGGCACGGCGGGCGGCATCGAGGTGCTCGAGATCTGCGTGTGGCCGGCCACCGCAGCGCCGACCGCTTGGGCCGGCTGATAGGGGATATGCGTGATGTCCACCTTGGCCGCCATCTTGATGCGCTCGACGGAGAGGTGGGTCGTCGTGCCGATGCCCGACGAGGCATAGGAGAGCTTCTCCTTGCGCGCGTATTCGACCAGCTCCTGCAGGTTCTTTACCGGCACCGACGGATTCACGGTGATGATGTTCGGCGTGCTCGGGCCGAGGATCACGGGGATGAAGTCGGTGAACGGGTCGTAGCCGGCATTCGCATAGAGGCTCGGGTTCACGGCGTAGGCGACGCTCGTCACGTACAGCGTGTAGCCGTCGGGCGCGGCGCGCTTCACCTGCTGCGCGGCGACGTTGCCGCCGGCGCCGGGCTTGTTCTCGACGACGACCGACTGGCCGAGCGCCTCGGACAACTTCGGCGCGACGAGCCGCGCGACGAGATCGGTCGTGCTCGCCGGCGCGAAGCCGACGACGATGTGCACCGTCTTCGCCTTGGGCCAGTCCTGCGCAAACGATGGCCAAGCGAACAGCGCGATGAGAAAAAAAGCCAATGGTTTCAAGGCGGGACCTCCGCGGCGAATGCTAACATCCCGGCCCCCGTGAGGATTCTCTTCGCCAGCGAAACCGAGAAGGCGGAATTCTGGATTCCGCTCCTGCAGCAGGCGCTGCCGCAGGATGAATTCGTGACCGACTTAAAAGGCACCGTGGACGTCGCGCTCGTCGCGACGCCGCCCGCGGGCACGCTCGCGCGACTGCAAGGCGTGAAGCTGATCCAGTCGCTCTGGATGGGCGTGGAGAAGCTGCTTGGCGATCCCGGACTGCCTAAAGGCGTGCCGATCGCGCGCTTGATCGATCCCGGCATGGTGGCAGCGATGTCGGAAACCGTGCTCGCGCACGTGCTCGACTGGCACCGGCATCACTACCGCTATCGCGCGCAGCAGGCCGAGCGGCAGTGGCGGCGACGCAAGCAATATCTTCCTTCGGATCGCACGGTCGGCATCCTCGGCGTGGGCGAGCTGGGCAGCGACGCGGCGCGCAAGCTCCGCGCCCTCGGGTTCAACGTCGCCGGCTACAGCCGCCGGCCGAAGCAGCTCGACGGCGTGCAGTCATTCACCGAGCTCGCGCCGATGCTGCGCGTCACCGACGCGCTGGTCTGCCTGCTGCCGCTGACGCCGGAGACCAAGGGGATCCTGAACGGGCGCAACCTTGGCCTGGTGAAAAAGCACGGCTGCCTCATCAACCTCGCGCGCGGCGGCCACCTGGTGATGCCGGACCTCGTCCAGCTCCTCGATTCCGACCACCTCGCCCATGCGTACCTGGATGTCTTCGAGAGCGAGCCGTTGCCATCGAGCGATCCGCTCTGGAAGCACCCCGGCATCAGCATCACGCCGCACTCGGCCGCGCTCACCGAGCCGCGCACCGCCATTCCGAAAATCGTCGAGAACCTCGAGCGCGTGCGCCGCGGCGA
>DATLDY010000012.1:0-2512 GCA_035525655.1 Burkholderiales bacterium
CGATTTGACGGGTGTGATCAACCAGTCCGCGCAGAAAGCGGTCGAGGAGATGGGCCTCGAAGGCCGCTTCGCCGAGCTCGAGCGCGAGCGCCTCGCGCGCCTTGCACGCGAATGGCTGGACGTGGAGAAGCGCCGCGCGCCGTTCGAGGTCCTGTTTCTGGAGCAGCAGAGGGACCTTCGCATTGCCGGGCTGGAGATGTCCTCGCGCATCGATCGCATGGACAAGGTGGAGGGCGGCGGCCACGTCCTCATCGACTACAAGACCGGCATGCCGAATCCGCGCCACTGGCAAGGCCCGCGGCCCGACGATCCGCAGCTACCGCTCTATGCCGTCTCCGCGCCCGAAGAGCTCGCCGCCGTCACCTTCGCGAAGCTCAAGCCCGGCGAGATGCGCTTCATGGGCTGGGCGGTCGCCGAGCACCTGCTGCCGAGGGTCGAGATCTATCGCGACTGGCAGAAGCTGATCGCCGAGTGGCGCAAAGACGCCGAAGCCCTCGGCACCGCCTTCGCCGCCGGCGACGCGCACGTGGATCCGAAGGAGGAAATCAAGACCTGCCGCCGCTGCGAGCTGCACACGCTCTGCCGCGTGTATGAGAAAAAATAAATGGTGACAGTCACCATTTTTCTACGTCCACACCGGATAGCCCTTCGCCTTCGCCGCGTACCCGTCGTGCAGGTCGAGCAGCCGCTCGCGCCACGCGTAGACCGGATCGTCGGGCTCGAGGAGCCGGATCGGCGACACGCTGCGCGCCCACTGGAACGTGCCGAAGAGGATGTAATCGGCGAACCCGGGCCCGTTGCCGCAGACGAAAGGGTTCTGCACCAGCACCGGCCTCACCGGATCGAGCGCGCCGCGGAACGTCATCAGCGCGCCCTTGGGATCCGCGCCGTAACGCTCGAGCGTCATCCCGAAGCGCTTCTGCCGCGACTCGCGGAAGTACGTCCGGTCCTTCTCGTGAAGCTTGCCGAAGAGATCGAGCACGATCACCTTGAGAAGCGGCACGTGCAGCGACTTCACCGCCCACTGGTGGAAGAAATCCGTGAGCGAGCGCGACAGGGTGCCCTCGAAGAGCGCCGGGCGCGACGGATACGCTTGCTCGAGGTACTCCGCAATCGCCCACGAGTCGGAGATGGCCTGGCCGCCATCAATGATCACCGGCACGGTGCTCGAGCCGTGCTCCTTGATGACGTCGGTCTCCGTGAAGCGCCAGGGAATCGTCTCGAATTCGAGCCCCTTGTGCTTAAGCGCCATCTTCACTCGCCAGCAGTAGGGCGAGAAGCGCCGATCGTCTTCGGCGGCGGCGAGGTCGTAGAGCTTGATGGCCATGTCGTCCGCAATCCCGTTAAGGCGTTAGATGGTACTGCCGGGGAGGGAGGGGATATGGCAACAGCGTTCAAGAATGAGCAACTGGAGCCGCTGATCTTCACGGTCCGCGGGCACCGAGTCGTGCTCGATGCCGACCTCTCCCGGCTATACGGGGTTCCGACGTTCCGCTTCAACGAGGCTTTCAAGCGCAACCGGCACCGCTTTCCGGCTGACTTTGCTTTCAGGCTGACCGGCGAGGAATTCCAAAACTTGAGGTCGCAAATTGCGACCTCAAGTTCGCAAGCCTTTGATTCCTCACGGCCGAACTCATCGCAATTTGCGATGAGTTCCAGTCGCCACCGCGGATCCGCTTATCGTCCCTGGGCCTTTACCGAGCACGGTGCGCTCATGGCAGCGAACATCCTGCGAAGCGAGCGCGCGGTTCAGATGAGCGTCTTCGTCGTTCGCGCCTTCGTCCGCCTCCGCGAGCAAGTCTCGGCCAACACCGCCATCCTCAAGCGCCTAGCCCAGATCGATAAGACACTCCTCGAGCACGACTCGGCGCTACGCGATGTTTATCGGAAGCTCCTGCCCTTGCTGCAGCCCCCCGCGGATCCACCCAAGCGGCGAATCGGTTTCCACACGGACAACGAGTAGTGGCAACAAAGCGCATCGCCGACCAGGAAGCGCGCGAAGCGGCACTCGACGTCCGCCGCTCGTTCATCGTCCAGGCGCCGGCGGGCTCGGGCAAGACCGAGCTCCTCGTGCAGCGCTACATCCGCCTCCTCGGCGCGGTGGAGAAGCCCGAAGAGATCGTCGCCATCACGTTCACGATCAAGGCGGCGGCCGAGATGCGCAGCCGGGTTCTCTCCCAATTGAAGAACGCCGGCGACATCGCACATCGCCTGCGCATCCAGACCATCGACGCGTTCTGCGCCTCGCTCACGCGCCAGATGCCGGTCGTCTCCGGCTTCGGCGCGCAGCCCGGCATCGTCGAGGATGCGCGCGAGCATTACGGCGAAGCCGCCTTGCGCGCCATCAACGAGCTCACGCCCGCCGCGGCGCGCCCGCTGCTTCACCTCGACAACAACGTCGACAGCGCGACGAGCCTCCTCGCCACCATGCTCGCGAAGCGCGACCCGTGGCTGCGCAAGACCGGCTCGGCTCCGACGCGAGAGGAGCTGGAAGGCGCCCTGCAAGCCGAGC
>DATLDY010000088.1:0-14662 GCA_035525655.1 Burkholderiales bacterium
CGTGAGCCTCCTCGGCGACGCCGCCCATTCGATGCTGCCGTTCCTCGCGCAAGGTGCGGTGATGGCAATCGAGGACGGCTATGTGCTCGCACGATGTCTTAAGCAATACGGCGTGGACGCCGGCCTGCAGCATTACGAGACAGCGCGTCGCGATCGCACGCGCCGCACGGTCGAGGGCTCGGCGGCGAACATCCATCGCTTCCACAACCCGGCCCTTGCCGATCCGGAGGAAGGACGCCGCTTCATCGACCGCGAATGGGCGAGCCAGCGCATCGCCGACCGGTACGAGTGGCTGTTTCGCTACGACGCCACGACGGTAGAGGTGTAGCGCATGTATATCGGCCAGCGCCTGCCGCGAGTTGAGGACGCGCGGCTCCTGAGCGGATGGGGCCGCTACACCGACGACGAGGCGCGCGATGGGCAGGCATGGTGCGCGTTCGTGCGCTCGCCGCATGCGCACGCGCGAATAGTGCGCATCGATGCGGCAAGCGCGAGCGCGCTGCCCGGCGTGCTCGCGGTCCTCACCGGCGCCGACTACGCGGCCGACGGCCTCCTGCCGATCGACCACGTGCCGAACCCGCTCGACCTGCACGACATCAGCCAGCGCGCCTTCGACAGCCCGCGACAATGGCCGCACTGGCCTTTGCCCGCCGACAAGGCGCGCCACGTCGGAGAGCCGGTTGCCGCGGTGATCGCCGACACGCCAGAGCAGGCAAGGGATGCCGCCGACCGGGTCGAGGTGGAGTACGAGGCCCTTCCTCTGGAAGAGCGGACGTGCCTGGACCTTACAGTCGGCGACGCTGAGGCCGTGAAGCGCGCGATGGGCAGCGCAGCGCACGTGGTGCGGCATCGATTCGTCCACCAGCGCGTGGTGAATTGCCAGCTCGAGCCACGCTCGGCCATCGGCGTCTACGATGAAGACGGCTATACGCTCATATGCGGCAGCCAGGGCGCGCTGGTCTATAAGCAGCTGCTATCCAAAGTGCTGCAGACGCCAGACGTACGAGTCGTCGTGGGCGACGTAGGCGGCGGCTTCGGGCCGCGCAACTATGTGCACCCCGAGTCCGTGGTCGTGCTCTGGGCCGCGAAGCGGGTCGGGCGGCCGGTGCGCTGGACGAGTACGCGGAGCGAAGCTTTTCTCGCCGACTTCCAGGGCCGCGACGCGACCATCGCCGCCGCGCTGGCCGTCGACGGCGATGGGCGCATGCTCGCCTATGACGCACACCTGCGCGGCAACGTCGGCGCGCACACCGTGTCCTTCGTCCCCCTCGCTAACTTCCGCACCATCCTGAGCACGGTGTACCGCGTGCCGGCCATTTCACTGCGCCTGGCGGGCGTGACATCGAACACCGTGCCTTCCGTGCCCTACCGCGGCGCGGGCAGGCCGGAAGCGCATCATGTGATCGAGCGCCTGCTCGACCTGGCCGCGCAGAAAGCCGGAGTCGACCGCGCCGAAATCCGCCGCCGCAACCTGATTCGCAAGGGCGACCTGCCTTATCGCAGCCCGACGCGTTTCGTCCTCGATTCGGCAGACTTCCACGCCTATATGGACCGCGCACTCGCCATGGCCGATTACGCCGGCTTCGCGCAACGCAAGAAGGCGGCGCGCCGCCCGCGCGGCATCGGCATTGCCAATTACGTCGAATCACCGGTGGGCGCGCCGCGCGAGCGGGTCGAGCTTCATCTCAGCAAGGACCGCATCGACATCATCGCCGGCACGCAATCCAGCGGGCAGGGACACGAAACGTCCTTTGCGCAGGTCGCCGCCGACCAGCTTCAACTGCCGATCGAAAGGATCCGCCTTCGCACCGGCGACACGGCTTTCGTGAAAGCCGGCGGTGGCTCGCACTCCGACCGCTCGCTACGTTTTGCCGGCACGCTCATCGTCGGCGCGGGCAAGCGGCTCATCGAAATGGCCCGCCGGGCCGCGGCGGAGAAGCTGGAGGCAGGGCTGCAGGACGTCGAGTACGCAGACGGGACGTTCCGCGTCGCCGGCACCGATCGGACCGTGGCGCTGTTCGAGCTCGGGCCGCTCGCGGCCGAGGAGGAATTCAACGGGCGGATTCCAGCGTCTCCCGGCGGCTGCGCAGTGTGCGAGCTGGAAGTCGATCCGGACACCGGCGCAGTCGACGTCGTGCGCTACGTTACGGTCGACGATGTGGGGCAGGCAGTGAACCCGTCGATCGTCGACGGCCAGACTCACGGCGGCATCGCGCAAGGCATCGGCCAGGCGCTGATGGAAGGCGTCGCGCTGGATCCGGCCAAGCAGGTCCTCACCGGCTCGTGGATGGACTATGGCATCGCGCGGGCCGACAATCTCCCCGCATTCGAGACGGAGCTCATGGAAGATCCCACACACGGCAATCCGCTGCGCGTAAAGGGCGGCGGCGAAGGCGGCGTGGTCCCGGCGACGGCTGCCGTGATCAACGCGCTCTGCGACGCGCTCGGCGTTGAGGACATCGAAATGCCCGCGACCCCAGAGCGCGTATGGCGGATGCTGCGGCGATGATCCGCTACCTGTTCCTGCTTCTGCTTATGGGCAGCAGCGCTGCGATGGCGCAGGCTTATCCATCCAAGACGGTCAAGTTCGTCATGCCCGCCGCCGCCGGCAGCAGCCCCGATCGCGTGAGCCGCCTGCTTGCCGAGAAGCTGGGCGTGCTGTGGAATGCTCCGGTGATCGTGGAGAACCGCCCGGGTGCCACCGGCACCGTGGGCAGCGAATACGTGATGCGCTCGGCGCCCGACGGTCATACTGCGCTCTTCGCTTTCACCTCGGTGATCCAGGCGCCTGCGCTGATGCCGAAGGTGCCTTACGACATCGAGAAGGACTTCGCCGCGGTGAGCCTGGTGGCCTACGCGGCCGTGGCGCTGGCGGTTCGCGCCGATTCGCCGTATCGCACGCTTGCCGACTTGCTGGCGGCTGCACGCAATCCGGCCGCGCCGCTCGCCTATGGGACGTTCGGCGCCGGGTCCACGTATCACATCTATGGCGAAACGCTGGCTCGTGCGGCGAAGGCGCACATGGTGATGGTTCCCTACAAGGGCGAGGCCCTCGCCATGACCGATCTGCTGGGCGGGCAGATCCCGTCGACCTGGGCATCGATCGGCCTCGCAAGCCCGCACGTCCAGTCCGGCCGCGTCCGAGCGCTCGCCGTTGCGCATACCCGGCGCTCGCCGGCGTTGCCCGACGTCCCCACCTTCACGGAGCTCGGCTATCCGCAGCTCGGTACCGTCAGCTGGTTCGGCGTCCTGGTCCCGGCTGCGACGCCGCGCGCAGTGGTCGAGAAACTGTCCGCCGATATCAACCGCGTGATGGCGCTGCCGGAAGTTGCCGAGCCGCTCGCCCGCATTGGCATCGAGCCCGCCGGCACGACACCGGAACGCTTCGCCGAGGTGCTGCGCGTGGACGCGCCGAAGTGGCGCCAGATGATCCAGGACGCCGGCATAACGGCATCGAACTAGATGAAGCCGGTACGGCGCGTGGTCACCGGTCAGCGCGAGGGCAAGGCGGTGGTGTTGTTCGACAGCGCTGCTCCGAACCAGAAACTGCGACAGGCGTCGGGCCTGGTCTCCACGTTGGTGTGGGTGACCGACGAATCGCCAGCCGACGTGTCGGGCAGTGCCGATCGCAGCCTTCGCGAGATCGGCGTGCCGCCGCCTTCGAACGGCACGATTTTCCGCATAGTCGACTTTCCGCCGGAAGGCGCCACCCGGTCGCGCGAAGCCATCCTGAAGGAGATGGGTGTGTCCGATCATGGCGGCGCGCGCCATGCCGCGATGCACCGCACGCGCAGTATCGACTACGCGATCGTCCTCGAAGGCGAGATCGAGATGCTGCTCGACGATTCCGAGGTTCACCTTGGCGCGGGCGATGTGCTGGTGCAGCAAGGCACCAACCACGCCTGGGTCAATCGGGGCCGTGCGCCGTGCCGAATCGCCTTCGTGCTGATCGACGCCAGGGAGTTTCCGGCATAATCGGCGCACAAGGAGGGGGAAACCCATGAGCTCAATCGCACCTGCTTCACACGATGTCGTCGTCGTAACACCGAACTACCATCCCGCCGCTACGCTGGTTGCCCGCCTGCTGATGGCGGCGATCTTCCTCGTCTTCGGGATGCGCAAGGCGCTGGCCTTCGCCGGCACGGTGGGCTATTTCACCAAGCTCGGCTTCCCGATGCCCGAAGTAATGGTTGTCCTCGCGATCCTCATCGAGATTGGCGGCGGCATATTGCTCGTCATCGGCCTGCGTACGCGCTGGGTGGCATGGCTGCTCGCGCTGTTCGTGGTCATCGGCACGCTCATGGCGCACCGCTACTGGGAGTTCGAGGCGGCGCAGTACGCCAACCAGATGTCCCACTTCTTCAAGAACCTCTGCATCATCGGGGGCCTGATGATGGTGGCGTGCTTCGGAGCGGGACCGCTGTCCATCGACAAGAGGTGACCGAGCGTCCCGATGCGCGGCTGATCGCGGACCTTGAGCGGGCGAACATCCACCCGCTCTGGGACCGCTACAAGCGCATCACCCCGATGGCGCCACGGGCGAAGGACGCGCCGATGCACTGGCGCTGGCGCGACATCGAGCCTTTCGCGGAGCGCGCAGCCCGCGAAGTGGGCATCGAGGACGTCGAGCGCCGCGCCCTGATCCTGACGAACCCGGCCTTCGCCGGCGAGACCGTCACTACACAGAACCTGATCGGCGCCTTCACCGTCCTCGAGCCGGGCGACAAGGCGGTTCCGCACCGGCACACGGCTGCGGCCATCCGTTTCTCCACGCGCGCCGAGGGCGCCGTAACCATCGTCAACGGCAAGCGCTGCGAGATGAAGGAGGGCGACCTCGTCCTCACGCCGCCCATGTGCTGGCACGGCCACGTCAACCAGGGAGCCAAGCGCACAGTGTGGTTCGATGCGGCGAACATGCCTGCCATCACCGCCCTGGACGCGAGCTTCTTCGAGCCGGGCACGCGCCAGGACGAGCGCTTCTGGGAGGTCGGTACCGAAGGCTCGTCCGAGTACCGCTTCGCCGGCGAAGACGCCCGGCGGGCGTTATCCGCTACCGAGCGCGGCAAAGATGGAGCGAAGACTTTCCGGTACATGAAAAACGGCAGCTCCGTGATGCCCACCCTGGATCTGTACCTCAAGCGCATCGACGAGGCGACCCGGCCGGTCCGCACGACGTGGAACGCCGTGTGCCTTGTCGTGTCGGGCGAAGGCCGCTCGACGGTGGGCGACAAGAGCTTCGAATGGTCGCGCCACGATGTCTTTACCATTCCGCACTGGACCTGGGCGGCCCACGAGGCGCGCAGCGGGGCGGAACTCTTCATGGTCACCGATCGCGCCATCTACGAGCGACTCGACCTCCTGCGCGACGAAATCCGGTGATCGGCAAGTCGGTCCTCCGAGTCGAGGACCAGAAATTCCTCAGCGGCAAAGGCCGCTTCATCGACGATCAGTCGATACCGGGCGAGCTGCACTGCGCCATCGTGCGTTCGCCACACGCGCACGCACGCATCAGCGACATCCGGGCGCCGGACGGCGTGACGATGCTGACCGGAGCGGACATGGAGCGGGATGGTGTCGGCCCGATGCGTTGCGGATGGGCGCTACCGGGGATGGTGGAGCTGCCGCGCTTCGCGCTCGCTCGAGGCACGGTGCGCCACGTCGGTGAGCCGGTCGCTGCCGTGTTCGCGCAATCGCGCGCCGCTGCCGACGACGCTGCCGAATCGATCGAGGTGGACTACGAGCCGTTGCCGCTGGTCGAGAACCAGCAGGTGTTCAAATGGAGCCGAGGCGATCGCGCCGCAGTGGAGGCGGCCCTAACGCAGGCGCCGAAGCGGATATCGATCGAGCTCGTGAATAACCGTCTTTGCGGCGCGGCAATCGAAACGCGCGGTGCGATTGCCACGGGCGATACGCTGTACGTAGGCACCCAGGCGCCGCACCACATCCGGCGCTACGTGTGCCAGGAGCTCGGCATCGACGAAGGCTCGCTTCGCGTCGTCTCGCGCGATATGGGCGGCGGCTTCGGCTACAAGGGGAAGCACTACCCCGAGGAGACGCTGCTCGTCTGGGCCGCGCGCAGGCTGGGTCGCCCGGTGAAGTGGATCGCGAAGCGCCAGGAGTCCTTTCTCTCCGATACCCAGGGCCGCGACCATGTCACGCGCGCGGAGCTGGGGGTGGACAAGGAGGGGCATTTCCTCGCGCTCAAGGTCGACACCACGGCGGACCTCGGCGCCTACGTCTCCTCGTTCGGCGCGGCGATTCCGGGGCCGATCTACAGTGCGCTGCTTGCCGGTGTGTATAAGACGCCGCACGTTTCGGTCGAAGTGACCGGCGTGTTCAGCAACACCGTGCCTACGGACGCCTATCGCGGCGCGGGCCGGCCGGAAGCCTGTTATGTGCTCGAGCGCCTCGCCGACAAGGCGGCCAAGGAGCTCGGCATCGATCGCGCCGAAATCCGCCGCCGCAACCTGATTCCGAAGGCCGCGATGCCGTACAAGACGCCGGTCGGCCCGACGTACGACTGCGGCGATTTCCCGAAAATCTTCGAGCGTGCGCTCGAGATCTCCGGCTATGCGAAGAAGCGCAAGCCGGGCCGCGGCATCGGCATCGCCTGCTATGTCGAATCGTCGGGCGTCGCGCCTTCACGCCTCGCCGGAATGATGGGCGCGCGAGTCGGCTTCTACGAGTCCGCGCAGGTGCGCGTCATGCCGGACGGGGGCCTTACTGCGTTCCTCGGTACGCATAACCATGGCCAGGGACACGCCACCACGTACGCGCAAATCCTGTCTGCGCAGCTCGGCGTGCCGATGGAGCGCATCTCGATTGTCGAAGGCGACACGGCGGCGGTGCCGATCGGTACCGGCACCTTCGGCTCGCGTTCGATCGCCGTCGGCGGCTCGGCGTTGCAGGTCGCCGGGCAGAAGATCATCGAGAAGGGCAAACGCATCGCGGCGCATCTCCTCGAAGCGTCCGCCGGAGACATCGAGTTCCGCGACGGACAGTTCGCCGTCGCCGGGACCGATCGCAAGGTGACCTTCCAGGCGGTCGCGAGCGCCGCCTATGTGCCGCACAACTATCCGCTCGCCGAGCTCGAGCCAGGGTTGGATGAGAACGCCTTCTACGATCCACCGAACTTCGCGTTCTCCAACGGCGTGCACGTTTGCGAGGTGGAGGTGGATACGGACACCGGCACGCCAAGGATCGTGGGCTATTGGGCGGTCGACGACGTCGGCACGGTCATCAACCCGATGATCGTCGAAGGCCAGCTGCACGGCGGGCTTGCGCAGGGCATCGGCCAGGTCCTCGCCGAGCGCACGGCGTACGAGGACGGGCAGCTTCTTTCGGCATCCTTCATGGACTACGCCATCCCGCGTGCCGGCGACCTGCCGTTCTTCGAGTCCGAGCTCGATGAGAGCCAGCCGTGCACCCATAACCCGCTCGGTGCTAAGGGGTGCGGCGAGTCCGGCACCATCGCGGCGCCGGCGGCGGTGATCAGCGCGCTGCTCGATGCGCTGGCGCCCTACGGCGTCGAGGATCTGGAGATGCCGGCCACGTCCCAGAGAATCTGGCAGGCCATAATGAAGAAATGATCCAGTCCGCCTTTCGCTCCCAGGAGGTCAACCCGGCGAAGCTCGTCCAGCTCTATCGCCGCGAGTTCCAGCTTTGCCAGGTCAAGAAGGGCGAGACGGTCGCGGTGGTAAGCGACCTCGCCACGCGCCGCGAGTACATCCAGGCCGCCTTTGCGGCAGCAGACGACCTTGGCGCCGACATCTACGAGTTATGCGTCAACTCGTTGCCGTCGTGGACCAAGGTCGGCGTGCCGACCATCGGGCAATGCAAGGGCACGCTCGAGGCAGTGAAGGCCGCCGACATGGTGGTGGTGTTCCATGTGCCGCTCTTCACGAAATGGCTGAAGCAGGTGATGGACGGCGGCACACGAGTGCTGATGATCATCGACGCGCCGGACGATCTCGAGCAGCTGATGTCGCCGGCGGGGCTGAAAGACGCCTGCAAACATGCGGAGTCGATCTACAAGAAGACAAAGAAGGTGCGCGTCACCAGCGACGCCGGTACCGACCTCACGTACCAATGCGGCGAGTATCCCGTGATGACGCAGTGGGGCTACGCCGACGAGCGCGGCCACTTCGACCATTGGGGCGGAGGCCATACGCACACCTTCCCCAATGAAGGCAGCGCGAGCGGCACGGTGGTGTTCCAGCCCGGCGACATCGTCATCCTGCCGTTTTGCCGCTATGTGACGGATCCGGTGAAGCTCACCATCCGCGAGGGCCACGTCGTCGACGTGCAAGGCGGCACGGACGCCAAGCTGATGCGCGACTGGCTGGACGACGGCAAAGCGGCAGCGACCGATCGCGATCCCTACGCCGTATCGCACCTCGGCTGGGGATTGAATCCGCAGGCGCTGTGGTACGGCATTGCCTTGCACGGCGATACGCCCGAGCGGCACCGCGCCGCGGCGCGCACCTTCCCGGGAAATTTTTTGTTTTCTACCGGACCGAACACGCAGGGCGGCGGCAAGCGCAGCACCCGAGGTCATTACGACGTACCCATGCGCGACTGCACTATCGAGCTCGACGGCAAGGTGGTGATCGAGCGCGGCAAGATCGTTGACGAAAAAATGCGCGTCAAGCGCGAATCCAGATAGGGGGAAATATGCGAGCACTGATCCTGGGAATGGCGTTGGCGGCGGCCGCCGGCGTCCACGCGGCGGACAAGGTCAAGGTCGGCTTCGTCAGCACGCTTTCCGGGCCGAACGCGTCGATCGGCATCGACATCCGCGACGGCTTCAACCTTGCCATCAAGCTGAACGGCGGCAAGCTCGGCAACCTTCCGGCGGAGGTGCTGGTCGGCGACGACCAGCTCAAGCCGGAGAACGCGAAGCAGCTCGCCGAGCGCTACCTCAAGCTCGACAAGGTCGATTTCCTCACGGGGGGCGTATTCTCGAACATCGTCGTGGCGATCGCGCCTGATGCGATCGCGAGCAAGGTGTTCTACATCTCTCCCAACGCCGGGCCGGCGCAGTACACCGGCGCGCAATGCAACCCGTTCTTCTTCGCCGCCTCCTGGCCGAGCGAGGCCTACAGCGAGGCGGCGGGCCAGTACATGACCTCCAAAGGCATCAAGAACGCCATCTTTCTCGCGCCGAACTACGTCGGCGGGCAGGATGCGGGCACCGGCTTCAAGCGCATGTACAAAGGCAAGCTGGTCGACGAGATGTACACCAAGCTCGGCCAGCTCGATTACGCGGCGGAGCTGTCCCAGATCCGCGCCAAGCAGCCCGAGGCGCTCTACGTCTTCCTGCCCGGCGGCATGGGAATCAACTTCATCAAGCAATTCGTCGCCGCGGGCATGTCGAAGGACATCCAGCTGGTGGTGCCGCTGTGGGGCTCGGACCAGGACATCATCCGCGCGGTGGGCGATCCGATGCTGGGCCTGTTCAGCGTGAGCCACTGGTCGATCGACCTGGACAACGCGGCGAACAGGAAATTCGTCGCCGAGTTCGAGAAGGAATACAAGCGGCTGCCGACCGGCTATGCCGCTTCGGGCTACGACACCGGGCTGCTCATCGACTCGGCGGTGCGCAAGGTGAAGGGCAGGATCGAGGACAAGGATGCCGTGCGCAACGCGTTACGCTCCGCCGACTTCAAGAGCGTGCGCGGGGAATTCAAGTTCGGCCGCAACCAGTTCCCGGTGCAGAACTATTACCTGCAGGTTGTCGGCAAAGGCGCCGATGGCCGCATTGCGCACAAGACCATCGGCACCGTTCTCACCAATCGCGGCGACGCGTACGTGGATCAGTGCAAGATGAAGTAAGGCGCGGAAACTAGATCGAGCCGGCGCCCGCCTTGGAGCATTGCTCGTCCTGGTCGCCGGTAACGCCGCTTACGCCGACCGCGCCGATGATCTTGCCGTCGACGAAGAGCGGCAGTCCGCCGGGCGAGGCGAACACGCCCGGAAGCGTCGCCGTTGCCGGGCCGCCCTTGTTGATGACGTCCACGAACGCGCGCGTCGGACGGCGATACGTCGCGGCGGCCTTGGCCTTGCCGATTGCGATGTCCATGCTGGCGTACTGCGTGTCTTCCATGCGCTCGAAATAGACGAGCGAGCCATGCGGGTCGACGATGGCCACGGCGACATTCCAGCCGTTCTTCTGGCACTCGGCCAGGGTGGCTGCCGCGATCTTCTTTGCCATTGCGGTGGTCACCTGGGTGCCATAACCCGGACGACGGTCCTGCGCGCTCGCGCTTAGCGAAACCGCCGCCAGCGCCAGCGCAACTGCGAGTGTCCCTGTTTTCATTTCCTCTCTCCTCCTGGGTTGGTGGGAAAAGCGACTACGCGGTCGGCGAGCAGGCGCTCGACCTCGGCAGGTGAACAGCCGAGCTCGCGCAGCAATTCCATCCCGTGCTCGCCGATCTGCGGCGGGTCGCTGCGCTTGGCGAGGCGCTCGCCGTCGAATTCGAGCGGCAGGGCGGGGACGTGGATAGTCTTGCCGCCGGTGCGCGTGGGCACAAGGCCGCCGAAGGCATTCAGGTGGGGATCGTCGAGCAGGTCCCACGGCTTGGCGATCGGTGCGAATGGCAGGCCGATCGCCTCTAGCTTGCCGGCGAGCTCGCCTTGTCCGTAGTTCTTCAGCGCGGTGCCAAGGCGCGGGATGAGCCACGAGCGCTCCTTGACGCGCATCCCGTTGGTTTTCAGCCGCGGATCCTCCGCGAGCTGCGGCTCGCCGAACTCCCGGCAGAACACCTGCCATTGGGTGTCCGTCACCACGGCGACGAAAAGGCGTCCGGCGTCCTTGGTCTCGAAGATGTCGTAGACGCCCCACGCCGGACGCTTGACCGACATCGGCGGCGGCGCTTCGCCGGTGATCTCGTATTGCGCCATGTGCTGGGCGACGAGGAGCGCCGTCGTCTCGAAAAGCGCGCTCGTTACCCGCTTGCCTTGCCCGGTGGCCTCGCGCTCGCGCAAGGCGGCGACGATGCCGAGCGCGGCGAAGGTGCCGCCCAGGATGTCGATCACCGAGGAGCCGGCGCGCAGCGGCCGGTCCGGCAGCCCGGTCATATAGGCGAGGCCGCCCATCATCTGCGTGACCTCGTCGAGCGCCGGGCGGTGCTCATAGGGCCCGCGTAGAAAGCCTTTCAGCGAGCAGTAGATGAGCCGCGGGTTGCGCGCCTTCAGCGCGTCGTAGCCGAAGCCAAGCTTGTCGAGCGCACCGGGGCGGAAATTCTCGGTGAGCGCGTCGCTGCGTTCAATGAGCCGATGAACCAGCGCGCGCCCTTCGGCCTGCTTGAGATCGACGGCGAGGCTCTTCTTGTTGCGGTTGAAGACCGGGAAGAAACCGGCGCCGGCGTGCTCGAGGCGCCGCGTGTTGTCGCCCTCGAGCGGCTCGACCTTGATCACTTCTGCGCCGAGGTCGGCGAGCATCAAGCCGCAGGAGGGACCCATCACCATGTGCGCGAACTCCACGACGCGCACCCCATCAAGCAGCGGCACGGAATCCTTTGGGCACGCCGGCCAACGAGAAGTGGCCGTATACCTGCTCCTGCGGCAGCACCTCGACCATCATCCTGCGCGCGAGCATCAGCTTGTCGAGGTCGATGCCGGTCGAGACGCCCATCGCTTCGAACATGAATACGAGGTCCTCGGTGATCACGTTGCCGCTCGCACCCGGCGCGAACGGGCAGCCGCCGAGGCCGCCGAGCGAGCTGTCGAAGGCGCGCACGCCTTCTTCGTAGGCGGCGAGCGCGTTGGCGAGGCCGAGGCCGCGCGTGTTGTGGAAATGCGCGCCTTCGAGCTTGGCTCCTATGGTGTCCTTCACGCGACGAAATACGCGCCGCACCTGCGCGGGATTGGCATAGCCCACCGTATCGGCCAGCGCGACGCCATCGCAGAATTCGGCGAGCGCGGCGGCGATGCGCACCACGTCGTCCTCCGGCACGGCGCCCTGCATCGTGCAGCCAAAGGCGGTGGACACGGCGCCTTCGATCTCGACGCCGGGATGCGGGAACTCGGCGCACTTGCGCACTTCCTCGACCATCTGTTCCGGCGACATGCGCACGTTGGACAGGCTGTGCTCGCGGCTCGCCGAAACCGGGAAGGTGATCTTGTGCGCGCCGGCCTCGATGGCGCGCTGGAAGCCTTTGAGGTTGGGCGCGAGCGCGACGACTTTGATGCCCGGAATAGTCACCGCGTGCTTCACGATCTCCGCCGTGTCGGCCATCGCCGGGATCAGCTTAGGCGGCACGAACGAGCCGACCTCGATCTCCTTCAGGCCGGCTGCAGCGAGGGCGCTGATCCACGCTTTCTTCGCCTCCGTGGGCATGACGTGATGCGCGTTCTGCAGGCCGTCGCGCGGGCCGACTTCGCAGATGTGGACGTGGCTCATCGCTGCATTTTATTCTCGATCCGTCCGAGGACGACACCGCAGGTCGCGCCGCCCACGGCGAACGCGAGCATTGCGGCGAGCGTCGTTTCCCAGCCGCCGAAGCGCGAAGCGATCCACGCGATGGCGAGCGGCCCGAAGAACTGCCCGACGTTCGAGAACTGCAGCACCATGCCATTGCCGGTCGAGATGTGCTGCGGCGAGCGCGCATGCACCGGCAGGCCGGCGAAAATCGAAGAAGGGATGACCCCGCTCGCGAAGGAGAAAAGAAGTACCAGCGCGAAGCGGGCACTGTCCGGTACCGCGGACGAGAGCATGCCGATCTCGCAGAGCGCCGCGACGATCGAGCCGCCGAGGACCAGGCGGCCGCGCGGGATGCCGCGAGAGAGCAACCACCCGCCGGTGAGATTCCCCGGCGCATTGGCGAGCACCATCAGCGCGGTGGCGATGGCCGCCGTCGCCGTGGTTGCGCCGTTCTCGCTGAGAAACGTCGGCAGCCAGACCATCACCGACGTCCATTGCGCCACGTAGCAGGCGAACAGAAGGGCCATCACCAGGTTGCCCGGCTGGGCGAACGATTCGGTGACCAGGCGCAGCGAGCTGACCTGTGCGCGTGGCGTTCGCGGCACCGCGCGCGCAAAGGCGAGAGCCGCTGCTACCGAGGCGAGTGCGAGCCCAAGCCAAAGCGCGCGCCAGCTCCACGTGGCGATGAGGAGCGGGGCCGCGAGCAGCGCGATCGTGCCGCCGGTCGGCATGTAGGCGCTCCAGAGTCCGAGCGCCTTTGCGCGATCGCGCGCATCCGCGCTCATCGCGCTCATGAGCGCAGGGGCGGGCACGGCGAAGAGGATGAAGCCGACACCTTCGATGAAGCGCGACGCCAGCAGGGCGGTGAAACCGTGCACCAGCGCGCCCATCACGCCGCCGGCCGCCATGAGCAGCAGCCCGCTCAATGCGAGGCGCTTGCGTCCGAACCGATCGCTGATCATGCCCGCCAGCATGCCCACCAGCATGCCGAGCACGTTGAAGGTGGTGACGATGAACGTGGACTCGACGAGCGACAGGCCCAGCTCGGCGCGCAGCTGTGGCAGGGCCGGGGGCACCTTCGTCATGTAGGCGCCCGCGACCAGGCCGCCGGCGAACACGGCCCAGATGCCGCGCCACTGGGTCACGCTGCTGTTACGGGGAGCTTGAACTCAACGATTTTCTTCGACCATTCGGCGGGTCCGGTGTTGTGCACCGAGGTGCCATTCGCGTCGACCGCCACGGTCACCGGCATGTCGCTCACCTCGAACTCGTATATCGCTTCCATGCCGAGGTCTTCGAAAGCGAGCACCCGGGATTTGCGGATCGCCTTGGCCACCAGATACGCCGCGCCGCCGACGGCCATCAGGTAGGCGGCCTTGTGCTTGCGGATGGACTCGATCGCCTCCGGCCCGCGCTCGGACTTGCCGATCATCACGGCCAGGCCGGTCTGCGACAGCATCATGTCGGTGAACTTGTCCATGCGCGTGGACGTCGTGGGACCCGCCGGCCCGACCGCTTCGTCACCGACCGGGTCGACCGGCCCGACGTAATAGATCGCGCGGCCGGTGAAGTCGACCGGCAGCTTCTCGCCCTTGGCCAGCATGTCCTGGATGCGCTTGTGCGCCGCATCGCGCCCGGTGAGCATCTTGCCGTTCAGCAGCAAGGTGTCTCCCGCTTTCCATGTGGCGATCTCGTCCTTGGTCAGCGTGTCCAGGTTCACGCGCCGGCTCTTCGCCGCGTCGGGCATCCACTCCACCTTGGGCCACAGGTCCAGGCCCGGCGGATCGAGGTACACGGGGCCCGATCCGTCCATGACGAAATGCGCGTGGCGCGTCGCGGCGCAATTGGGGATCATCGCCACCGGCTTGCCCGCCGCATGCGTGGGGTACAGCTTGATCTTCACATCCAGCACGGTTGTCAACCCGCCCAGGCCTTGCGCACCGATTCCCAACGCGTTGACCTTCTCATAGAGCTCCAGGCGCATTTCCTCGACCTTCGACAGCGTCTCGCGCCGCGCCGCCTTGGCCAGCAGCTCGTGCATGTCCAGGTCGTCCATCAGGCTTTCCTTGGCCATGAGCGCGGCCTTCTCGGCCGTGCCCCCGATGCCGATGCCCAGCATGCCCGGCGGGCACCAGCCCGCGCCCATCGTCGGCACCGTCTTGAGCACCCAATCGACTACGCTGTCGCTCGGGGTGAGCATGATCATCTTGCTCTTGTTCTCGCTGCCGCCGCCCGTGG
>DATLDY010000108.1:0-7026 GCA_035525655.1 Burkholderiales bacterium
TGGCGGAATTCGCGCTCGACGTCGCGGTCGCGCTGCGCGATGAGCCGCGGATCGAACCTGAGGGAGCCTTCGGTTTTGCTGGCGATCATCGGGCTTACCAGCAGAGGCCTTCGTACACCCCGGCGATGGTGCGCGAGTCGCACACGCGCACGAAGTCGATCACGGTCTGCCCGTCGCCGATCCGGCGCGGCACTTCGGCGAACTCGGGCGCGGCGTTGCCGATGACGATGGTCTGCGCGTGCGCCAGCACCTCGTCGATCGTCGGCACCATCAGGCGCGAGATGTGCGGGATCTTGTTCAGGATGTAGTCGCGGTTCGCGCCGTGCAGGCGCGCGAGGCTCACGTTCTTGTCGTACACCTTGAGGTCGTAGCCCTTGCCGATCAGCCGCTCGGTGAGCTCGACCATCGGGCTCTCGCGCAGGTCGTCGGTGCCGGCCTTGAACGAGAAGCCGAGGATGCCGATCTTGCGGTTGCCCTTGTCGATGATCGACTGCAGGCCGCGCTCGATCACCAGCTGGTTCGAAGGCAGCACGGCGTTGAGGATCGGCAGCTGCACGTCGAGCGTCTTCGCCTTGTACATCAGCGCGCGCAGGTCTTTCGGCAGGCACGAGCCGCCGAACGCGAAGCCGGGCTTCAGGTAATAGGGCGAGAGGTTCAGCTTCTGGTCCTGGCAGAAGATCTCCATGACCTTGTGCGCATCGATGCCCAGGGCCTTGGCGAGCGCGCCGACCTCGTTGGCGAACCCGACCTTCAGGCCGTGCCAGCAGTTGTCGGCGTACTTCACCATCTCGGCGGTCTGGATGTCGGTGCGGATCATCGGGCCGGGAAGCTTGGCGTAGAGATTGGCGAGCACGTCGCCGCTCGCGCGGCTCACCTCGCCGATGACGGTCTTCGGCGGGTGGTAGTAATCGTGCACCGCGGTGCCTTCGCGCAGGAACTCGGGGTTGATGCACAGGCCGAACTCCTGGCCGGCCGTCTTGCCCGAGAACTTCTCCAGCGTCGGGATCACCACGTCGCGCATCGTGCCGGGCAGCATGGTGCTGCGCATGACGATGACCGGCGCGCCCGGGTGCGTGGCGAGCGTGGTGCCGATCTGCTCGCATACGCGCCGGATGTATCTCAGGTCGATGCCGCCGTTCGGCTGGCTCGGCGTGCCGACGCAGACGATGGCGAGGTCGGTGTGACGCACGGCGTCTTCGACCGTCGTCGACGCGCGCAGCCGTCCCGCCGCCACCTGCTCGGCGATGATCTCGCCGAGATCCTTCTCGATGATCGGCGAGCGACCTTCGTTGATGAGATCGACCTTCGTCCGCTCCGGATCGACGCCGATGACTTCGTGGCCTTCCTTTGCCAACAGGCCAGCGGATACGGCCCCGACGTATCCCAGCCCCAACACGCAGATTTTCATAGGGCATCAGGATGCGGGATCTACTTTGAGCGCCGTGCCGAAGCGCGGCACGCAGTTGTAGTCTGGCCGGGGTGACGCGAAAGCCCGACTTTTTCCGCTCTGCGCGGACCCTTCCCCGTAGCGATTTTTCGCTATGGCCGAGTCAATAGACCTCGCGACTCTTTTGCGCGGTGCGTTCGCGTAGCAAACCGTGGTCCGTTCGGCGGCATGGTCCTTGCGCCCACCCTTGGATGCGACGCCCAAATCCCGTTGCGGCCACCGCGGCCGCGCTCGCCGCCTGCGCGCTCTTCGTGCAGGCGCGCACCGCCATTGCAGAGACGCGCCATCGCGTGCGCGGTTCCTTCATCGAGGTCGATGGGGTCCGCTTGCATTACCTGGAGCGCGGGCCATTGGAACCTGCGGACCCTGCGGCCCCGCCGCTCGTCCTCCTGCACGGTATCGGGTCGATGATCGACGACTTCCTGCTGAGCGGCCTCGTGACGCGCGCCGCCCAGCGCTACCGCGTCATCGCCATCGACCGGCCCGGATACGGCCGCAGCAGCCGGCCACGCGACCGGTTGTGGACCCCGGGCGCGCAAGCCGACCTCATCCACCGCGCGCTTCGCCGCCTCGACGTGTCCTGCCCGGTGATGTTCGGTCATTCGTTCGGCGCGACGGTCGCCCTCGCCTACGCGCTGCGTTATCCGGTCGAGCGGCTGGTCGCCGCCTCGGGCTATTACTACCCCACCGTGCGGCTCGACGCGCCGCTTCTCGTGCCGCCGGCGATTCCGGTGATCGGCGATCTCATGCGCTACACGCTGTCGCCGATCGTGGGGCGCGCGCTCTGGCCGCTATGGCTGCGCCTGATCTTCGCGCCGCGGGGCGTCGCGCGACGCTTCCGGCCTTTCCCGGCGTGGATGGCGCTGCGGCCCTTGCCGCTGCGCGCCGTCGGCGAGGACGCCGCCGGGCTGCTGCCGGCCGTGCTGGCCATGGCACCCCAGTACGCGAATTTACGCGTCCCGACCGTGCTCGTTGCCGGCACCGACGATCGTTATGTCAGCACGCGCGCGCATTCGGTACGCCTGCAGGGCGAAATCCGCGGCAGCGGGCTGGTCCTCGTACCGGGCGCCGGGCACATGGTGCACCACGCGGCGAGCGAGGCCGTCATGCACGCAATCGCCGGGCAGCCCGCACTGGTTTGAGGTTCAGCGCACGCGCCTCGGCGCGCCGGTCTTGCGCCATCCACGCGTCATGGTCGGCCAGGACAATGTCGATCGCCTTGAAGAGCTCCGCACGCGGCACCGGCAGGCCGTCGAGCCAAGCCTCGAGCTGATCGACGCTCACGCCGAGCAGCGCGCAAAGCGGGCGCACGCCGCCCGTGACGAGCATCGCGCGCCGCAGGACCGCCACAGAAGTTCCGTTCGCCATAGGTGATCCGTTCGGAGCAACCCTCGGGCCAGCGACGGGGCACAGCACTTGCGCGGGCAATCGCCATGGCGACGACCAAAGAAGCACGCAAGCCGACCCAGATCCTGGCGATCGACGTCGGCGGCACCAAGGTGAAGTACCTCGCGAGCGGCGAGACCGAGCCGCGCAAGATGCCTTCCGGCAAGGAGCTCTCGCCCGCGAAAATGGTGGAGCGCGTGCGCGCCTCCACCAAAGACTGGAAATACACCGCCGTGTCGATCGGCATCCCCGGGCGCGTGGGCTCCAATGGCCCGGCGAGCGAGCCGGGTAACCTCGGATCGGGGTGGGTCGGCTTCGACTTCGCCGCGGCCTTCGAATGCCCGGTGCGCATCGTCAACGACGCGGCGATGCAGGCGCTCGGCAGCTACGACGGCGGGCGCATGCTGTTCATCGGCCTGGGCACCGGCATCGGCTCGGTGCTGATCATCGACCACACGGTCGTGCCGCTCGAGCTGGGCGAGCTCACCTACAAGCCCGGACAGACGCTGTCCTGCCGCCTCGGGCGCGCGGCGCTGGAAGAAAAAGGCAAGAAGCGCTGGCGCGAGCGCGTCCTCGAGGTGGTGCCGGCCCTGCAGCGCGCGTTCCTCGCCGACTACGTGGTGCTCGGCGGCGGCAACTCGAAGTACATGCGCGAGCCGCTGCCGCCGAACGTCCGCCTCGGCCACAACCTCACCGCGTTCCGGGGCGGCTACCGCCTGTGGGGCATCGAGGACATGCCGACCCATGACGTGAACGGCAAGGAGCGCCCCGGACCGCAGACGGTAGCGGACTGGCGTTTGGTCTAGACGACCTTCATCGTCGCGGCCTTGTACCAGCCTTGCACCTTCTCCAGGTGCTCGGCCTCGTTCTGCTGAGCTTTCTGGAAGCGCGCCATGAGCTCGTCATTCCCCACCTGCATGGTGAGCTCGATCAGCTCCTCCCACGCTGCGTTGTCGGTCATCTCGGCAACCAGGATCGCGTGCAGGGCCTGCGCCACGGTGGTCTTCGGGTCCGTGAGCACCTGCATGAGGCCCATGCCCTCGACGCCGGCGATGTCCGCGCACGGCGTCTGCTCGGTCGGATCGCCGCCCAGGGCCTGTATCGCCGCGCCGCACAGCGCGAAATGCATCGCCTCCTCGTCGCGGATGTGCTGCACCTCCTTCTGCGGGATCGCGCCGTCGGCGGACTTGCACTTGACGAGGAGCGCGTCGTATAGCCGCGTGCCGCTGCGCTCGAAGGCGAGCCGCTCGCCGAGCTTGTCCATGAGAAGCGTGCGCAAGCCGTCGCCGCCTTCGGGCAGCGTGCCCACCGGCTCGGCCTCCGAGCCGTACTCGGCGCGGATCTTGGCGAGCTCGCGCTCGTCGCCGCGCCGCGGCTTGGTGAGCTCGGTGTTCTCGAGCATCTCATCCGCGGTGGGCGAAACGTCCATGCCGCTGTGGTTGCTGCCGACTTCCGTAACGGTTTGCATTCAGGCCACCTTCAGTTTGAGTTCGGATCCGGGCGCCCAGCGGTAGCCGGCGGCGACGGTTTCGGACGGCGAGCCGCCCGCGTTGACGGCCTTGCGATAGGCGAGCGAGGCTTTGCTCTCCTCGTCCTTCGGCACGATTTCCGTGCCGTTGGCACGCAGGTCGACCTCGTTCGCCAGAGTCTCGCGCACGAACTCGCGCTGCGAGGCGAACTCGATCGGCGCCGGCAGCTCCTTGGGCAGGATCTCCGCTGCATCGCGCTTCTCGAAGTTCTCGAATGCCTCCACGGCGACGTGCAGGTGGCCGAGCTCATAATCGAGGAAGCGCTCCCATATCGCCTTGATGCGCGGGTTGGTCTCCTGCTGCATGCAGCCGTAGTAGTTGTAGACCTCGGCGACCTCGTGCAGGACCCACTTCTCCAGCCAGCTCTCCTCGGGATCGATGATCGACTCGTACTGGGTGACGTGCTGCTCCTCGATCGAGGCGATCTCGGCATAGAGCTGCCGCGCCACCGGATCGGCGTACATCGGGCCGATGTTCATGTAGAAGTTATGCGTCTGCTGCTCGCCCGCCATGATCGTCAGCGCGTGCAGCTTGGAGAGCGGCGCGGCTTTCTTGCGGTCGTACGGATTGCGCAAATCGTCGATCGGCGCGCGATGCTCGTCGACCGTCGGGCGCCCGGGCAGGATGTCGGTGTAGCTCTGCAGGATGTTGTTCGCGTCCTTGCCCTCGAGCCGGTCGAGGAGCGCGGAGTAGCGGTACATGTGGTCGAAGTCCTCGAGCAGCCCGAAGCGGTAGACCTGCGCCAGGTAGGGATCGGGCTCCTTCATCGCCACCGCGGCGGTGACATCGATGGCGACCTGCTCGTAGGCGATGGTGGTCTCGAGCGGCGAGTGGTCCGGCCCGATCAGCCAGTTGATCAGCGTCGCCTGGTGATGCTCGACGCGGCGGATTTCGGCCAGGTTGCGCTGCAGAGGGGCGTTCATGCGCGCGCACGCGTGCGAGAAGCGCAGCGCCTCGTGCTCGATGCCGTTCATGAGGATGATGCGCACGCGCGTATACGCGTCGTCGTCGAGCTTGCTGATCGGCTTCTGCACCAGCTCGCGCCAGGTGAAGCGCTGCTTGTCGACCGGCACACCCTTGTTCTGCAGAATATTTTTCATCGGACCTTTCTTTATCAAGTCCGCGATGGTGCCGCGCGCTAGTCCGATTGGATGTCAGGAAGATCTGGCTTTGGGCGTCGCCATGGTGCGGGGCGTTGGGTGGTGACCTTGGCTACCTTCTGGGCCACGTCTTCGGTCAACCGAACTGCTAGGCGTCACGTCCATGCGCCGCGCGACAACGTCGATTCTTGCAACTGCCGCTCACACACCGAAAGGATTGGAAATGGACGTCGGCTGGGCATGGCTCCTGGTGATCGCGTTGATCGTCTTGATAGCGGGCGGGATTTTGATCGGCCGCGATCGCACGGCCCGATCGTTGAAAGAAAACCCGCTGAAAGGCACGACACGGGGGCATCGCAGCAACTTGTAGTTGATTCGCCCACATTCGAAATGCGGGATTTCCGGCATCGCCGGAGCTGCTGCACAAGGCAGCATGGGCGCCGTCGCAACGCTCCTAAGGAAATGTGATGAGAGAACGACGCGCTACGCCCCGAGCAAAAGAGTCCGCGCCCAAGGTGTTACAACCCCAGTCGTCCCAGGCGCAACCCTCGCAGGCCGACGTGCAGCGGTGGATCGCGGAGGCTGCGTATTACCGCGCCGAGCAGCGCGGCTTCGGGCCGGGATACGAAACCGAGGACTGGCTGGCGGCGGAAGCCGAGATTTCGTCGCGTTTACGCGAAGGGCGAGCCCTCAATTCGTAGCGATTCGCCCGCCGCGCTAGACAGGCGCGACGGGCCTGTTGAAAGATCGGGGCATGGAACCCGATAACGATTTCGACCTGCTGCACAACTGGGCAACCGAGCTGGGCTGCACGGCGGACGAGCTTCGTTCCGCGATGGGCGAATCGGGCCGATCCCTCTTCGACTACTCGCCTAGCGAGCAATTCGAGCTGGATCTCGGCGCCCCGGCCTAGAGGCAGCACCGCCGAACGGTCGTAGCCAATCCCGCAAATTGGCGGGCCGCTGCTCACATCCGTTGACAGCGGATAGCTTCGGGCGCACCGTGGGTTTCTGCCCCCGGAAGCGATGTTTTTCGGCAGAAATCCCCCCCACCGAGCGTCCAGGGCTCGGATCGAATACACGCCACAAAAGGGCAACAACATGGCTGACACCATCTTCACGCGCGCGCTCACGCGGGCAGCGGATATACAAGGAAGTACGCAGGCCCTCGCGAGCCTTTTGCGCGTACCCGAGAACACGCTCTCGCGCTGGACTGCCGGGCGCGCCCAGATGCCACTGCAGGCGTTCCTCCACGTCATCGAGCTTCTGATGCAGGAGGAGCAGAAAGGACACGAGGCGCGTCTGCAGGACGTGGCCGAAGGGGAGACGCTGACCTTCCATGTCGGCGAGCTTCCTGCGCACTGCGCTTCCTGCGACTGCAACACGTTCGTTCCCGCGGAACCGACCCGCTCGCTGCGTTTCAGCACCGAGCTTGCGTGCTGCTCGTGCGGCGAGCGCGTGGTCCACGGCAACCTCATCGCCGCCCTGGCCAAGGACGCCGTGTACCAGTCGCGAGCGATGAGCGCGGCACGCGCCCGCCGCCAAAGCGCGCTACGGGCCAGCGC
>DATLDY010000120.1:0-7193 GCA_035525655.1 Burkholderiales bacterium
GCTCGGCCTCCACGCCGTTCACCTTCATGGTCGGTGACGCGCAGGCCGCGAAGAACGTATCCAGCGTTTCCCGGTAGCGCTCCCTCGATTCGTCGATGTTCTACAGGCCGAAAATGCGCGATTCGATCGGCGACACGCCGCGCCCCACGCCGAGCTCGAGGCGGCCGCCGGAGAGCTGGTCGAGCATGCACACCTCGTTGTAGAAGCGGTAGGCGTCGTACCAGGGCAGGCAGAAGGTGAGGGCCCCGAGGCGCAGGTGCTTGGTGCGCTGGGTCATCGCCGCGAGCAGCGCGCTCGGCGCGCCGTTGATCGACAGCGGCGTGCCCTGGTGCTCGGCGAGGAGGTAGGAGTGCAGCCCCGCCTTGTCGGCTGCCTCGGCGAGCGCGAGCTTGTGCGCATAGACAAGGCCGGGCGAGCGCGTGTCCGACGCTTCGACCCAGTCGAAAAGGCCGATGTGCAGCTGTTCGTTCATTTCCATACCTTTCGCGCGGCCTCGACCACGCGCGCGAGCTTGCGCCGCTGATCGTCCTCGTTGACGAGATTGCCGACCACGTCCGAGCCGAAGCCGCATTGCGGGCTGATCGCCAGGCGCTCGAGCGGCACGTACTTCGCCGCTTCTTCGATGCGGCGGGCGAGCGCGTCCACCGGTTCCAATTCCGGCACCTTGGTGCTCACCAGGCCGAGCACGACGGTCTTGTCCCTGGGCACGAAGCGAAGCGGCGCAAAGCTCCCGGCGCGCGGGCTGTCGTACTCGAGGAGAAAGCGCTGGTGGGGCAGCTCATTGAACAGTCGCTCGGCGATGGCATCGTAGCCGCCCTCGCGGTGCCACATGCTGCGCTGGTTGCCGCGGCAGAGGTGGATGCCGAAGGTGACGCCCGGGAATCCCTCGACCACGCGGGCATTCGCCTTCAGCGAGCGCGAGAAATTCTCCATCGGGTCCTCGCCGCGCTTCTTCATTGCGTCCATCGAAGGCGCGTCGACGTAGGCCGTGTACCCCGGCTCGTCTATATGCACGTAGCGGCAGCCCGCGTCGACCAGCTCGCGGATCATGCGCTGCTGGATCGCCACCACGTCGTCGAGGAACGCGTCCACGGATGGGTACACGGCCTTGGAGGCGCCATGATCGAAGCGCTGCTGGATGCGATCTGGCCCGATGAGCGACACCTTCACCGGCGTCTTCGCAAGCGGCGCGGCGCGGCGATATTCCTCGAGCGGCACATTCCTTCGCAGGGCGAGCTTTTCCGTCACCGGGCGCCGATGCACGACCGGCGTGCCGGGACCCGCAAGGTCCGGGATATCCCATCGCGCGAGGGGTGTTGCTCCCGCCACGCGACGCTCGTGCGTGCCCACCGTCTCGGCCGCCGTGGCATAGCCGCTGACCGCGAGGCCGAAGCTGTCCTGGAAATTGAGCCGGCTCAGCTCGCCGTCGGTGACGACGTCGAGTCCGAGTTCCTCCTGCAGCGCGAGGTGGCGCTTGACGCACTCGAGCTCGATGTGGGCGAACTCGGCTGCGGACAGCCTTGCGCTCTCCAACTGCTGCCGTGCCTCCTTCCATAGCGCCGGCCGCAAAAGGCTGCCGACGACGTCCGTGCGGACGCGGTCGAGGCTATTCGTGCTGGACACCGGCGGCTTTCACGGCCTGCGCATAGCGCTCCATGTCCTCGCGCACGAAGCGCGCGTAATGCTCGGTGCCGTTTTCCATGAGCTCCATGCCAAGGTTCGTCATGCGCTCCGCGATCTCTCTCTCGCGCATGATCTTCGCCACTGCCGACTGCAGGCGAGCCACGACTTCGCGCGGCGCGCCGGCCGGCGCCTGCAGGCCGATGACCGTCGCGATGTCGAAGCCCGGATAGCCTTGCTCGATGGCCGTCGGCACGTCGGGCAGGCTCGCCGAGCGGCGCAGCGTGCTGATCGCGTAGACGCGCAGCTTCCCGGCCTTGATGTGCGCGGCCACGTTCGGGATCCCGGACCAGCCGGCTTGGACTTCCCCGCCGAGAAGTGCGCCCACGAGCGCCGTGCCGCCCTTGTAGGGGACGTGCAGCATGTCGATGCCAGCGCGCGCCGCGAACACCGCCATCGTCAGGTGATGCACCGAGCCGTTGCCGGCCGAGCCATAGCTCAGCGCGCCGGGCCTGGACCGGGCGAGCGCGATGAATTCCCGCAGCGTCGCCGCTGGCACGCTGGGCGGCGCCACGAGCACAGTGGGCACCGCGGCGAGCGCCGTGATCAGCGTGAAATCGCGCAGCGGCTGGTAGGTCAGCTTGGAGTTGAGCGCCGGATTGATGGCGAGCGCGCCCGAGTCGCCCAGCATCAGCACATGCCCGTCTGGATTCGCCCGCGCTACCTGCTCGGCCGCGACCACGCCGCCGGCGCCCGGCACGTTTTCCACGATGAAGGGGCGGCCGAAGGTGTCGGACAGCCGAGCCGCGAGCATGCGCGCCAGCACGTCGGGATTACCGCCCGGCGCCGCCGCAGCGATGAGGCGCACGCTCCTCGCCGGATAGTCCTGAGCCTGCAAGGGGGCAGACAGGACCAGGAGGAGGGCGATGAGCGCTCTCATCATCCTCTGCGGTCCACGAACCGCGGCGCCTTGACGTTGGCCTCGAAATCCTTCGCAATGGTCCCGCGCGCGAGGAGCGTCACCTCCGGCGTCACCTGGAAGGTCTTGCGCATCATGTCGACGATAGCGCCGCTCTGGCCGGCGCGCGTCTCCACATGCAGGTGCAGCACATCGTTCGCGCCTTCGTTGGTGACTTCGGCGCGGAAGTCGACGACATCGGGGTCGCGGAACATCGCGTCCTCGAGATCGGCATGGTTGATGTTGACGCCGCGCACCTTGAAGAAGCCGACCGTGCGCCGCGCATGGCGCATGACCGGGAAGATGGACCACGGGTGATTGCCTCCCGCGGAGGGCGAGAGGGAGACGAGGTCGCCCGAGCTCCAGCGCAGGAACGGCGTCATGGTGTTCGACCACAGCGCCGTCACCACGAGCGAGCCGACCTCGCCCTCGGCGACCGGCTCGCCGGCCTCGTCCAGTACCTCGAGGTACCAGAGGTCGTTGAAGGCATGCAGGCCGTTGTGGCCGAGGGATTCGCCGGAGACGATGGCGGCCTCCGTCATGCCGAAGTGGTCGAACACCTCCGCGCCCCAGGCGCGCTCGAGCTTCTCGCGCTTCACCGGCGAGAGCGGCTCGGCGGCCACCAGCAGTTTCTTCACCGTCGAGCGCGAAAGATCGATGCCTTTCACCTCGGCAAGGTTGGCGAGGTGCAGGCCGTAGCTCGCCATGCCGATCCAGATCGTCGGCTTGAGCTGCTCGATGAGCTCGAGCTGCGTCTCGGAGGGCGTGTTGGTGCCGGCACCGCACCACACGGTGCCGATGCCGAGGTTGATCGCGGCGCGAGCGTAGAGATGCGCGACCGGGTGCACGCCCAGCGGAAACGAGATGTGCGCGCAGTCCGCCGCGGTGGCGCCGATCAACGCCCAGGCGCGCTCGAAGGCCATGATGTTGGTCACCATGTCCTCGGCCGAGCGCGGGTAGAAGAGCGGCCGTCCGGTGGCGCCGCCCGAGCGCCAGTACTCGAGCACCTCGGTGCGCGGCGCGATGCAGAACTCCTCGTGGAAGCGCTCGGGCGGGATCTGCCGCAGGTCGTCTTTCGTCAGCACGGGGATGCGGCGCCAGACGTCGGGCTCATGCACCCGAGCTAGATCCAGCTTCGGCAATCGGCGCTTCCAGAACGGCGATTGCAGCGCGCGCTCGACTGCCAGTCGGCGGCGTTCATCCTGGATCCGGGTAATGGCCTGCGCTGACGCCGGCCAGCGGAAATCGTGCGCTTTCATTTCAGGTTCTCGAGCAGGAGCAGCAGCCCGCCGAGGATCGCAAGGTTGGCGAGCAGATTGAGCCGCGACATGTTGCGCTGCATCGGGTCGTTCTTCTCCCAGAAGCGATGGAAGATCGCGGTGGCGGCGATGATGAACACGATGAGGCATATGACGCCGACCGCCGGGTGCCAGTCGAGGATCACGAGCGCGCACCCGGTGAGCTGGACCGCTATGCCAAGCCAGAACGCCGTCGCGGGAAACGGTACGCCGAAGCCCGCCATGCGCTCGACGTGGTCGGCGACGCGCGCCTTCGTCAGGTTGGAAAGTCCAGCGACGAGGAAGAATCCGACGATCAGCCATTTCCCCGCGAAGTCGAGCAGCGATTCCATCACACTCCCAGGTAGCGGTGCCAGAGCTCGCGGTCAGCGTCGAGCTCGGCCGAGGTGCCGCGCCAGGCGACGCGCCCGCGCTCGATGATGGTATGCCGGTCCGCCAGGCGGACGAGGCGCTCGATATACTTGTCGATCACCAGGATCGTCTGCCCGGACTCGCGCAACCTCGCGAGGCATTGCCAGATTTCTTCGCGCACGAGCGGGGCGAGCCCCTCCGTGGCTTCATCGAGTATCAACAAGTGCGGATTGGTCACCAGCGCGCGGCCGATGGCGAGCATCTGCTGCTCGCCGCCCGAGAGCTGGTTGCCGGCATTCTTCGCGCGTTCCCTGAGGTTCGGAAAGAGCTCGAGCACGCGCTCGGGCGTCCACGGATCCGCGCGGCCCGAGCGGTTGCCGGCGAAGGCGGCAAGGTTCTCCCAGACGGACAGATTCGGAAAGATCTGCCGGCCCTCGGGCACGAGGGCGATGCCCATGCGCGCGATGCGATCGGGGGCCTCGCGCTCGATCGGCCGGTCGCGGAAGCGGATCGTCCCCGCGCGGGCGCTGGTCAGGCCCATGATCGAGCGCACGGTGGTGGTCTTCCCCATGCCGTTGCGGCCAAGAAGCGTCACGACTTCGCCGGCTGCAATGTCGAGATCGATGCCGAAGAGCACCTGGCTCGCGCCGTAGGCGGTCTCCAGGTTTTGCACGCTAAGCAGCAAGCTCTTCCCCGAGATAGGCCTTGCGCACCGCCGGGTCGGCGCGGATCGCCGCCGGCGCGCCGGTGGCGATCACGCGGCCGGCCACCAGCACCGAAATGCGGTCCGCGAGGCGGAAGACCGCGTCCATGTCGTGCTCGACCAGGAGCACCGTGACGCGCTCGCGCACCTGCCGGATGAGCGTGATCATGTCCTGCGATTCCTGCGGTCCCATGCCGGCCATTGGCTCATCCAGCAGCACGAGCTGCGGGCGTGTGGCGAGCGCAAGGCCCACCTCGAGGGCGCGCTGCTCGCCATGGGCGAGCGTTGCTGCCGTGGTATCGACCTTTGCTGAAAGGCCGATTTCGCCGGCGATGGCCCTCGCCTGGTCGAACAGCTCGCGCTCGCTATTCACCGGCCGCCAGAACGAGAAGCTCGAGCCGCTTCGCGCCTGCACGGCGAGCGCGAGGTTATCGAGGACGCTGAAGCGGCGGAAGATGCTGGTGATCTGGTAGCTGCGGGCGAGCCCGGAGGCGACGCGGGTATGCGCGGCGAGCCGCGTGATGTCCGCGCCGTTGAAGACGATGCGGCCGTTATCGGTGGGCAGCACGCCGGAGATCTGGCCGATGAGCGTCGTCTTGCCGGCGCCGTTCGGTCCGATGAGGGCGTGCACCTCGCCCTTCGCCACCTCGAGCGTCACGTCGTCGGTGGCGATCACGCCGCCGAAGCGCTTCGATACGCCGCGCAGCTCAAGCATGGCGCTTTGCCTTGAAGAGGCCGGCAATGCCCTCGGGCGCCAGCATGACGATCGCAAGAAGCACGACGCCCACGGCGAGCCCGGCATGGTCCTGGTAGTTGGGCGCGAGGGCGGCGAGCCAGCCGATGCGATAGTCGGTGATCAGGTGCTCGAGGCCGAGGAGCACGGCCGCGCCGATGAGGCCGCCCCACAGCGTGCCGACGCCGCCGAGGATCACCATGATCATCAGCGTGCCGGACTGGATCCAGTGCAGCAGGCTCGGGCTGACGTAGCTCGACTGGTTGGCGATCAGCGCGCCGGCAAGTCCGCCGATGGCGCCGGCGATGACGAAGCACAGCAGCTTGTAGCGGTACACCGGGAAGCCGATGGCCCCGGCGCGCGCCTCGTTCTCGCGGATCGCGTCGATCACGCGGCCGAAGCGCGAATGCACGAGGCGGTGGATGCCGTAGATCACCAGGCCCAGGATGGCGAGCACCAGGTAATACCAGGCCATGTCGTTGCCGAGCGCAACATCCGGCGCGATGGTTGAACGCCCGGGCATCGAAAGGCCGTCGTCGCCGCCATAGGCCTTCAGCGAGACGAAGATGTAATAGATCATCTGCGCAAAGGCGAGCGTGATCATGATGAAGTACACGCCCCGCGTGCGCAGCGACAAGGCGCCGATGAGGAGCGCCGCCAGCGCCGCCACCGCCACCGCGGCCGGCCAGGCAATCCACGCGCTGCGCACGCCTTCGACCGCGAGGATGCCGACGACAAAGGCGCCCGCGCCGAAGAACGCCGCATGGCCAAAGCTGACCATGCCGCCGTAGCCCAGCACGAGGTTGAGGCTGGTCGCCGCGATTGCATAGATGAGCACGCGGCTCGCCAGGCTGACGTAGAAGAGCGCATCCAGCGCCTGCATGACGAGCGGGAATGCCGCGAGCGCAACAAAGACGGCGAGCGCGCGCTTCATCCGCGGGCGGGGAACAGGCCCTGCGGCCGGAAGTACAGCACCACGGCCATCAGCAGGTAGATGAGGATCGACGCCACCGCGGGCCCGGCGGCGCTCGCGAGCTGCGGCGGCAGGAAGGCGGAGAAGATGATCGGCAGGAAGGCCCGGCCGCTCGTATCGACGATGCCGACGAGGAGCGAGCCGACGAACGCGCCGCGAATCGACCCGATTCCGCCGATGACGATCACCACGAACGCGAGGATCAGGATGTTCTCGCCCATGCCAACCTGCACGGCGAGGATCGGTCCGAGCATCGCGCCGGCGAGCGCGCAGAGCGCTGCGCCGAGTGCAAATACCGCCGTGAAGAGCCGGCGTATATCGACGCCCATCGCGGTCGCCATCTCGCGATTCGAGGCGCCGGCGCGCACCAGCATGCCGACGCGCGTCTTCGTCACGAGCAAGTACAGCAACACCGCGACCAGCGTGCCCGTCGCGATGATCACCAGCCTGTACGACGCGTACTGAAGCCCGCCGGGGAGCGTGACCGGTCCGGTGAGCGCGGCAGGGGGATTCAGCATGATCGGCTGCGATCCCCATGCAATCCGCACCACCTCGTT
>DATLDY010000136.1:0-3054 GCA_035525655.1 Burkholderiales bacterium
GAGCGCAGCCGCCCATTCGCGACGTACCGCTGCTCGCGCACGGAATCGACGGCGCTAAGGCCCGCCCGCTTCAGCATCCGGTATGTGACGTCCGCTTCGCCGTGGATGAACTCAGCGCCGAGCTCCACGGGAATTTCCAGGCCCGGCATGCGCCGCGTCCAGCAACGGCCACCTACGCGCTCGCGCGCCTCGAGCACGAGGACCGATCGACCGGCGCGCGCGAGCTCATTGGCCGCGGCAAGGCCCGCCGCGCCCGCGCCTATGACGATGACATCAGGAAAAGGGGTCAGAGCAATTTTCCTGTAACACCTAAGGCTACGCACGTACGTGTTACAGGAAAATTGCTCTGACCCCTTTTCCTGCGCATCTGGCATAACCTCGCCGCATGAAATGGACGATTCTTGTCGCCGGGTTCCTCAGCGCAGCCGCTAACGCCGGTGGCGGTCCGCTCGGGATCGATCACCGCTGGAATCGGGATGACAACGGCATCTGGAAAACGGGCGTGCAGGACATCGTGCGCTACGGGAGCCTGGCCGCCGGAGTGGGGCTCGCACTCTGGGAAGGCGGTGAGACACGGCTCGGCAGAACCGCGTGGCAATCGATCGATTCGGTTGCGCTGACGAGCGTCATCGTCCTGGCGGCGAAGCCCGCCTTCGGCCGGGAGCGGCCGCGCGACACCGACGATCCGGATCAATGGCGCAAGGGCGGGCGCAGCTTCCCAAGCGGCGAAGTCTCGCAGCTCGCCGCGCTCGTCACGCCCTACGTTCTCGAATACGGACATGAAAATCCCGCGGTGTACGCGCTCGAGCTTTTGCCGGCGTACGCTGCTATCGCGCGCATGAAGGTGCAGGAGCACTGGCAGACCGACGTGCTGGCGGCCTTCGCGATCGGAACTGCGTCCGGCTATTTTGCGCACAGGCGCTCGCCGATGGTGCTGGGCGTGCTGCCGGGCGGGTTCAGCGTGGGGATCAAGAAACGCTTCTGACGCTGGGAAAAGGAAAAGGGGTCAGAGCAATTTTCCTGTAACTACTAACGCGCGTAGGTGTTACAGGAAAATTGCTCTGACCCCTTTTTTTTCCGTATTACTCCACCTTCACGCCGGCATCGGTGACGACCTTGCGCCACATGCCGATTTCGTTCTTGATCGTGGCGGCGAATTGCTGCGCCGAGCCGCCGGCGGGGGCGACGCCGTCGTTCTGGAGTTGCTCCGCGGTTTCCTTCAGCTTGAGCGCCTTCGTCGCCTCGGCATTCACGCGCTCGACGACCTCCTTGGGCAATCCCTTCGGGCCGATGAGGCCGTGCCATAGCGTCACGTCGTAGCCGGGCACGCCGGCTTCGGCGACGGTCGGCACATCGGGGAGCGCGGGAATGCGCTTTGCCGTCGTCACCGCCAACGCGCGCAGCTTGCCTGCCTGCACGTGCGGCATCGCGGTCGCGGTGCTGCTGAAGAACACATCCGTCTGCCCGCCGAGCGTGTCGGTTAGCGCCGGGCCGGTGCCTTTGTACGGGATGTGGTTCATCTTGATGCCAGCCATGCTGTCGAAGAGCTCGGTGGCGAGATGGATGACGCTGCCCTGCCCGGACGACGCGAAGTTGACCTGGCCCGGCTTCGCTTTCGCGAGGGCGATGAGCTCCTTCAGGTTTTTCGCGGGCAGCGACGGCTTGACCACGACGAGGAGCGGGCCCTGCGAGAGCTGGATCACCGGCGTGATGTCGTTGACCGGATCGAAGCTGAGCTTGTAGATCGACGGATTCACGGTATAGCTCGAAGCGATCAGCGTGAGGGTGTACCCGTCGGGGGGCGCCTTCACGCCCTGCTCGATGCCGAGGACGCCGCCCGCGCCCGGCTTGTTCTCGACGATCACCTGCTTGCCGAAGGCCTCGGTCAGGCGCTGCGCCATGAAGCGCGCGATGAAGTCCGAGCCGCCGCCCGGCGCGAAGGGCACGATGATGCGCACCGGCTTGGCCGGATATTTCTGCGCGAGCGCGGGGGTCACGGCGAGCGCCAGCAGGGCCGCGGCGAAGATTCTTCCTAACGTCAGCATGGGCTTAGTCCTTCGGCTTGTGCGAGAATCGCCGCCTGATTTTAAGCCGCCCTCTCGAAAGTCTGCAGTGATCCAGATCGACAACTTGGTCAAGGCCTTCGGCCAGAAGCGCGCGGTCGACGGCATCTCTTTCACCGTGGAGCGCGGCGAAGTGCTCGGCTTCCTCGGCCCGAACGGCGCCGGCAAGTCGACCACCATGCGCATGATCACCGGGTTCATGCCGCCGACCGCCGGGAAGATCAAGGTCGGCACGTACGACGTCCTCGAGTCGCCCATCGAGGCGAAGCGCCTGATCGGCTACCTGCCGGAGAACGCCGCCTCGTATCCCGACATGACGGTGAAGAGCTTCCTGGAATTCATCGCCGAGCTGCGCGGCCTCGATGGCAGCGCGCGCAAGAAGGCGGTCAATCACGTGGTCGAGCTGTGCTTCCTCGAGTCGGTGCTGCACCAGTCGATCGACACGCTCTCCAAAGGCTACAAGCACCGTACCTGCCTCGCGCAGGCGCTGATCCACGACCCGCAGGTCCTGATCATGGACGAGCCGACCGACGGCCTCGATCCGAACCAGAAGCACGAGGTGCGCAACCTCATCAAGGAGCTCGGCGCCAACAAGGCGATCATTTTCTCGACGCACATCCTCGAAGAGGTCGACGCCGCCTGCACGCGCGCCATCATCATCGACCGCGGCCGCATCGTCGCCAACGGCACCCCCGCGGAGCTCCGCGGCATGTCCGACCGCGCCGGCGCCGTGGTGCTGCAGGCGCAGGGTGCCAATGCGGAAAAGCTGAGCGCGTTGGGACGTGTGGAGCAAATCAACGGCGCCTTCCGCATCTATCCCGCCGACAAGACCAAGACCGGCGAGCTCGCCCAGGCCGTGATCGACCTCGTCTCGCGGGAACGCTGGAAGGTCGAGGGCATGTACAACGAGGCCGGCGAGCTCGACGAGGTCTTCCGCCGCATCACCCTCCCCGACACGGTGAAGAAATGACCCCGACGGTGCTTTTAGGAA
>DATLDY010000159.1:0-3945 GCA_035525655.1 Burkholderiales bacterium
CGCCGGAAATCGTGCGCAAGGTGAACGCCGATTCGCGCGCGATCATCGCGCGGCCCGACTTCCAGGAGCGCCTGGTCAGGGACGGCATCGAGCCGGTGGGAAACACGCCCGAGCAGTTCGCCGAGCAGATCAAGGGAGACATCGCCCGCTGGGCGACGATCGTCAAGGCCGCGGGCATCAAGCCCGAGTAGTTTTCGTCCGCTCGACGTCGACGCGGCCGTCGGCGTCGAGCACCGCCCCATAGGCATCGCGCGCGACGTCGGCGCTGACGTAGCCCTGGCGCACGTCGTTCGCCACCACGTCCACCGGACGCTCGCGCGGCGGGCCGAATCCGCCGCCGCCGCCGGTGCGCAGGATCAAGGCATCGCCGGCTTTCAGGCGGACGTTGCGCAGCTTCGCGTTCGGGCGGTCCGAGTCGACCTTGCCGTCGACGCGCGTGGTGACGTAGTTGCCCTTGCCCGCCATGCCGCCGCGGATGCCCCACGGCGCGCAGTGCATACGCTCGGCCTGCACGTCGACCGTGATGGGCGACAGGGCGCGCACCACCTGCTCGGTGCCGAGGCCGCCGCGGTGCCGGCCGGGACCGCCGGAGTCGGTGCGCAGGCAGAAGCGCTCGAACAGGAGCGGGTACTTGGCCTCGAGCTGCTCGCAGGGGCTGTTGTGCGTGTCGCCGTCGTTCGAGCACACGACGCCGCTCATGCCATCGCCATTGTGGCGCGCGCCCCAGCCGCCGCCCGCCGGGCCGCACGCCGCTATATAGAAGCGCCCGTCGCGCGGCGAGATGCCGTGGATCAGGGCGAAGACGAGATCGGCATGGTGCGCGGCGGCGGTGCGCTCGGGGATCGCGTCGGACACTGCCTTGATGCAGGTATCGATGATCGTCATCGGGAAGGTCATCCACCAGCGCATCGCCGCCGGCTTCACGGCGCTGACCACCGTGCCCTTGGGCACGATCACCTTGAGCGAGCGGAAGCTGCCGTCGTTCACCGGATAGTCGGTGGGGGAGGTGAGGCACTTGTAGGCCACCTGCGCGCAGGACTGCCCGGTGCTCGGGCCCGAGTTGAAGAAGCCCTGCACCTGCGGGGAGAGCTGCGAAAGGTCGATCGTCATCCCGTCGGCTTTCTTGATCACCCGGACTTTCAGCGGGATGCGCTGGCCCACGGTGTAGCCGTCGTCGTCCATGAAGGACTCGGCTTCATACGTGCCGTCGGGGATGGTGCGCGTGCGCGCGCGCGCCGCCGCCTCCGAGTTGTCCATGATGTTCTCGATGGCCGCCGCCACCTCGTCCCTCCCATATCTTTTAACTAATTCCAGGAATCGGCGCTCGCCCGTCTTGACCGCGATCACCTGCGCGCGCAGGTCGCCCATCGCGCGCTCAGGTATCCGTACGTTCATGCGGATGATGTCGACGAGCTCCTGGTTGACCACGCCCGCCTTCTGGTACTTCATCAGCGGGATCTGGATGCCCTCCGAATAGATGTCGGTGGTGACCCCGGCGAGGGTGCCGCCGACGTCGGGCCAGTGCGCCATGCACGCCGTCCAGCCGCAAAGCTTGCCGCGCTCGAAGATCGGGATGCTGAACGTGAAGTGGTTCAGGTGGCTGCCGGTGGTGTAGGCGTCGTTCGTCACCAGGATGTCGCCCGGCTCGACGCCGTCGGGGCCGAAATGCTCGAGCTCGGCGCGCACCACGTTCGCCATGCCGCGGATGAAGCTCGGCAGCCCCATGCCGATGGATACGGTGCGGCCGTCGGCGGTGAAGAGGCCGCAGGTAAAGTCGAGCGCCTCGTAGATGATCATGTTGTAGGCCGTGCGCATGAGGTTGGTCTTCATCTCCTCGGTCACGGCGATGACGCCGTTGCGCACGATCTCGGTCAGGACGGCGTCGGCTTTTTTCCGCTTCATCGCCTGCCCACCTCGATCACCAGGTTGCCGAAACCGTCCACCTTCATGCGGTCGCCGGGCAGCAGCACCGTGGTCGACGCATGCTCCTCGATGAGCGCGGGGCCGGCGACCCGGTTGCCGGCCTTGAGCGCGGCGCGGGCGTAGGTCGAAGTTTTCACCGCTTTACCGTTGAAGTGCACCAGGCGGGTGCCGCGTCGCGCCGTGGAGGAGGGGGTGGGGCTGCCGCGGGAGATCTTTTCCAGGGGCGGCTTCGCCAAAAGACCGGTGACCGTGGCGCGAAGGCTCACGATCTCGGCGCGCTCTTCCGGCGCGCTGGTGCCATAGCGCAGCTGGTGCACCTCGTCGAAGTGGTGCTTGATCGCGTCGCGATTGCGCTTCTTGAACACCGACGGCGAGAGGTCGACCGTCACCGGATGCTCCTGGCCCACGTAGCGCATGTCCGCCGCATAGGCGATGGTGGTGCGCGTGAAGCGCACGGCGCTTTCCTCGAGCGCCTTCCTGCCCTGCGCGACCAGCTCGGCGTAGACGCGCTCGATGTCGGCGAAGGACGCGTCCTCGAGGCGCGTGAACCAGGTGCGCACGAAGTCGTAGCGCAGGTCCGAGTGCAGCATGCCGAAGGCGCAGAAGTGTCCCGGCGCGCGCGGCACGATGATCCGCGACATGCCGATCTCGCGCGCGATCTGCGAGGCATGCAGGGGCCCGGCGCCCCCGTAGGCAATGAGCGCGAAGGCCGCCGCGTCGAGGCCACGCTCCGTCGAAACGCCTTTCACCGCATACGACATGGCCGACACCGCGATGCGCAGGATTCCGGCGGCGGCCTCGGACAAGCTCAGGCCCAGTGGTTTTGCGATATGCGCTTCTATGGCGCGGCGCGCGGCGGCTTCGTCGAGCTTCATCTCGCCGCCGAGGAAGCGGTCGGCGGCGAGCCGGCCAAGGACAAGGTTGGCGTCGGTGACGGTCGGCCGCGTGCCGCCGAGGCCATAGCATGCGGGGCCGGGGTCGGCGCCCGCGCTTTGCGGCCCGACGCGCAGGCCGCCGGCCGCGTCGACCTGCGCGATGCTGCCGCCGCCGGTGCCCACTTCCGAGATGTGCACCATCGGTATCTGGATCGGCAGCGCCTCGTTGTAGCCGCCCACCAGCGCGGTGCTCGCGGTGAGTACCTCGCCCTGGTAGATCACGCCCGCCTTGGCGGTGGTGCCGCCCATGTCGAAGGCCACGGCGTCGGCGAGCTGCAACTCGCGGCAAAGGGCCTGCGCACCGACCACGCCCGCCGCGGGGCCGGATTCGAGCATGCGCACGCATTCCACCTGCGCCTGGCGCGACTGGTACAGCCCGCCCGTCGATTGCACCAGCAGGAAGGCGCCCTCGAAGCCTTCCTTCTTGATATGCGCATCGATCTCGGCGACGTAGCGGCTCACGCGCGGTCCGATGAAGGCGTTCGCCACCGTGGTGGAGCAGCGCTCGAACTCGCGGTACTCCTGCGAGAGCTCGTGCGACGCGGTGACGAACGCGTTGGGAAGGCGTTGCTGCACGATCGCCTTCACGCGCTGCTCGTGCGACGGGTTGACGTAGCAGTGCAGGAGCAGGATCGCCACCGCGTCCACCTTCGCCGCGACCAGCTGGTCGCAGAGCGCGTGCACCCCTTGCTCATCGAGCGGCGTCAGCACCTCCCCGGTGGCGAGCATGCGCTCGCGCACCTCGAAGCGCAGCGCGCGCTCGACAAGCGGCACATGCTTCCTGAAGAAGAGGTTGTAGGCATCGGGGCGATTGATGCGCCCGATCTCGTAGGTGTCGCGGAAGCCCTCGGTGATGAGGAGGGCCGTCCTCGCCCCGGTGCGCTCGAGCATGGTGTTGATCGCGATGGTCGAGCCGTGCAGGAAGAGCGTCGCGTCGGCAAACCGAGTTCCGGCCTTCTCCACGCCGTGCGAGATGCCGTCGACGAGGCGGCCCGGCGTGCTGAGCGTCTTGCCGAGGAGAAGCTGCGCGCTTGCTTCGTCGAATGCGGCTACGTCGGTGAACGTGCCGCCGATGTCGGCGGCGAGG
>DATLDY010000194.1:0-18237 GCA_035525655.1 Burkholderiales bacterium
AGTCAGCATCGCAAAATCCTAAACCAATTCGGGGTCAGACCCCGAATTCGGAAATCGGGGTCAGACCCAGATTACACTTTTCTTTATGGTCGAACTCAGCCTCAAGGACGGCGTCGCGCGTGTGTTCCTCAACCGAGTCGAGAAGGCAAACGCGCTCGATTGGGAGCTTCTGACCGCCCTTATGCAAAGTTTCCAAACGATAAAAGAGGAAAAAGCGCTGCGTGTCGTCGTCCTCGGCGGCCAAGGCAAGACGTTCTGCGCTGGCGCGGACCTCTCGGCGATGTCGGCGCTTACCCACGAAACGTCGCGCCAGTTCATCACCCTGATTCATGAGGTCTGCGCGGCCATCCGCGCATTGCCGGTACCGGTCGTTGCCCGCTTGCAGGGGTCGGTGATCGGCGCCGGGCTCGAGATCGCGGCGGCGTGCGACCTGCGCATTGCGGCCGAAGGCACGCGCTTCCTGATGCCGGAAGTGCGCCTCGGCATCCCGTCCGTCGTCGAAGCCGCGCTGCTGCCGCGATTGATGGGCAGCGGCCGCGCCGCGTGGCTCGTGCTCACCGGCGAAGCGATCGACGCCGCGCGGGCGTACGAGTGGGGATTCGTCGAAGAAGTCACTTCATCTCAAAATTTGGACGCTCGCGTCGATTCGGTCGTGAAGAGCCTGCTCGCAGGCGACCCGGAGGCGCTGCGCGTGCAGAAAGAGCTGCTACAGAAATGGGATGAAGCGCCGCTGTCCGAATCGATCGCCGCCAGCATCGAGCACTTCGCGCAAGCATTCGCGAAAGGCAACCCGGTCGATCGCCTGCGCAAGCGCTGACTTGCGCCATAACGGATTCCGTTATATAACGGCGTCCGTCATAAGATGAAAAAACAACGCAGCACGCCCCACCCGGGGAAAGTTCTCTTCGAGCAGTTCCTGCAGCCCGCCGGCCTGAGCCAGAACGCCCTCGCGCGCGAGCTCGGCGTCCCGCCGCGGCGCATCAACGAAATCATCCTCGGCAAGCGCGGCATCAGTGCCGACACGGCGATCCGCCTCGCGAAGCGCTTTCGCAACTCCGAGCATTTCTGGATGCAGCTGCAGGCCGAGTTCGACCTCGATGAAGCAAGAAAAGACAAAGCGACAATCTGACTATGGCTAAGCAACAGGTTTACGACGCATCGGCGATCCAGGCGCTCAAGGGGCTCGAGCCCGTGCGCCGCATGCCGGGCATGTACACGCACACCGTCCACCCGCTGCACATCGTGCAGGAAGCGATCGACAACGCGGTCGACGAGGCGCTCGCCGGCTTCGGCAAGAAGATCACCGTCACGGTGCACAAGGACGGCTCGGTCGAGGTCGAAGACGAAGGCCGCGGCATTCCGGTCGACATGCATCCGGAGGAGAAGAAGCCCGCGGTGGAAGTCGCCTTCACCATGCTTCACGCCGGCGGCAAGTTCTCCCGCTCGGGCGACGGCGTGTATCACATCTCCGGCGGCCTGCACGGCGTCGGCGTCGCGGTATCGAACGCGCTATCCAAGCGCTGCGAAGTCACCGTTTACCGCGGCAACGAAAAGCACACCATCGCGTTCGAAGGCGGCGAGCTCAAGAACAAGCTGAAGTCCGAGCGCGTCAAGGAGAAGAGGACCGGCACCACCGTTCGCCTCTGGCCGGATCCGAAGTATTTCGATTCGCCGAACATTCCTCTCGCCGAGCTCGAGCACCTGATCCGCTCCAAGGCGTATCTCCTGCCGGGCCTGACCATGACCCTCGAGGTCGAAGGCAGGGAGAAGAAGACCTGGAAGTACGAGCGCGGCATGCTGCAGTACTTCGAGTTCATGCTCGCCGGGCGCGAGCTCGTCGCGCCGATGTTCACGGGGGAGAAACACTTCCAGCAGAGCGACATCACCGAGATCGAGCCGGGCGAAGGCGCCGCCTGGGCGATCGGCTGGGTCACCGACGGCGAGATATTCGCCGAGAGCCACGTCAACCTGATTCCCACGCGCTCGGGCGGCACGCACGAGGCGGGCTTCCGCTCGGGCATCTTCGACGCGCTCTCGGCGTTCATCGACACGCGCGCGCTCGCGCCGAAGGGCGTGAAGATCATCGCCGACGATCTGTGGCAGCGCGCCTGCTTCACGCTTTCGGCGCGCATCGTGCGCACGCAGTTCCACGGCCAGACCAAGGAGAAGCTCACCACGCGGCACGCGGCGAAGCTGCTGGAAATGTGCGTGCGCGACCCCTTCGAGCTGTGGCTCAACCAGCATCCCGAGGAAGGCAAGAAGATCGTCGAGCTCGCGATAGAGCAGGCGATGGCCCGCCTCTCCAAGGGCAAGAAGGTCGAAAGGAAGAAATCCAGCGGCATCGCCACGCTGCCCGGCAAGCTGGTCGACTGCGCCTCGGGCGACATCACCCGCAACGAGCTCTTCCTGGTCGAGGGCGACTCCGCCGGCGGCTCGGCCAAGGAAGCGCGCGACAAGGAAACGCAGGCGCTGCTGCCTTTGCGCGGCAAGGTGCTGAACACCATGTCGAAGGACAGCCGCACGGTGCTAGCGAACAAGGAGCTGCAGGCGATCGCCACCGCCATCGGCGTCGATCCGCACGGCGCCGAGGACGCCGTCGATCTCTCGGGCCTGCGCTACGGCAAGGTCATCGTGATGACGGACGCGGACGTCGACGGCGGCCACATCCAGGCGCTGCTCCTCACGTTCTTCTTCATGCATGCGCCCAAGCTCGTGGCGAGCGGGCATCTCTACGTCGCGCAGCCGCCGCTCTACAAGCTCGAGGTGCCTTCGCAGGGCAAGGGCAAGCCGCAGCGCCGGCTCTATTGCCTGGACGACGACGAGCTCGCCGAGGTGCTGGCGCAGCTCAAGAAGGAGAAGGTGAAGGAAGGCTCCTGGGAGATCTCGCGTTTCAAGGGCCTGGGGGAAATGAGCCCGGAGCAGCTCTGGGAGACGACGATGAACCCCGACACGCGGCGCCTCGTGCGCATGCAGCTCGATGCGAAGGAGCTGAAGAAGGCGCGCGCCACGTTCGAGCTCCTGATGGATTCCGGAGAAGCCGAGGGCCGGCGCAACTGGATGCGCGAGCACTGGAAGACCGTTGAGGCCGACGTCTAAGAAAAAATCAAAACCCGTCTGGGAGCGCGCTTACCGCGGCCATGTTCTATGGCTCGGTAAGCAGAAGCTCGGCAAGGTGACGCTCATCGACAAGGGCCACTACAGCTGGGAAGCCGCCGGCAGGGGCGGCAACGCGGAAGATCTGGAGAAAGCCCGCAAGGCGGTGGAGCTCGCCATCGCGATGGCCGACAAGCAGCTAGACCTGTTTCAATCACCCGACTGATAAATGGTGACTGTCACCATTTAGGAATCAAGAAAGCTTATGGACGACACGCAGACGCTGGACCTTTTCACCCCCGATCCCGATGGCGACGAAGCGGCGCCGATCGAGCAGCACGCCTCGCATGCCTACCTCGGCTACGCCGTGTCCACGGTCAAGTCGCGCGCGCTGCCGGAGATCGCCGACGGGCTCAAGCCGGTGCAGCGGCGGATCCTGTATGCGATGGGCGAAGCGGGCGGCACCGGGTTTGCAAAGTGCGCGCGCTTCGTCGGCGAGGTGCTCGGCAAGTACCACCCGCACGGCGACTCCTCGACGTACGAGGCCCTCGTGCATCTGGCGCAGCCGTTTTCGATGCGCTATCCGCTGATCGACGGGCAGGGGAACTTCGGCTCGCGCGATGGCGATTCCGCGGCAGCGTATCGGTACACGGAGGCGAAGCTTTCGCGCTTTGCGGAGCTGATGCTGGCGGAGATCGGCGAAGGCACCGTCGACTTCGTGAAGAACTACGACGGCAAGTTCGAGGAGCCCGCGCTCCTGCCGGCACGCTTGCCGTTTGGACTGCTCAACGGGTCGTTCGGCATCCCGGTCGGTTTCTCGACGCGGATCCCGTCGCACAACCTGAAAGAGGTTGCCGAGGCGGCCGCTTACGTCATCAAGCACCCGAAGGCGAAGCTCGAGGAAGTGCTCGACATCCTGCCGGGTCCCGACTTCCCCGGCGGCGGCCAGGTGATCTCGCCGCCCGAGGAGCTCAGGCAGGCGTACGAGAGCGGGCGCGGGTCTCTGCTTCTGCGCTGCAAATGGGAGCGCGAGAACCTGGCGCGCGGCCAGTGGCGCGTCGTCGTCACGGAGCTGCCGCACGGCGTTTCGGTGCGCCAGGTGATGGAGGAGATCGAGGCGCTCGCCAATCCGAAGCCGAGCTTCGGCAAGAAAGAGGTCACGCAGGAGCAGAAGCGGCTCAAGCAGTTCATCCTCGACCAGGTCGAAGGCGCGCGCGACGAGAGCGATCGCAAGTCGAAGCTGCGCCTCGTGATCGAGCCGCGCTCGTCGCGGCAGAGCCCCGAGGAGATGATGGCCGCGCTCCTCGTGCATACCTCGCTCGAGTCGCGCTATGCGGTGAACCTGACGTGGCTGGGCCTCGACGGCTTGCCGGAGACCAAGGGCATCGTCGAGGTACTGCGCGAGTGGGGCGAGTTCCGCGTCAACACGGTTCGCCGGCGCACGCAGTTCCGCCTCGACCGGGTGCAGGACCGGATCGAGATCGTGCTCGGCCGCCTGCTCGCCTACGCGAAGATCGACGAGATCATCAAGCTGATTCGCGCGAGCGATGACCAGGCGGAGGCGAGGACCAACCTGCAGGCGAAGTACAAGTTCACCGAGCGGCAGTCCGAGGACATCGTGAACCTGCGCCTTGGGCAGCTGACCAAGCTCGACGGCATCAAGCTCAACGACGAGAGGAAGGCGCTCGAGGCCGAGCGCAAGGAATTGAAGACGCTGCTCGGCGACGAGAAGGAGCTGAAGAAGCTCGTCGTCCGGGAGCTCGGCGAGGACGCGAAGAAGTACGGCGACGAGCGGCGCACGCTCATCAAGGCCGCCGAGCGCTCTCAGATCGAGCGCACGGTGGTGGAGGAGCCGCTCACCGTGATCCTGTCGCGCAAAGGCTGGATTCGCGCGCGCACGGGGCATGGCATGGACGCGACCACGCTCACCTTCAAGGAAGGCGATGCGCTCGCCCAGACCCTCGAGTGCAAGACCACCGATACCGTCACGGTGCTCGCTGCTTCCGGCAAGACCTTCAGCATCGCGGCGGCGGACATTCCGAGCGGTCGCGGCGACGGCGCGCCGGTGAATACGCTGGTGAACGCCTCGTCGGACGCCATCGTCTGGATCGGCACCGGCGATGCGGGCCAGCGGCTCCTGATGAACAGCACCGCGGGCCTCGGCTTCTTCTGCAAGCTTGGCGACCTCGCGTCGAAGACGCGGCAGGGAAAGGACTTCTTCGCCGTCAGCGAAGGCGCCTCGGCGCGGCCGCCGGCGATGGTCACCGAGGGCAGATATGTCGCTGCGCTCTCGTCGGACGCGCGCCTGCTGGTTTTCGAGGCCGGCGAGCTTCCGGAAAGGCCCAACGGCGGCGTCGGCGTGCAGCTCATCGCCCTGCCGGACGTGACGCTGGCCGATGTGGCGATCAGCGACGGCAAGGCGCTCGTCGTATCGGGCATCAAGCGGAAGAACCGCTCGAGCGAAACGCTCAACGCCAAGCAGCTCGCCGAGCACATCGGCAAGCGGGCGCAGCGCGGCAAGCTGTGCGATGTCGGCTTCCGGCCCGATAGGCTCGGTGAATGATCGACTGAGGGAACTGCGCCCTTTCTGGGCGCCGGCGGCGATCGTCGCCGCCGCGGCATTACTCGTGTGGATGGGCCGGCCGCTGCCGGCGTCGCTCTCCGGCCTGCGTACCGCGGGCCCGTACGCGGTCCTCATCGCTGCCCTCGCGCTAGCCTGGTGGTTCAACCGCGGGCGCTCCTTCGTCATCGCGGCCTCGCTCCTTGGTGCGTTCGCCGCGTGGAGCACCTGGCATACGAAGGCGATGTACACGCTCGTAGTGGTTCTCGTGCCCCTCAATGCGCTGTGGGCGATGACGCAAGCCGAGCGCGGCGCGCGCTATCGCGCGGCCTATTGGTGGCTGGCGCTGCTCGCGGCCGAGGGCCTTCTCATCTGGTGGATCGGCAGCACGCACCCGCGGGCGGCAGCGGTGGACGAATGGTTCCTGCTGCGCTCGCCGCCGACGCCGCTTGCCGGGAGGCTGATGTTCGCGGCGGCATTCGCGGCGGCGGTGTGGCGCGCATGGCCTGAGTTCAGGCCGATCCCCGTCGGCAATGCCGCGGCGGTCGCGGCGTTCTTTCTCGCCGCCGAATGGGCGGGCTCGTCGGGGGCTTATGCGGTGTTCATGGGCGCGACCGGCGTGGTGCTGATCGCCGCCCTGCTGCACGAATCGCATCAGCTCGCCTTCCGCGACCAGCTCACCGGGCTTCCGGGGCGCCGCGCGCTCGAGGAGCGCATGCGCAGCCTCGGCGAGCGCTATGCGATCGGCATGGTGGACGTCGATCACTTCAAGCAGTTCAACGACACCCATGGCCACGAAGTCGGCGACCAGGTGCTGAAGCTCGTCGGCGGCCGGCTGGCGGAGGTGGAAGGCGGCGGCATCGCGTACCGCTATGGCGGTGAGGAGTTCAGCGTGCTCTTCCCGGGCAGCAACATCGCGGAAGCCCAGCAAGCGCTCGAAGCAATCCGCGGCTCGATCGAGGCCTACCGCATGGCGGTGCGCGGCGCGGATCGCCCGAAGGCGACAGACGAAGGGGCGCGACGCCGTGGCGAGCGCACAGGCGATAAGACGCTGTCCGTAACCGTGTCCATCGGTGTCGCGGCGCCTTCGGATGAGCGCGCAACGCCTCGCACCGTGCTGCGTGCTTCAGATGAAGCGCTTTACCGGGCGAAAAAAGCCGGCCGGAACCGCGTCAGCCGTTAGGTCTTCAGCCGGCTGGCGCCTTTGCCCGACGAGAAACGCAAGCCCGTGTGGCACGCGGATTGCAACTATCAGTGGGTTATCTCAATTTCCCTTCCCAGGAGGATCCCAATGCGTAAAGTTTTCCCATTTCTTCTTTCCGGCCTTTTGGCTGTGTCGTTCAGCCAAATCGCTGCAGCGCAATCCACGTCCAGCACCGACGCCAAGAAGCCGGCTGATGCCAGCGTAAGCGGCAGCACGAGCACCAAGGGCGATGCGGCGGCGGGCGCTAGCACCAAAGGCGACGCCGGCGCGAAGAGCACCGACTCCAGCTCGACCTCCGCCGCCGGCGGCTCGTCGACCGGCTCCAGCACCGGCCCTGGCGGCGCGGCTGCGGGCGCGAGCACCGACGTGCAAGGCAACAAGGCCAAGACCAAGGCGAAGACCAAGAAGAGCAAGAAAATCGACCAGCAGTCGAGCACGACGAAGTCCGACAAGGACACGACCGCCGCCGGAGCCACGGCCACGAGCAAGTCGAAGAGCGACACCAGCTCGTCCGCCGCGGGCGGCTCGAGCGCGCCGAGCACGCAGTCGGGCGCGGGCGCGAGCCTGCCGACCAAGCCGGATACCGCGGCTGCGCCGGCGAAGACCGACAACGCTGTCAAAGGCGGGGCGCAGTCGCCCCAGAAGTCCGAGAAGAGCGACTAAGGAGCTCTTCGGGCAACAACAAAGAGCGGGCCGATGCCCGCTCTTTTCTTTTGGAGGTCCCGCATGAAACGCAGCCTTCTCGCACTACTCCTTGCCGTCACGTTACCGGTCGCCGCCGAGGAGATGAAACCGAACAAGGAACCGGTGCCCTCGCCGAGCGACCTGCGCACGATGAGCGGCGAGGACCGGCCGCAGGGACAGGCGCGCGAGGCGCGCACCCCGAGCCCGAGCGACCTGGCGACCGAGCGCCCGCGCGTCGATGGCGACCGGCCGACGAGCGCGATCCAGGATCCGCGCCATGCCGGCGTCGGCATGACGCAGCCCGCGCCGAGCCCGTCCGACCTCGCCGCACCGGTGCCACCCGCTAGATAGATTTCCTATATCGTTCGGCCGCATGACGATTTCGGTGCCGGAGTCGGAGGTCGAGCTCATCGCGGTGCGCGCGCAAGGCGCCGGCGGGCAGAACGTCAACAAGGTGTCGAATGCGGTGCACCTGCGCTTCGACATCCGGCGCTCATCGCTGCCGGACGACGTGAAGGAGCGGCTCCTGCGCTGGGGCGATCAGCGCGTCACGCGCACCGGCCTGATCGTCATCAAGGCGCAAAGCCATCGCAGCCTGGAGATGAACCGCGCCGAGGCGCTCGAGCGGCTCAATTCGCTCGTGGCCGCCGCCGCGCACGTTCCGAAGAAACGGCGCGCGACGCGCCCAACGCGCGGCTCGCAGAAAAGGCGCATCGAGGGAAAGAAGCGCCGCGGCGAGATCAAGGCGCTGCGACGGAAGACCGCTGACTACTAGCGCACCGCGAGGAGCTCGACTTCAAACAGCAGCGTGGCGTTCGGTGGGATGACACCGCCGGCGCCGCGCGTGCCGTAGCCCAGATCCGGCGGAATGGTGAGCTTGCGCTTGCCGCCGACCTTCATGCCCGTCACGCCTTCGTCCCAGCCGCGGATCACTTCGCCACGGCCGAGCGAGAAGATGAATGCCTGGCCGCGATCCTTGCTCGAATCGAACTTCGAGCCGTCTTGCAGCCAGCCGGTGTAATGCACGCTGACCTTCTGACCCGCGCTGGCCGTGTCCCCGCTGCCGACAACTAAGTCCTCGATGCCGAGCCCGCTCGGCGTTTTAATGGAAGTCATGGCACCCTTTCCGTATAAACAAGAATTCTAAGGAATCGATGTGACTCCTGCCGGCGCGCTTGAGCGGGTCGTCGCTGCCGTGGAGGCGGAGGGCCGGCGCCTGCGCGAGGAGTTCTATGCGCCGCAGGGCCCGCGCGGGCGGCGCGGGAGCTGCCCGGCCGACCGGGAGATCGAGGAGCGGCTGCAGGTCGCGCTGCAGGCGCTGGTGCCGGCGCAGTTCTGCGGCGAGGAATGCGCCGTCACGCCCGGGACGCGCGAGGGCTGGGTGTGGCTCGTCGATCCGCACGACGGCACCTTCGAATTCACTGCCGGCCGGCGCGGCTCGTCGATCTCCGTGGGGCTCGTGCGCGACGGCGTGCCGGTGCTCGGCGTCGTGCATGCACCGGACGCTCCGGATCGCGGCCCCGATACGATCGCCTGGGCCGAGGGCGCGGGGCCCATTCGACGCAATGGGCGCCCCATCCAGCCGGATCTCTCCAGGCAGGTACTCGCACCGGGCAAGCTGGTTTGGGCCACGGCGTCGTCCGCGTGGCGCCCGCAGATGTGGTCGCGCGCGGTACTGCCGGCGCGCTACGTCGCGATGCCGAGCATCGCTTATCGCCTGGCGCGCGTGGCGGCGGGCGATGGCATCGCGACAGTCTCCATCCACAGCGTGAACGAGTACGACATCGCGGCCGGCGTCGCGCTCGTGCGCGCCGCGGGCGGCGTGGCGCTGGATGCGCAGGGAGCCGACATCATTTTCGAGGGTAATTCCGAGCGCCGCGTCACGGGATGCTTCGCCGGGGCGCCGCAGGCCGCGGCGCAGCTCGCTAAATTCGACTGGACGCTCCTCGACACCGAGCCGCGACGCGAGCCGCGCACGGCGCTCGGCTTTCCGCGGCGCGACGACGACGCAAAGCTCGTGCGCGCGCAAGGCGCGCTCCTCGGCCAGGTGATCGGCGACAGCCTCGGCTCGCGCGTGGAGATGAAGCCGGCCGCCGAGATCGCGCGGCTCTTCCCGCACGGCGTGCGCGAGCTCGGCGACGGCGGCGTGTTCCACACCATGGCCGGGCAGCCGACCGACGACAGCGAGATGGCGCTCTCGCTCGCGCGCGCCATCGTGGCAGAGAAGAAGTACGACGCCGGGAAGGTGCTCGATGCCTATCGCGCCTGGCTGACATCGCGGCCCGTCGACGTCGGGATGACGACGGAGCGCGGCCTTCTCGGCCTGCACACTACCGAGAGCGAGTCGAACGGCTCGCTGATGCGCGTCTCGCCGATCGGCATCTGGGCCGCGGGCGATCCCGCGCTCGCGGCGCGTACCGCGCGCGACGACTCGATGCTCACGCACACCAACCCCACCTGCCTCGAGGCCTGCGCCGCCTATTGCGCGGCCATTGCCGCCGGCATCGGCGGCGCGAGCCGCGACGAGATGGTCGAGGTTGCCCTCGCGCACGCCAAGGGGCCGGCGCATGAAGCCGTGAAGCGCGGCGCGAAGGGTGTGGCGCCCGCGGACTACTTCACCCACCAGGGCTGGGTGCTGGTCGCGCTGCAAAACGCGTTCTGGTGCCTGCAGCACGCCGAGTTCGAGGAGGCGCTGGTGCAAACGGTCGCCCGCGGCGGCGATACCGACACGAATGGCGCCATTGCCGGCGCGCTCGTCGGCGCGCTATACGGCAGGAACAGCATTCCGGAGCGCTGGATCCTGCCCGTGCTCGCGTGCCGCCCGCTCGCCGAGGCCGGCGCGCTGCGTCCGCGCCCGATGGAATACTGGCCCGACGACGTCCTGGAGCTGGCCGAAGCGCTGTTGTTCGTTCGCGGCTAAACTCCCCCGCGGGGGGAGAGGGATGGCGCCGGAAATCCTGGCGGCAATGATCGCGCTTGCAGTGATCGCGCCCGCGGTGTGGCTCTACAACCGCATGGTTGCCGACCGCAACCTCGCGCGCCAGGGCTTCGCCGACATCGACGTGCAGCTCAAGCGCCGCGCGGATCTCGTGCCGCAGCTCGTCGAGGCGGTGCGCGCTTACGCGGCGCACGAGAAAGCGCTGTTCACCTCCGTGGCCGAGCTGCGCTCCGCAGCGCTGGCCGCGCCTCGCGTGCCCGAGCGCTTCGCGCACGAGCGCCTGCTCGGCGAGCGGCTCGACAAGCTCATGCTCCTGCAGGAGAGCTACCCCGCCCTCAAGGCCGATGCCAACTTCCGCGACCTTGCCGCGAAGCTGGTCGAGATCGAGGACAGCCTGCAATACGCGCGGCGCTTCTACAACGGCGCGGTGAAGCAGTACGTGACGCGCATCGAGTCGTTCCCCGACGTGCTGATGGCGAAGGCGTTCCGCTTCCGGCCCATGCCATTCTTCGAGACCGCCGACCGCGAGGCCGTGCGGGTGAGTTTGTGAAGCGCTGGCTCGCGCTCGCCGCGGCGGCGCTCTGCCTTTCCGCCGCGGCCACGGAGCGGGTGACGGATTTCCACTCGACGATCCGCGTCGCCGCCGATGGCGAGCTCGAGGTGATCGAGCGCATCGCGGTCGAGGCCGAAGGCCGCGAGATCCGCCGCGGCATCCTGCGCGACTTCCCGACCGAGTATCGCGACCGCTTTGGCAATCGCGTGAGCGTGCCGTTCGACGTAAGGCGCGTGCGGCGCGACGGCGCAGCGGAGAGCTGGACCGTCGAGCGGGTCTCGAACGGGATGCGCATCCGAATTGGCCGCAGCGATTACCAGCTCCCTGCGGGGACCCATACGTACGAGATCACCTACCGCACCGCGCGGCAGATCGGGCATTTCCCGGATCACGACGAGCTCTACTGGAACGTGAACGGCAACGGCTGGACTTTCCCGTTCGAGCACATTTCCGCGGAAGTGCAGCTGCCGAAGGCCGTGCCGGCGAGCGAGCTGCGCGCGGAGGCTTACACCGGGCCGCAGGGCGCGCGCGGACGGGACTACCAATCCATGGTGCGCGATGGCGCGGTGGGCTTCACCTCGACTGCGCGCTTTCGCGCGGGGGAGGGCATGACCATCGTCGTCGGCTTTCCGAAGGGCATCATCCATGAGCCGGGGATCGTGAGGCGGGCGGGCTGGTTCTTCTCGCAGAACAAAGGCACGGCTGCCGGCGTCGTGGGTTTTGCGCTGATGCTCTGGTTCCTGTATTGGCGCTGGTCGCTGGTCGGCCGCGATCCGAGCGCCGGGCCCAAATTTCCGCGCTATGAAGCGCCGAAAGGTTTTAGCCCGGCGGCGGTGCGCTTCATCGACCGCCAGGGCTTCGACGATCGCTGCTTCGCCGCCGCGCTCCTCGGCCTGGGCAGTCGCGGCTACCTGAAGATTCGCCAGAGGTTGGGAGACTTCCACATCGAGCCGACGGGTGCGGCGATCCAGCTCCTCCCCGGCGAGCGTGCTGTGGCGCCCCTCGCGTCGGCGGGGCGCGTGCTCGGCAAGACCTACGACCCGGCCGTGCAAGCCGCCCGAAGCGAGCTCGAGCGCGAGCTGAAGGTGCTGTACGAGGAGACGGCATTCAGCCGCAACAATGGCTCCATGATGCTCGGCGTGCTGCTCGGCGCCTTCACGATCGGCCTGATGGTCTTCCTGCAGGCGGCGGTGAGCATGATCGTTCTGATCGCCCTTTTGAGCGTGGCGACGCTCATGGCTTTCCGGCGCTGGCTGCCCGCGTATTCCGTGAGCGGCCGGCACACGCAGGACGAGATCGAAGGGTTGCGCCAGTACCTCGGCGTCGCGGAGCGCGACGAGCTCGCGCGCAAGAAGGCGCCGCCGAAGACAGCCGAGGAATTCTCGAAGTTCCTGCCCTACGCCGTGGCGCTGGACGTGGAGAAGACCTGGGCCGATCGCTTCGCTCTCGCGCTGGGTACCGCGGCAGTGGCGAAAGCGGTCTCGGACTGGTACCAGGGTTCCGACAGCAGCTTCTCGATGTCGGGCCTCACCAGCTCTGTTTCCGCGCTAGGCGAAACGGTCAGCTCGGCGTCGACAGCACCCGGCTCGAGCTCCGGCTCCGATGGCGGCGGGTCCTCGGGTGGCGGCGGCGGAGGTGGGGGCGGCAGCGGCTGGTAGCGGCTAGCGCGCCTTGGTGTTCACCCCGGCTTCGAACCCGCGCACCAGCGATGCACGCGCCGCGCCGGCCTGCATCAGGAGCGAGAAGTCGGAACCCGAGAGGATGAGCTGCACGCCCATCGCGATGTGGCGCTCGAGGAGCTCGGGCGTGTACATGCCGCCCATGCCGGGAAACTTGCCGTGCTTGCGGCAGGCGGCGATGACTTTCCGGTAGGCCTCGGCCACGCGGGGATCGTTGAACTGGCCGGGAACGCCCATCTCGAAGCACAGGTCGTTGGTGCCGATGAGTAGCGCGTCCACGCCCGGCACCGCGGCGATCTCCTCGCAGTTGGCCACGCCTTGCGGCGACTCGATCATCACCACCACGATCGTCTCCTCGTTCACTACGCGCGCGGTCTCGCCAATCGGCATCGAGGCGAAGCCGGTCTGCTGCAGGCCGCCGCCCATCGAGCGCTTGCCCACGGGCGGGAAGCGGCACGCGTCGGCGACGCGCTTCGCCTCCGAAGGCGTGTCGACGTGCGGAAAGACGATCCCTTGGGCACCGTTGTCGAGGAGGCGCGAGGCCTGCCAGTGCTCGAAGCCGGCGACGCGCACGATCGGCGTGACGCCGACGGCGAGCGAGGCGGCGGAGATCTGCGCCGCCATGTCGAGGTCCATCGCGCTGTGCTCGCAATCGATGAATAGCCAATCGAATCCGCAGCTTTTGGCGATCTGGGCGGTGTCGACGGTGCGCGCCTGGCGCAGGCCCAGGCCGATGGCGAGCTTGCCGGCGCGCAGCTGGCGCAGGGCGTGGTTGGGGACGGTGGTGCTCATGGTTCCTCCGGCGAAAGGTGAAATGTAGCGAATCATTGACAACAAATGCGCTGGACTCGCGACATACACGGCTGCGCGGTTCTTCCACAATGAAGTCCCCCTAGAGCCATCTCCTCTCCCTCCCTTGAGGATGGCTCGACCCTAGAGGCCGCCTTCGGGCGGCTTCTTTTTTTTCTACTCCAGGGGGATGTTGGCCTCGCGCACCAGCCGCTTCCAGAGCGCGAGGTCCTCCCGGTTGATCTCCAGCAGGCGCTCCGCCGTCGAGCCGTCGGCGGCATAGCCGTAGCTCTGCAGCTTCTCTCGCACGTCCGCACGCCGCAGCGCGGCGTTCAGCTCTTTATTCAGCCGCTCGACGATTTCCCGCGGCATCTTGGGCGGACCGAACACGCCCGCCCATTGGCGGACCGTGACCGCGGAGGCGCCGGCCTCGTCGATCGTCGGCACCTCCGGGAAGAGGGGGCTCCTTTGCTCCAGCAGCACCGCGAGCGCGCGCAGGCGTCCTTCCTTGGCGAGCTGGATCGCGCTCCCGGTGCTGAGGAAGCTCGAATGCACGCGGCCGGCGACGAGGTCGGGGATGAGCGGTCCTTCGCCCTTGTACGGCACGTGCAGCATGCTGATGCCCGTGGCGTTCATGAGCTGCACGTTGTAGAGGATCGACAGCGGATTGCCGGTGCCGTAATTCAGCTTGCCGGGATTCGCGCGCGCGTAATCGATGAACTCCTTCACCGTGGCCGCCGGCACGCCGGGATGCGTATACAGGATGACGGTGGCCCGCCCGACGAGCGAGATCGGCGAGAAGTCCTTCACCGGGTCGTAGGTCGGGCTCTTGCGCAACGCCACGGCGGCCGTCATCGCGCTGTTGGAGCCGAAGAAGATCGTGTACCCGTCCGCCGGCAGCCGCGTCACCAGCTCGGCGGCGATCGCGCTGTCGCCGCCGGGGCGGTTCTCGACCACCACGGCCTGCCCGAGCTGCTCGGACAACGCCGCGGCCAGGATGCGCGTCGTCGGATCCGCCGAACCGCCGGGCGGGAACCCGACGATGAAGCGGATCGGCTTCGAGGGATACGGCTGCGCTAAGGCGCCGGCTGCGGCGACCATCAACGCAAAGGCGGCGAGCGTGCGGAGCTTCATGGCCGAACTCTAATCCGTGCTAAATTACACGGGTCCCGCGTATTTATGAAAACCTCGCGCCGCCTGAAGAACCTCACCGTCACCCTCGACGAGGAGACGTTCGCCAAGGCGCGCGTGCGCGCGGCCGAGCGCAATGTCAGCCTGTCGCGTTTCATCGGCGAGCTCCTGGGGCGCGAGCTGCGCCACGACGACGAATACGAATCGGCCTATCGCACCTGGCGTGCCGCGAAACCCTTCGCCCTGAAGGGCGCGGCCCAGCGTTATCCGAAACGGGAGGAGCTCCATGACCGTCCGCTGCTTCGTCGACGCTAGCGTTCTCCTGCAGGCGCGCGATGCGCGCGATCCGCTGAGGCAAGCCCGCGCCGCGGAATGGCTCGACCGGCTCTGGCAGCAGCGCTCGGGCCGCACCAGCGTGCAGGTGCTGGCGGAGTTTTACGTAATGGCAACCCGCTCCCTTGCACCGCGTGTGCCCGAAGATCTCGCCTGGGACGAGGTGACGCGCTACCTGGCGTGGGCGCCCCAGGCGACGAATGAAACGCTGCTGCGCCGCGCGCGCGAGATCGAGCGGCGCTATCGCCTGTCTTGGTGGGACAGCGCCGTGGTCGCGGCGGCGCTCCTCCAGGACTGCCTGATCCTCCTCACCGACGAGCTGCCCGACGGCGCCATCTTCGGCGCGCTCGCGGTGCGCAGCCCCTTCAGCTCGGTGCTGGAAGAGCCGTCGGCCGAATACGCCGTGGCGCGCGCCGCACCCCTGCACCGGCGCCGCGGACGCCCGCGGCGCGTAGCGCTCTCGTCCTAGTTGCGGGCTCTGTGCGGTGGCGCACGGAACCCGGCCTGCCGTGCACGGAACATCGGGGTCATGCGCCACTTACTTGCGGTTCTCCTTGTCTTCGCCTGCGGCAGCGCCGGAGCGCAATTCCGGGCGCCGCCTCCCGCACGGCCCGACGTGATGATGAGCGCCCTCACCGCAGACGTGATGGGCGTGCTGAAGGCCGAAGCCAGCGTGCAGCGGGCGGAGGACCTTGCGCAGCTCATCGACAAGCGCATCGTGCCGGTGTTCGATTTCCCGCGCATGACGCGCATCGCACTCGCGCGCAACTGGCGCCTTGCAACGCCGGAGCAGCAGGTGGAGCTCGCGGCGCAATTCAAGACGTTGCTGGTGCGCACGTACTCGCAGGCGTTGCTCGGCATGCGCAACGAGGCGATCGATTACAAGCCGTTGCGCGTGGCGGCCGACGAAACCGAGGTGACGGTGCGCTCGGCGCTGCGGCGACCCGGCGTGGAGCCGCTCACCATCGACTACGAAATGGCCGACGGCGCTTCGGGCTGGCAGGTGTTCGACGTCAAGATCGCCGGCGTTAGCCTGGTGCTCTCTTACCGGGAATCGTTTGCCGCGGTGGTCGGCGCGAGCGGCATCGACGGCCTTATCAAGGTTCTCGCCGACAAGAACCGGCAGAACTCGGCGAAGAGCTAGACGCTCTCGACGCGGCTGGGGAGCAGCCGGTCGTATTCGCGCTTCACCACCGCGTAGCACTCGCACACCCGCGCTTCCAGGCCCTTGCGATCGAGCACCGTGATCTTGCCGCGGCTGTATTCGATCAATCCGTCGGCCTGCAGCTTGCTCGCCGCCTCGGTGACGCCCTCGCGGCGCACGCCGAGCATGTTGGCGATCAGCTCCTGCGTCATCACCAGCTTGTTCGCGGGCAGGCGATCCAGGCTGAGGAGCAGCCAGCGGCACAGCTGCTGATCCACCGAATGGTGGCGGTTGCACACCGCGGTCTGCGTCATCTGGGTGATCAGCGCCTGCGTAAAGCGCAGCAACAGGTGCTGCAGCGGGCCGCCGCGCTCGAATTCCTTCTTCAGCGCCACGGCGCGCAGGCGAAAGCCATGGCCTGCGCTCTGCACGACGGCGCGGCTCGGCGTGGTTTCGCCGCCCATGAAGAGCGAGACCCCAACCATGCCCTCGTTGCCGGTGACCGCGATCTCGGCGGTCGCGCCGTTATTGAGCACGTAGAGCAGCGACACGATGCTGCTCGTCGGGAAGTAGACATAGCGTTGCGGGCCGCCCGACTCGTACATGGCCTGCCCGAGCGGCATCGCCACGTGCTCGAGCTCGGGTAGCAGCGCCTCGTAGTCGGCGCCCGGCATTGCGGCGAGCAGGCGGTTATCGCTCGGCGAGGCCGAAGCGACGGAAGAACTCTTGACCATGGCTCATCGTATTGGGTCCATGGTTTTCACTCTGTTCGCTTGCGCACCAAGCGAGGCGCGCAACCGGCTTGTCAGGCGCGCGGCAAGTCGATCATGAAGACGCAGCCCATGCCGGGCAGGTTGCGCACGCTGAGCACGCCATTGTTGGCCATCACGCTGTTGCGGCAGATGGAGAGACCCAGCCCCAGGCTCGATTTACCCTCGGAGTTCTGCGCCTGCGGCCTGAGCATCCGCTCCGCGTCCGCGCTCGGCAGGCCGCCGCAGTGATCGGAGACTTCAATGAGCACGCGCTCGCCGCTGGCGCGCACATTCAGCGAGACTTCCGTCTCGCGCTCCGTGAACTTGAAGGCGTTCTGCAGCAGGTTGCCCACGGCAGCCGAAAGCATCTCGCGGTCGGCGCTGACCGCCAGTCCAAGGCCCGCGGCGGTAACGGCGAACCGGCATCCCCGCGCGCGCGCCTCGAGAGAGGCGGAAATCTGCACGTCGCGGATCAGCTCGGGCATCGAGATGAGCACGCGCCGTGCCGGCATGCCGGCCATCACGCGCACGTCGGCGAGCGATCGATCGATGAGGTTGCGCAGGCCGATCAGGCTGCGATCGAGCACCCCGCCGGTTGCCCCTGCGAGCCCGACGTTGCCGGTCTTGATGGCGGTCACCGCCAGCGTCGCGGTCTGCACCAGGCTGCGCAGCTCGTGCGCGAGGAAGCCGAGGCGCTCGTTCAGCGCCTGCGTGTCTTTCTCGGTCGTCAGCAGATCGCGCTGGTTGGAGAATTCGGTGACGGCCTCCGCGATCGCGTCGTCGAGGCAGCGGTTGAGCGTGCGGAACTCGTCGACCTCGATCGGCAGCACGCGCTCGAACGCGAGGTCGGTGACCGCCTGGCACAGATCGCCGTAGTCATGAACGACCTGGTCTACCGTGAAGCCGTGCTGCAGTAGCTCGAGCCCGTGCCGCGCTGCCGCGGTGTTGATCTCGGAAGGCGCGAAACCTCCGTCGGGATCGCCGGAAACTTCGTGATTTCGCACCGGATCGGCCATGCGCTCCAGGCGCAAGGTCTCGATGAGCTGGTCGAGGAACAGCGGTATGCCGTATTTCAGCTCCTCGTCGGTCGGCCTGGGCGCGGGCCGCTGGGCGACCTTCAGGGTGCAGCGCTCGATCAGCTCCGCGCGGTTGGCATTGAGGAATTCGTGTAGCACCGCGCCACGATACAGACCGCCCCCGCGCTGATATGTACGTTGGACAACATAGGTTGGACGGGCGTTCGCCGTCGCCGGTAGCGCTTTCTCGGGAAGTTACGTATGGGGCGCGGAATCCCTAGCGCGTTGCGGTCCAGGTCGCCGCGAGCAACAACCCGAATCCGACTACTGCGATGGCCGCATGGCCGACGATCATCCCCTT
>DATLDY010000218.1:0-9400 GCA_035525655.1 Burkholderiales bacterium
ACGCTGCGCTGGGTGGAAGACGTGCAGCGGCTCAACAACCGATAGCCCTTTCCTCGAGAGGACCTCCACCATGAAAGCGCTCCTCGCCATCGCATTGGCCCTCGTCACCTCCGCCGCGCTCGCGCAGTCGTATCCGTCCAAGCCAGTGCGCATCATCGTGCCCTTCACGCCCGGCTCGGCCACCGACACGATGGCGCGCCCGGTCGCCGACAAGCTTGGCACCGCCATGGGTCAGACCTTCATCGTCGAGAACCGCCCCGGGGCGGGCGGCACCATCGGCATCGCCCAGCTCGCCAAGTCGCCGGCCGACGGCTACACCCTCGCGGTCGTCTCCACCGGTCACGTGGTCAACCCGGTGCTCTACGCCAACCTGCAGTACGACACGCTGAAGGATGTGATCGGCGTCGCGCCGATCGCCGGGCAGCCCTGCGTCCTCGTCGTGTCACCGCAGCTTGGGGTGAAGACGGTCAAGGATCTGGTCGCCATGGCGAAGGCAAAGCCCGGCAGCCTCAACTACGCCACGGCCGGCAACGGCAGCGCGGCGCACATCTGCGCCGAGAAATTCCGCGTCGCGGCCGGCATCGATGCGGTGCACGTGCCGCTCAAGGGCTCGCCGGAATCCCTCACCGAGACGATGGGCGGGCGCACGCACTACACCTGGACGCCGCTCAGCACCGCGGTCGGGCAGATCAAGGATGGCCGCCTGCTCGCCCTCGCGGTCAGCACCGGCAAGCGCTCAGCGCAGTTCCCCGCAGTGCCGACCATCGCCGAGGCGGGCTTCCCGAAGGCCGAATTCAACTTCTGGGTGGGCGTGCTCGCGCCCGCCGGCATGCCGCGCGAGCTCCTCAACCAGCTGAACGCCGAGATCCAGAAGGCCTTGTCCGCGCCCGACATGAAGGAGCGCCTCGCCAACCTCGGCAACGAGCCGCTGTTCATGTCTCCGGCCGAGTTCGACGCGTTCCTGAAGGAGGAGTACACCGTCCTCGGCGACGTCATGCGCGCCGCCGGAGTGAAAGCGCAGTAGCGATGCCCTCCTTCGACATCGTCTCGCAGGTCAACCAGCAGGAAGTGAAGAACGCGGTCGAGCAGACCAACAAGGAAGTGTCGAACCGCTTCGACTTCAAGGGCTCCGACGCCCGCGTCGAAGAGGGAGAGAACCTGCTCACCGTCTTTGCCGACGACGACTTCAAGCTCGGCCAGGTGACCGACGTGCTGAGAGGCCGGCTCGCCAAGCGCAACGTGGACGTGCGCTGCCTCGACCCGGGCGCCATCGAGAAGATCTCGGGCGACAAGGTGAAGCGCCCGATCACGCTCAAGGTCGGCGTGAGCCAGGAGAAGGCCAAGCAGATCCAGAAGCTGATCAAGGACTCGAAGCTCAAGGTCGCCGCCTCGATCCAGGGCGATGCGGTGCGGGTGTCGGGCGCGAAGAAGGACGACCTGCAGTCGGCGATGCAGCTTGTCAGGAGCCAGGTCACCGACGTGCCCCTGCAGTACATCAACTTCCGCGACTAGGGATTAGCGGCTAAGGCCTTCGCTCCAGCGGTCGTAGAGCCGGTTCGCGACCTCGTTCAGCGCGGCGAGCCGCGGGCGCATCTCGCGTTGGATCTCGTCCACGTCCTGCACCGCGGGACTCGCGCAGCTCTCCTTCATCTCGTCCGCGCCGCTGCCCAGCCACGAGTGGATTAGCTCCTCCGTCATCTCGACGTGGCATTGCATGCCCAGGTGCCGCCCGAGCGCAAAGCCCTGGTTTGCGCAATGCGCGTTCTGCAGGATGCGCGTCGCGCCGGGCGGGATGGTGAATGTCTCGCCGTGCCAGTGGAACGACTCGAAGGCTTGCACGTCGCCCAGCCATTCGCGCGCCACTTCGTTGTCGGCGACGCGCACCTCTCCCCAGCCGATCTCCTTCACCGCATTGGGGCGCACCGTGCCGCCGAGCGCCTTGGCCATGAGCTGCCCGCCCAGACAATGGCCAAGGAGCGGAACGTCCTTGCGCACTGCGTCGCGCACGAGCTCGAGGAGCCGCGCGATCCAGGGCAGGTCGTCATTCACGCTCATCGGGCCGCCCATGAACACCAGCCCCGAGTAGCGGCGCGCATCGCGCGGCAGCGGCTCGCCGCCATCGACCGGGATCAGCTTCCAGGGAATCGAGCGCCGCTCGAGGTAGGTGGCAAAATACCCTGGACCTTCCGTCGAAGAAGCCCTGAAAATAGCGACCGGTTTCATGGTGCGCCATTTTATTTCGCTTTTGCCCGCGCTCTTCTGCGGCCTCGCCGCGGCGGCGGATGTCGCGCTGATCGGCGTGATCGGCGACAAGGCCGCGGTGCTCGCCGTGGACGGTGGCGACCCGAAGACGGTCAAGGTGGGGCAGACCTGGCGCGGGATCACCGTGCTGTCGATCGAGAAGGATCGCGCAACGGTCGAGATCGACGGCAAGCAGCGGGTCGTGCAGCGCGGCCAGCACTACCGCAGCGCCGAGACGGTGGCGAGCGGCCGCGGCAAGGTGCTTCTCGCCGCCGACACGCGCGGGCATTTCTACATCGAGGGCGCGGTCAACCGGGTGCCGGTGCGCTTCCTCGTCGACACCGGCGCGACGATGGTATCGCTGCCGCAGCGCGACGCCGATCGCCTGGGCATCGATTACCGCACGGGCCGGCGTGGCACCAGCCACACGGCCAACGGCCCGGCAACGGTGTACCTCGTCCGGCTGGATGTGATCCGCGTCGGCGAAATCGAGCTGCACGGCATCGACGCGCTGGTGCACGAAGGCCCGGGCCTCGGCCAGGCGCTCCTCGGAATGAGCTTCCTGAATCGCGTCAACATGCTGCGCGATGGCGAGACGATGACGCTGATCCAGCGCTTCTAGCGCGACCCAGGCACCAGCGGTACGAAGCGCACCGCGATCACGTCGCGCTCATCGGCGCCGCCGTCGGCCCGCTTGGTCACCACCTTTAAATGCTGGATGAAGCCGTCGCCACCGACGGGAATCACCAGGCGCCCGCCGGGCTTGAGCTGCGCAACCAATGCCGGCGGAATGCTCGGTGCTGCCGCCGTGACCACGATGGCATCGAAAGGCCCCTTCTCCGGCCAGCCGGCGTAGCCATCGCCGATGCGTACCTCGACATTCCGATAGCCCATCTCCGCCAGTCGCTGGGCCGCGTTGCGCCCCAGCGTTTCGATGAGCTCGATGCTGTACACCTGCCTGACTGCCTCGGCCAGAACGGCGGCTTGGTAGCCCGAGCCAGTGCCGACTTCGAGCACGGTGTGCTCCGGCCGCGGCGCGATCAGATCCGTCGATAGCGCCACGATGTACGGCTGGGAGATGGTCTGCCCGCTGCCGATCGGCAGCGGGCGGTTCTGATAGGCGAGGTCTTCCTGCCCGGATGGCACCAGTCGGTGCCGCTCTACTTTAGCGAGCGCCGCTCGCACCGGCGCCGACATGGCGGCAAGGCCGGTCTCGCGTTGCGTTTCGGCGTAGGTGGCGTCGACTTCGGCCAGCATGCGCGCGCGCCGCGCGCTGAAATCCTGGGCTTGCGATTCAGTGATGCCCAGCAAAGCCACGACGAGAGCTAAGCCCCGCGTTTGTCTTTCTCGATCAGCGCGTAGGCGCTGTGGTTGTGGATCGACTCGAAGTTCTCCGACTCGACCACGTACGCGTCGATGCGCTCGTCGAGGTTCAGCACCGCGGCGACATCGCGCACCAGGTCCTCGACGAACTTGGGGTTGTCGTAGGCGCGCTCGGTCACGTATTTCTCGTCGGGGCGCTTGAGAAGCCCGTACAGCTCGCTCGACGCCTGCTTCTCGATGAGATCGACGATCTCCTCGATCCAGACGAAATCGTTGGTGCGGGCGGTGACCGTGACGTGCGAGCGCTGGTTGTGCGCGCCGCGCTCGGAGATCTTCTTCGAGCACGGGCACAGGCTGGTGACCGGGACCTGCACCTTCATCGTGAAGCTCTGGCGCTTCTTGCGGATCTCCGCGGTGAAGATCACCTCGTAATCCATCAGGCTCTTCACGCCGGAGACCGGTGCCTTCTTCTCGATGAAGTAGGGGAACGTCATCTCGATGCGCCCTTCCTCGGCCTCGAGCTTCTCCACCATCTCGCGCAGCATGACCTGGAAGGTCTCGACGGTGATCTCGCGCTCGTGCGCTTCCAGGATTTCCACGAAGCGCGACATGTGCGTGCCCTTGAACTGGTGCGGCAGGCCAACGTACATGTTGAAAGTGGCGATGGTGTGCTGGGCGCTGCCCGAGCGTTCGCTGATCCGCACGGGATGCCGGATGGCCTTGACGCCCACCTGGTCGATGGCGAGCTTGCGCGAATCGGGGCTCGCTTGAACGTCGGGGATATTTTGCAGGTCGCGTGCTTTCATCTCTGCGATTTTACCATCCCGACTAATTTACTCGGACATTGCCTTCGTGATCGACGCGCGGATGCCTTCCGCATCGAGTCCGACGGAGGCGAGCAGGCGCGCGGGATCGCCGTGGTCCACGAACCGGTCCGGCAGCCCCAGCAGCAGCACGCGCTTTTCGATCTTCATCTGCGCGAGCGCCTCGCAAACCGCGCTACCCGCGCCGCCCATCACCTGGTGCTCTTCCACGGTAACGATTAGATGATGGCTGGCGGCGATTTGTTTCAGAAGCTCGAGGTCGAGCGGCTTCACGAAGCGCATGTTGGCTACCGTCGCGTCGAGCGCCTCGGCCGCGTCGAGCGCGGGCTTGAGCATCGCGCCGAACGCGAGGATGGCGATGCGCTTGCCCTGCCGGCGCAGCTCGCCCTTGCCCACCGGAAGGGTCGTCGGCTCCTTTCGGGTCTCGCCCAGCGCGACGCCGCGCGGATAGCGCACCGCCGAGGGCGAATTGAGCTGCAACCCCGTATTCAGCATCTGCCGGCACTCCTCGGCATCCGAGGGCGCCATCACCGTCAGGTTCGGCACCGTGCGCAGATAGGCAAAGTCGAACGCGCCGTTGTGGGTGGCGCCGTCGCCGCCGACCAGGCCGCCGCGATCGAGCGCAAACAGCACCGGCAGGTTCTGGATGGCCACGTCGTGGATCAGCTGGTCGTAGCCGCGCTGCAGGAAGGTCGAGTAGATCGCCACCACCGGCCTCAGGCCTTCGGCTGCAATGCCCGCGGCGAAGGTCACCGCATGCTGCTCGGCGATGCCGACGTCGAAGTAGCGATCGGGAAAGCGTTCCGAGTACTCCACCATGCCCGAGCCCTCGCGCATGGCCGGCGTGATCGCCACCATACGCGGGTCGCGCTCCGCCACGTCGCACAGCCACTGCCCAAAGATCTGTGAATACGTCGGGCGTGCGCCCACCGTCTTCTGCAGGCCTTCTGCCGGGTTGAATTTGCCGGGGCCGTGGTATGCGATGGGATCGTCCTCGGCAAGCTTGTAGCCCTGCCCCTTGCGCGTGATCACGTGCAGGAACTGCGGGCCCTTCAGCTTCTTGATGTTGAGCAGCGTCGGCACCAGCGCATCGAGGTCGTGGCCGTCGATCGGCCCGAGGTAATTGAAGCCCATCTCCTCGAACAGCGTCGAAGGCGTCACCATGCCTTTCACGTGCTCCTCGGCGCGCCGCGCGAGCTCCCATACGCCCACGCGCTTCAGCAAATGCTCGCTCGCCCGCCTCGCGCTCGAATACATGCGCCCGGAAAGCAGGCGCGCGAGGTAGTTGGTCAGCGCCCCGACCGGCGGCGAGATCGACATCTCGTTGTCGTTCAGCACCACGAGCAGGTCGACATCCATCGCGCCGGCGTTGTTCATCGCTTCGTATGCCATGCCGGCCGACATCGCACCGTCGCCGATCACCGCGATGCAATGGCGCTTCTCGCCCTTCGCCCTGGCGGCGACCGCCATGCCGAGCGCGGCGGAAATCGAAGTGGAGGAGTGCGCGGTGCCGAACGTGTCGTACTTCGATTCAGCGCGGCGCGGGAAGCCGGAAATGCCGTCGGCCATGCGAAGGCGCGCCATCGCGTCGCGCCTTCCCGTAAGGATCTTGTGCGGATAGGTCTGGTGGCCGACGTCCCAGACAATTCGGTCCTCGGGCGTGTCGAAGACGTAATGCAGCGCTATGGTCAGCTCGACCGTGCCCAGGTTGGACGACAGATGACCACCGGTCTTGGACACCGCCTCGAGCACGTAGGCCCGCAGCTCATCGGCCAGCTGGCCGAGCTGCCGGCGATCGAGCGCGCGCAATGCGGCCGGATCGTTGACCGTCTTCAGGAGCTCGAACATCGCCGGATTGTAGGGAATGGCCGCATTTTCCCCCGGGGCGCCGGGGACCAGCTCTTCGGTGAGGGTGGCCATGGACCTAGAATTTTCGCAGAACCACGAAGTCTGCGAGCGAGGCTAGGCGCCTGGCGCGCGAGCCGAGGCCTTGCAGCGCCCCCTGGGCCTCGGCGCGCAGCTCCTGCGCCAGCTCCCGCGTCCGGCCGGCGCCGATGGCGGAGACGTAGGTCGGCTTGCCCTGCCTGGAATCCTTGCCGGCGGTTTTGCCGAGCGTAGCGGTGCTGGCCTCGGTATCCAGGAGATCGTCCACCACCTGGAAGGCGAGGCCAAGGGCCTTCGCATACCGGTCGAGGCCGGCGCGCTCGCCCTCGGCGAGCGGCTTTCCGCACGCCGCGCCAAGGAGCACTGCGGCGCGGATGAGTGCCCCGGTCTTGTGGATGTGCATGAACTCGAGCTCCGGCAGTGCGAGCGCCTTGCCGGTGCTTTCGAGATCGATCTGCTGGCCGCCGGCCATGCCGCGCGATCCGGCCGCAATGGCGAGGAGCTTCACCATCTCGAGTTGCGCGCGAGGCTCGCTCGCCACGCCGTGCTCGGCGAGTGCTTGGAACGCCAGCGTCTGCAGCGCATCGCCCACGAGCAGCGCCGTCGCTTCGTCGTACTCGACGTGCACGGTGGGCTTTCCCCGGCGCAGCACGTCATCGTCCATGCACGGAAGGTCGTCGTGCACGAGCGAGTAGGCATGGATCAGCTCTACGGCGGCGGCGGCGGTCTCCAGCCGTCCGACGGGCGCCTCGGTGAGCTCGCCGGCAGCGAAGCACAGGAGCGGGCGCACGCGCTTGCCGCCGCCGAGGACGGCGTAGCGCATCGCTTCGTGCAGCCGTGCGGGAGCGACGTGCGCCGGCGGCAGCAGGCGCGAGAGCGCGCTTTCCATGCGCGCCTGGACTTCGCCCATCCAGCCCTGGAACAGCGCGTCACTCACCCTCGCCGGTTTCCGCGAGAGGCTTGAGGACTTCTCCTTCGAGCACCTTGACTTGTTGCTGGGCCGCCTCCAACTGCTTGTGGCACAGGCGCGCGAGCTCGAGCCCGCGCTTGTGCGTGGCGAGCGCCTGCTCGAGAGACAAGTCTCCCGATTCCATGCGCGAGACGATTTTTTCCAGCTCGGCGAGCGCCTGTTCGAACGACGGCTCGCCTGAAGGGGTGCTCATCTTTGGTTAAAATACTGTTTTTCTAGGACCTTTACAACGAATGGCGGACATTTCGAGCCTGCGCCAAGTTCGCCCGGCAAGCTGCCACCTCCCGGCATCGTGGTATTTCGATCCCGAGATCTTCGCGCTCGAGAAGAAGCTGCTATTCGATGCCGGGTCGAACTACGTCGGCCACGAGCTGATGGTGCCGAACGTGGGCGATTACCACACGCTCGCGTGGACCAATCACGCGAAGATGCTCGTGCGCAACCCCACGGGCGTGGAGCTCCTGTCGAACGTGTGCCGCCACCGCCAGGCGATCATGCTCGAGGGTCGCGGCAACGCGCAGAACATCGTCTGCCCGCTGCACCGCTGGACCTACGACCTGAAGGGCGAGCTCCTCGGCGCGCCGCGCTTCGAAGATAACCCGTGCGTGAAGCTGCATTCGACGCCGCTTTCGAACTGGAACGGCCTCCTCTTCGCCGGGCCGCGCGATCCGCGCAAGGACCTGGCGAAGGTCACGACCATGGCCGACTGGGACTTCAGCGACTACGTGCTCGACTCCGTTCGCATCGACGAATACAACATCAACTGGAAGACCTTCATCGAGACTTACCTCGAGGTCTACCATGTCGATTATTTTCATCCGGGCCTGGGCAACTTCGCCGACTGCGACAACTTCACCGTCGACTACGGCGATGAGTACTCCGTGCAGATCGTCGCCCCGAAGGCGGCCTTCGGCCGGCCCGGCACGCCGGTGTACCGCAAGTGGCACGAGGCCTGTCTCAAGCAGCTCGATGGCCGCGAGCCGCCGCACGGCGCGCTCTGGGCCACCTACTTCCCCGGCCTGACGTTCGAGTGGTATCCGAACGTGCTCATCGTCTCGAACCTGATCCCGCGCTCGCCGACCCACACCACCAACATCGTCGAGTTCTACTACCCTGAGGAAATCGCCCTCTTCGAGCGCGAGTTCGTCGAGGCGCAGCAGGCTGCGTACGTCGAGACGGCCATCGAGGACAACGTGATTTGCGACAAGCTCGATCGCGGCCGCCGTGCGCTGTACGAGCAGGGCCTCGATGACGCGGGTCCATACCAGTCACCGATGGAAGATGCCGAGGTGCATTTCCACGAGTGGCTGCACAAGAAGCTCGGCCGCTAGCTCAGCGCTGGAAATCGACTGCGGTGGTGTTCCCGCCGCAGAGAAGCACACCGACCGCCTCGCCTTCCTCGGGCCGGTATTGTCCGGATAGCAGCGCCGCGAACGCGGCGGCACCGCCAGGCTCGGCGGCGATCCTGAGTGCATCCCAGAGCTTTTCCTGGGCCGTTCGAATCGCCTCATCTTCGACGAGCACGACACGCTCGACGTAGTGCTTTGCGATGGGAAACATGAGCTCCCCCACGCGCCTGGGCGCGAGCGAGTCCGCGGCGATGCCGCCGGCTTCGGCGTCAACCGGCTTTCCAGCCTCGAGCGCGCGCGTTAGCGTCGGTGCCGCACCCGGCTCGACGCCGATCACGCGCACCTTCCCCTCATACCAGGCTGCGATGCCCCCGATCAGCCCGCCACCGCCAACCGCCACCAGCAGCGTATCCAGCTTCGGCGCCTGCGCCTGCAGCTCGAAGCCAACGGTGCCTTGGCCGAGGAGCGCACCCTCCTGGTCGTATGCGTGCACCTGCATCGCGCCACTCTGCGCGGCCCACTTTTCCGACTCGGCTAGCGCGTCCGCATAGCGCTCGCCGCCGACAATCAACTCGGCACCGTACGACCGAATGCGCGCAATCTTGGCCGGCGAAGAGACCGTCGGCACATAGATCCGGGCGGGCTTATTGAGCCTCCGGGCGGCATAGGCCACCGCGGCGCCATGGTTTCCGCCGGAGGCGGCGACGACGCCCGCCGATGGCACTTTGCGCGTGAGAAGGTTGGCGAAGGCGCCGCGCGCTTTGAACGACCCGGAATGCTGGAGGAGTTCCAGCTTGAAGCTGAGCGCA
>DATLDY010000230.1:0-13596 GCA_035525655.1 Burkholderiales bacterium
CGGCGCGTTCGCGGCGGACGCGAAGTGGCTGCGCGAGCGCACCGTGGAGTCCCTCGGCCTGCACTACGCGATGCGCTGGCCGCGTCATGAGCTCGAGTCGGGCCGCCCTCAGCGCAGGTCTCCGTTGTATTCACGGTTGAAGGACAAGGGAGCGCAATTCGGCTCCAAGTTCGGCTGGGAGCGGCCGAATTATTTCGGGCCGAAGATGGAGTACACGCTGGGTCGGCCAAATTGGCTCGACGCCTGCAACGCCGAACAGCGAGCGGTGAGAGAGGGCGTCGGCATCTTCGATCAGACCTCGTTCGGGAAGCTGCGCGTGCGCGGCCGCGACGCCGCCGCGCTGCTCGACCGCGTTTGCGCCAACAAGATCGGCAAGCTCACCTACACCGCGATGCTCAATCGCAAGGGCGGCTTCGAGAGCGACGTCACGGTGCAGCGCTGGGCGGACGACGACTTCCTGCTGATCACCGGCTCGGCGCAGCCGGTGAGGGATGCGGCATGGCTTCGCCGTCACACGAAGGAAGGCGAGAACGTACAGGTCGAAGACGTGAGCGCAGACTGGTCCGTCATCTCGGTGCTGGGGCCGCGGGCGGCCGTGCTGCTTTCGAGGGTCGACATCGGCAGCGCGCGTGCGGTGCCAGCCTCCTATGTCGGCGGTCCGGGGACGGAGATCTACGTGCGCGTCGAGGACGCGCCGGCGCTTTATGACCGGCTGTGCGCGGCGGGCAAGGAATTCGGCCTCAGGGATTGCGGCTACTACGCGCTCGACGCGCTGCGCATCGAAGCCGGACGGCGCGCCTTCGGACCGGAGCTGTCGCCGGATTGCACGCCCTACGAGGCGGGGCTCGGCTTCGCGGTGCGGCCGGAGCAGCGCAAGCCGCCCGCGAAGCTGGCGAAGCGGCTGCTGATGTTCACCTTCCCCGCGACCGAGCTCTTCGCCTGGGGCGGCGAGCCGATCCTGCGCGAGGGCAAGCCGGTCGGCGAGCTCTCATCGGTCGGCTACAGCGCGACGCTCGCCTGCATGGTCGGTATGGGCTTCGTCCATTCGGAAGCCATCGAAGGCGAATACCAGATCGAAGTGTCCGGCCAGAAAGTGCCGGCGAAGGCGTCGCTCAAGGCGCCCTGGCCCGGCGACGCTGCAGGTAGTGCTGCGCCACCAGCGCCGCCTCGTAAGTCAGAGTCTCGCGTTCGACCTCGGAAAAAGCCAGGAGCTTGAACTCGGAGACTTCTCCGTCCTGATTCTGCGGGCGGAAATCTTCCGGCAGCTCGAGGTCATAGATGCTCACGGTCTCGGATTGCACGCCTTCCGGAACTTCGCGCAGCACGTTCAGCGTCCCCGCCGGTTTCGCCTTGCGCGCCAGCTCTGCCGGGAGGCCAGCTTCCTCCCAGCACTCCTTGACCAAGGTATCGAAAACGGAAAAGCCCGAAGCGATTCCGCCCGCCACCAGGTTGTCGAGCATGCCGGGATCGATCTGCTTGGTCGCGCTGCGGCGCGCGAGCCACATGCGCTCGCCCGCGATGCCGTTCAGATGCACCGCCTGCGTGTTCAGGCCGAAGGGCCGCGCCGCCGCGCGCTCGATGTCGAAGCGGTCCGCGATGCGGTAGCGCTCGTTGCGCCAGCCGGGGATGAAGCCTTCCTTGGCCAGGGCCTCGACTACCGGGCTAAGAAGATCCGGTTTGAGCAGCTTGACCTGCTCCGAGGACACCGAGAAAACCTGTTTCCATTCACCCAGCCGCGCCGCCAGCTCCGGTCGCAACCAGCCGATCTGCGTGCCGCCGAGCGCCAAAGGCACGAACAGCCGGGGCCGGAAGGTGGACTTCACCAACTCATTTTATTGCTGTAGAGTCTGTCCCCATGCAACAGGCGATCTTTGCTCTCCTCTCGCTCGCGCTCCTCGCGCTGGGCGGCCTGCTGCTGCGCCCCGCGCGCTAAATACTCCTGCCTACAATCCGTGTTGCGACCAGGCCTGAAACCAGGCCAAGGGACCATTCCATGCCTGCTATGAAAAATTCGGACAACTTGATCATCTTCGACACCACCATGCGCGACGGCGAGCAGAGCCCGGGCGCCTCGATGACGCGCGACGAGAAGCTGCGCATCGCGCGTGCGCTGGAGCGCATGCGCGTCGACGTGATCGAAGCGGGCTTCCCGGCGGCGTCGAACGGCGACTTCGAGGCGGTGCGGGACATCGCCGGCGTGATCCGCGAGTCCATAGTGTGCGGCCTGTGCCGCGCCAACGACCGCGACATCCAGCGCGGCATCGACGCGCTTGGGGCGGCGAAGGCCGCGTGGCGCATCCACATTTTCCTCGCCACCAGCGCGCTGCACATGGAGAAAAAACTGCGCATGACGCCCGAGCAGGTGCTCGAGCAGGCCAGGCTTTCCGTGCGCTTCGCCAAGAAGTCCTGTCCCGATATCGAATTTTCCCCCGAGGACGGCAGCCGCTCCGAGCTCGACTTCCTCTGCCGCGTGCTCGAGGCGGTGATCCAGGAGGGCGCCACCACCATCAACATCCCCGATACGGTCGGCTACGCGGTGCCGCAGCAGTTCGGCGAATTCATCCGCAAGATACGCGAGAAGGTGCCGAACTCCGACAAGGCGGTGTGGAGCGTGCACTGCCACAACGACCTCGGCATGGCGGTCGCCAACTCCCTCGCCGCAGTGCAGATTGGCGGCGCCCGCCAGATCGAATGCACCATCAACGGCCTCGGCGAGCGCGCGGGCAATACGTCGCTCGAAGAGGTGGTGATGGCGCTCAAGACGCGCGGTGACTACTTCGGCCTGGAGACCGGCATCGATACCACGCACATCGTGCCGACTTCGCGCCTGGTGTCGCAGATCACCGGCTTCGTGGTGCAGCCCAACAAGGCGGTGGTGGGCGCCAACGCATTCGCCCACGCTTCCGGGATCCACCAGGACGGCGTGCTGAAGGCGCGCAACACCTACGAGATCATGCGCGCCGAGGACGTCGGCTGGAGCACCAACAAGATCGTGCTGGGCAAGCTGTCCGGCCGCAACGCCTTCAAGCAGCGGTTGAAGGAGCTTGGCATCGAGCTCGAGAGCGAGGACGGGTACAACAAGGCGTTCCAGCGCTTCAAGGATCTCGCCGACAAGAAAGCCGAGATCTTCGACGAGGACTTGCAGGCGCTGGTGACGCAGGAGGCCGGCGCCACGCGCGACGAGCACTGGAAGCTCGTCACCATGAGCCAGGGTAGCGGCATGGGCGAGCGGCCGCATGCGAGCATCGTGATGAAGGAGCAGGGCGCCGAGAGAAAGGCCGATTCGCAAGGCGACGGTCCCGTGGACGCCACTTTCAAGGCCATCGAGACCATCGCGAAGAGCGGCGCCGAGCTGTTGCTCTTCTCGGTAAACGCCGTCACCACCGGCACCGAGTCGCAGGGCGAGGTGACCGTGCGCCTGTCGCGCGGCGGCCGCATTGTCAACGGCGTCGGCGCCGACACCGACATCGTGGTGGCCTCGGCAAAGGCGTACATCAGCGCGCTGAACAAGCTCGAGAGCAAGATGGAGCGCGTGAACCCGCAGCACCAGCTGTGAGGCTGGCCGCGCTCCTGCTGTTCGTCGCACTGCCCGCACAGGCGCAGATGTACAAGTGCGTCGATCAGCGTGGCGTGACGCGCTACACGGATGCGGCCGGCCCGGGCTGCAAGCCCGTGGACATCCGCGGCAGCCCGCCGATCTCGGGGGCCATCCAGCCCCCGGCGGAGGATCTCGCGCGCGACGAAGCCGATTTCAAGCGCCGGCAGCGTGAGCGCGAGTCGAACGACCTGCGCGAGAGGCAGGCGCTCGAGCAGCGCTGCGTGCCGCTGCGGCGCGAGCAGGCGGTGCTTTCGAGCGGCCGGCGCCTGCAGCGCATCAACGAGAAAGGCGAGCGCGAATACCTGGAGGACGCGGTGCGCGAGCAGCGCCTTGCACAGCTTCAGCGCGAGCTTGCCGGTTGTCCGTGAGACGCACCTGGCTCTTCGTGCCGGGCGCCGATGAGGCGGCGCACGCGGCCGCCGCGCGCTCGGGCGCGGACGTCATCGTCCTCGAGCTCGAGGACTTCACGCCGCCCCAGATGCGCGAGCGGGCGCGCGAGCTCTCGGGCCGCGCGTTCGAGCGGTGGCGCAAAGCCGGTGCGCTCGCCGGCGTCCGCGTGAACCCATTCGAGACGTGCGGCGCCGAGGATCTCGCCGGCATCGCGCGCCCCGACATCCTCATGATGTCGAAAGTCGACAGCCCGCAGCAGGTGCGCCGCCTCGAGGAGGCCGCGCCCGCCAATATCGAGCTCGTGCCCAACGTCGAGTCCGCAGCAGGGCTCCTGCGCACGGCGGAAATCGCCCGCGCCAGCCCGCGCGTCGTGGCGCTCCTGGTCGCAAGCGAGGACATGGTGGCCGACCTCGGGACGGAGCGCAGCCGCGCAGGGGAAGAGCTAGCCTATGTGCGCGCGCGCTTCCTCCTCGAGTGCCGCGCTGCCCGCGTCGAGGCGATCGATTGCCCGTATACGTTCAGCGACGTCAAAGGCGCCGTGGCGGATGCGCGCTACGCGAAGCGCCTGGGCTACCGGATGAAGAGCCTGGTCGACCCGGCGCACGCCAGGGCGATCAATGCCGTCTTCACGCCCTCCATCGCGGACCTCGCGAAGGCGCGCAGGATCGTGGTCGCGTTCGACAAGGCTCGCGCCATGGGCAAGGATCGGGCGAAGGTGGACGGTGCCCTCATCGAGGTGCCCATCTATGCGGCGGCTAAGCGCCTGCTCGCGTCAGCCGGGAATACGCCACCGCAGCGGCGAAAAAAACGACGCTGAGCACAACCTCGGCGGCGGCGCACGCTTGCGAGGCACCGCGCTCAGCGACGCCGCGCGTAATCCCTTCGGCGAAGTACGCGAGGATCAGAAGACTCGACCATTGGTAGGTATATCGCCGGCCCGCGAAGACGCCGCGGACCGGGAATGCGAGCGGCAGCGCCTTTAGCGCGATGAGCGAACCGCCGGGGCGCAGCGGCGCGAGCCACAGCTCCCACGCCAGGCACAGTGCGACAAGCCCTACGAGCGAAGCGCTGGCGGTAAGCCGCAGTGGATTCATGGCGAGCCGGTATCATAAAAGGATCGCCGCCGTATTCCCCATGACAAAACAGTTGCGCGCCGCCTGGGAGTTCGCCCTGGCGCTGGTGACGCGCTTTCGCGAAGAGCGGGTCACGCAGACGGCGGGCAGCTTGACGTACACGACGCTGCTCTCGCTGGTTCCCCTGTTCACCGTGGCCCTCGCGGTCTCCACCGCGTTCCCGGTATTCGACGACTGGACCACGGCGCTGCAGCTTTTCATCCTGGAGAACGTCCTGCCCGACACGCCAGCCGTCGACGCCCTGATGGAGCAGATCAACTCGTTCACGAGCAACGTCGGGCGGCTGACCGCGATCGGCGTGGCCGGCTTCGCCGTCACGGCGGTGATGCTCATGCTGACCGTCGACAATGCGCTGAACCGGATCTTCCGCGTGCAGCGGCGCCGCTCGATCACGCAGAACATCTTCATGTACTGGAGCGTGATCTCGCTCGGGCCGCTGCTCGTCGGCGCAAGCCTCTCCGCGAGCTATATGGCCGTGCGCCATTCGGTCGTGGCGCTGCAGCTCGATCTCGTCGGCGACCTCGTCATTGCCTTCATACCGTTCCTCCTCACGTGGGCGGGCCTGGTGCTGCTTTACTGGCTGGTACCGGCGCGCCGGGTGGAATGGAGCCATGCGTTGCTGGGCGGGCTCCTCGCCGCCGTCGGCTTCGAGCTCGCCAAGCGCGGCTTTGCCGTTTACCTGACCCGCGTGCCGACCTACACGCTCATCTACGGCGCGTTCGCCACGATCCCGATCTTCCTCATCTGGCTCTACCTCTCCTGGCTGGTGGTGCTCACCGGCGCCATCCTGACGGCGATGCTGCCCGCGTTTCGCAGCAAGCCCGAGCGCCACCGCGTGGCCGGCGAGGCGCTCGCCGACGCCGTCGGCGTTCTTTCGGCGCTGGCGAGCGCGCACCAGCAGGGACGCGTGGTGCCGCTCAACGCGCTCGCGCGCGATTTGCGCATGCTGCCGGACCGCTGCGAGGAGATCCTGGAGCGCGCAAAGGCGCTCGGCTGGGCCGCGCGCACCGAGAAGGACCGCTGGGTGCTCGCGCGCGACCCGTCGTCCATCCACCTTGCGGACGTGTACCGCACCTTCGTCTTCGACGCCGACGCGGTCGGCGTGCCGCAGACCGATCTAGGATTATCGTTGCGCGACTTTCTGCAAAGGAAACCCGATGACGCCAATTCCCCGCCGTGACAGGCTCATGGTGGCGCTCGACGTGCGCAACGCGACCGAGGCGCGCGCGCTGGTCGAGCGGCTCGGGCCGGCGGCGAACTTCTACAAGGTCGGGCTGGAGCTCTTCATGGCGGGCGGGTACTTCGAGCTCGTCGAGTGGCTGGTGAAGCGCGGCAACAAGGTATTCGCGGACCTGAAGATGTTCGACATCCCGGAGACCGTCGCGCGCGCGGTCGCCAACCTGAAAGGACGTGGCATCACCTTTGCCACGGTGCACGGCAACCAGGCCATGATGCAGGCCGCCGCCGCGGACAAGGGCGAAGTGAAAATCCTCGCGGTCACGGTGCTGACGAGCCTGGATCGCGGCGACCTCGATGACCTCGGCTTCTCGTGCGATGTCGAACGCCTCGTGCTGTCGCGCGCGCGCCGCGCCCTCGAAGCCGGCTGCGATGGCGTGATTTCATCGGGCCTCGAGGCGCAGCGGCTGAAAAGCGAGTTCCACGACCGCCTGCTGGTGGTCACGCCCGGCATCCGGCCGGTCGAGAATCGCAGCGACGACCAGAAGCGCACGGTGGACGTCGCGCAGGCGTTCGCCAACGGCGCGGACTACATCGTCGTCGGCCGGCCGATCCGCCAGGCGCCCGATCCGCGGGCGGCGGCGGAAGCCATCCAGGCGACCATCGCGACTATTTTTGCGGCCTAGAGAAGAGCTCCATCAGGAGCCGCTCAAGATGCGCGTGCATGGGGAGGAGGGTGCCGTGGAACAGCACTTGGTCTTCGCGCGTGACGCGGATCGTCGGGAAGTTCTCGACCTCGAGGTCGCCGACTTCGCCCGCCTGGTCCTCGATGTCGACCCAGCGGAAGGTCGCCGCCGGAAATTTGCGCGCGAGGGCGAGAAACCCCGGACGATAGTCGTTGCAGGTGTCGCACCACGCTGCGCAAAGGCAGCTCACCACGAACATGCTTGATTCTATGCACGCCGTCATCGGCATGGCGGGGCTGGTGGGGCTCGCGTGGCTGGCAAGCGAAGGGCGCCGCGCCGTGCCCTGGCGCGCCGTGCTCGCCGGGCTCGCGCTCGAGCTCGCGCTGGCTGTGGTTTGCCTCAAGCTTCCCGGGGTGAAGAGCGCGTTCATGGCGCTCAACGACGCGCTGCTCGTCCTCGAGCGCGCGACACAGGCCGGCACGAGCCTCGTGTTCGGCTACCTCGGCGGCGGTCCCGCCCCTTTCGCGATCGCGGCGCCCGAAGCCACCTTCGTGCTCGCATTCCGGGCCCTGCCAATCGTGCTCCTGATCAGCGCGCTGTCGGCGCTCCTCTTCTACTGGCGCGTGCTGCCGGCGATCGTGCGCGCCATCTCGTGGCTCCTTCGCAAGTCGATGGGCGTGGGCGGCGTCGTGGGCCTGTCGACGGCCGCCAATGTCTTCGTCGGCATGGTGGAGGCGCCGCTCTTCGTGCGGCCTTACCTCGGGCGAGTGTCGCGCGGGGAGCTCTTCGCCATCATGACCGGCGGCATGGCCTCCATCGCCGGCACGGTGCTCTTCCTCTACGCCAGCATCCTCGGGCGGACACTACCCGACGCAGTCGCGCACCTGCTGATCGCCTCCGTGCTGTCCGCGCCCGCGGCGCTCGCGCTCGCCTTCGTAATGGTGCCCCCGAGCGAGGCAGTCACGGGCGCCGAACTCGATCTTCGCTCGGAGGCGAGCGGCAGCATGGATGCCATCACCCGGGGCACCCTCGAGGGCGCGCAGTTGCTGCTCAACATAGTGGCGATGCTGGTCGTATTCGTCGCGCTCGTCGCCCTGGTCAACCTCGCGATCGCGCCGTACACGCTGCAGGGGCTGCTGGGCGTGGTGCTCGCGCCGCTCGCCTGGCTTGCCGGCGTGCCGTGGGCGGAAGCACAAGCGGCGGGCGCGCTCCTCGGCACGAAGACGGTACTAAACGAGCTGGTGGCCTATATCGATCTGTCGCGCAGCGACCTCTCCGAGCGCTCGCGGCTCCTCATGACTTACGCGCTGTGCGGGTTCGCCAACTTCGGCAGCCTCGGCATCATGATCGGCGGGCTCGGTACCATGTGCCCCGAGCGCCGCGCCGAAGTAGTCGGGCTCGGTTTGAAGGCGATCGTTGCCGGGACCCTTGCCACGTGTTTCACCGCTGCGAGTGTCGCGTTGATTTTGTAGGTATAAATTTTCTTGTCACCCGGCTGTAGTCCGCTCACTACAAGAGGTTCATGTATTTAAGGATATCGACTACGAGGGGCGGACCCTAGGATGGCCTCGCCATGAGACCTGACCTAGCCAACCAGTTGCGCCACGCCCAAGACCTCTATTCCTTGACAAAGGGTGTACTCGGCTTGTGCGAGCCCTACGGTCCGGTGCACAGCTTCCGGCTGGTGCACAACCGCGGCGCCGCGCGTGTCGTGTGCTTCATCGAGCTCGAATCGCCCAAGCAGCAACCGGCGCTGGTGCGGGCGCTCGGGGCGAAGGTTATCAACGGCTCTGCTTGCCTCGACATCCCCGTGACGGAGGACTTCGGCGGCGGCGACAGAATCACCGCGCTGCCGATCGGTGCGCTGCATCACGCGTCCGCCGCCCACCAGCCACCCACGCAGGTGGCCCCCAACTGACCCCAGTCCTGCGTAGGTAGGCGCCCGACCCCGTTCCCTACCGGGGTCTTTTTTTATGCGCGTCCTTTTCGTCACCCCGGAGTGCGCGCCGCTCACGAAGACCGGCGGCCTAGGCGACGTCAGCGCGGCCCTGCCGGCTGCCTTGCGCGCCCAGGGGGTAGACATCCGCGTGCTGCTACCCGCCTACGGCGAGGTGCTCGCAGCATTGCCCGATGCCGCGGAGCTTGCGCGGCTGCGAGTGTTGCAGATGGAGGTGCGCCTGCTCGATGCCGGGGATTTCCTGCTCGTGGATTGCCCCGAGCTCTATGTGCGCCCCGGCGGACCGTACCAGGATGCCAACGGCGAGGACTGGCCCGACAATGCGTTGCGCTTCGGGGTGCTCTCGCGCGTCGCGGCCCTGATGGGAACCCCGGCCACGCCACTCGACTGGCATCCCGAGGTCGTGCACTGCAACGACTGGCCGACGGGCCTTGCCCCGGTTTACCTGCACGCCGAGCGCACCCGCGCGGCAAGCGTCATGACGGTGCACAACCTCGCCTTCCAAGGGCTGTTCGATCCGCCGCTGCTCGCGCCGCTCGAGCTGCCGCCGGCCACGTTCTCGATCGAGGGGCTCGAGTTCTACGGGCGCATTTCGTTCCTGAAGGGCGGGCTGGTGTACGCCGACGGCATCACGACCGTCAGCCCGACGTATGCGCGCGAGATCCAGGGTGAGGAGCTCGGCTGCGGCCTCGACGGCCTGCTTCGCTCCCGGCGTGATGTGCTGCGCGGGGTTATCAATGGCATCGATGCGGAGGCCTGGAACCCGATGAACGACGCGCGCATCGCCGAGCGCTATTCGTGGAGCAGCCTCGAGAGGAAGGCCGGCAACAAGCAGGCACTGCAGCGACGCCTCAACCTCGCCGAGGATGCTTCCGTGCCGCTTCTGGGCGCGGTGTGCCGCTTCACGCACCAGAAGGGCATCGATCTCATCGCCGGCGCCGCGCAGGAGCTTTTGGCCCTGCCCGCCCAGATCTGCCTCCTCGGCCGGGGCGATCGGGAGCTCGAGAACGTGTTCGCCGCGCTGGCTGCGCGCCACCCGCAGAGCATCGCGGTGGCGATCGGCTTCAACGAGGATCTCGCGCATCTCATCGAGGCGGGCGCCGACATGTTCCTGATGCCGTCGCGCTTCGAGCCCTGCGGGCTGAACCAGATGTACAGCCAGCGCTACGGCACGCCGCCGGTCGCGCGCGCCACCGGCGGGCTCGCGGACACCATTACCGACGGGGAGACGGGGTTCTTGTTCCAGAACGCCGAGAGTGCGGCGTTCCTGGAGGCCGTGCGGCGCGCGGTGGCGGCCTACCGCGATACGCGGCGCTGGCGGGAGATCCAGCGCCGCGGCATGGCACGCGACTTCAGCTGGACTGGACCCGCTCGTCAGTATGCCGATCTCTACGCCCGCTATGCCAGAGCCCCGCACGGCTGACGCCGGCGCCTTCCTCCTCCAGCTCCTGCACGCGACCGTGGATCGGCCAGCGCGGGTTCCACAGGTTGAAGCGCGGGCGCGCCCCCGTTGCATCCTGCTGGGCGGCGGCAAGCGCCGATAGGGTGCCGACGTCGCGCCAATACGCGCGCTCCTCGAAGTCCTGCACGCCCGGCACGCGATTCTCGGCGAAGTCGTACGCATAGACGCGGTCGGTGCTGCAGACCCGCGGCAGGATGTCGCGGCCGAAATCGACCTCGCCGCGCACGCGCGCCTCCGCGAGCATGCGCGCCAATGCGTCAGGCTGGAAAAGGTAGTTGCCCATCGATGCATAGGCCAGGCGCGGATTGCCGGGAATCGGCTGCGGCTGCTTGGGCTTCTCGCGGAATTCGCGCACGCGCCCGTCGGGGCCGGCGCCCAGGACGCCGAAGCCGCGCGCCTTGTCGAGCGGCACGGCGAGCGCCGACACGGTCGCATGCGCCTCGCGCCGGCGATGAAAGTCGACCATCTGCCGCACGTCCATGCGGTAGATATGGTCGGCGGCGAAAACCGCAACCATGTCAGGCTCGTGCGACTGCAGCAGCTCCAGATGCTGATGGACCGCATCCGCCGTCCCCTTGAACGGGGCATTGGAGCGGGGCAGCAGCATCTTGATCAGCCCCTGCGTGCCGCTGAAGGTCGGTGCCCAGGCGTTCCGGATGTGCTCCATCAGGGACTCGGGCTTGTATTGGCCCAGGACGTAAATGGTGGAAATGCTCGAATTGACCAGGTTGCTCAGTACGAAATCGACGATGCGGTAGCCGTTCGCAAAAGGAAGCGCCGGCTTCGCATGCTCGGCGGTCAGCGGATACAGCCTTGTGCCTTCCCCGCCAGCGAGGACCAGGGCAACGATTTTCATTAGGGGCGCACCTTGAATCGAGTAGTCGGTTGTTTTAGGAACTACGCGAAGGATGATAGGAACGCGTAGCGGTCCGTACTATCGGCTGGACTCTGATTCCATCTGTAACAGCGACCCGACCCCACGTAGCCGAAATGCGACAGGAGATTCAAGTGCCGGCGATATCGGTCGCCTGGCCCGCGCCCTACCATCTTGAAAACCTTGGGGGTGCCGCCGTGACCTTGCCCCACCGATCCCGCTCCGTCTTTTTCGCCCTCGCCGTGGTCGCGATGCTTTTCGCATCCGCGGCCGGGGACGCTTACGCGCCCGAGCCGCTCGCGGAAGAACTGCTCGCCTGCGAGCCGGACGAAACGCTCGCGGCGCGCGACCCGTCGCAGGACGTCCTGGTGAAATACCTGTCGCGGCGCTTCCTTATTGCCGCCGAAGCCACCGACCGGATGGTGGGCGCGGCCTATAGCGCCTCGCGCGACGTCGGCCTGGACCCGCTGCTCCTGCTGGCGGTGATTTCCGTGGAATCGCGTTTCAATCCGATCGCCGAGAGCGTCATGGGCGCGAGGGGCCTCATGCAAATCATTCCCCGGTACCACCAGGCGAAGCTCGTCGGCCTGGGCGGCGAGGCCGCGCTCTGGGATCCGGAGAGCAACATCCGGGTCGGAGCCCTGATCCTGCAGGAATATGTCTACCGCCTGGGCACCGTGGAAGCGGGGCTGCAGTACTACAACGGCGCTTTCTGGGACGGCTCCGCGCAGTACGCCCAGAAGGTGATGGCCGAGCGTGCACGGCTGATGGAAGTGGTGCAGCAGATGAGAGGCGCATGATCCGCGCCCTTATCTTTTGGGCCGCGCTGTACGCGCCGATCGCGGCGCAGGCCGAACCCATTACGGCGGACGATCTGGCCGAGATCCGGGCGGTGATCAACCGCCAGATCGACGCCTTTCGCCGCGACGATGCGCGAAGCGCGTTTGCGCTCGTGTCGCCGGGTGTGCAGGAGGCGTTCGGGACGCCGGAGCGCTTCCTGGACGTGGTGCGCGTGTCCTTCAGCCCGGTTTACCGGCCGGCGAGCGTGTCTTTCCTCGGCCTCACGCACATCGGCGGCGATGCCGTGCAGCACGTGCAGCTCACCGACCGCTCGGGCGGCGTCTGGTACGCGTACTACGCCATGCAGCGCCAGCGCGATGGCAGCTGGCGCACGAACGGCTGCCGCCTGGTGCAGCCGGCGAAGACCATTCCGACGTAAGCTGCGCCTCGGTGGAGGCGCGCGCACGATCCCTTGTCGCCCCGCGCAGCGTCTGGCGCGGGCGTCCTTATCCGCTGGGCGCCTCGTGGGACGGCGCCGGCGTCAATTTCGCGCTGTTCTCCAAGAATGCCGAGCGCGTCGAGCTTTGCCTGTTCGACCCGCGCGGCCGGCGCGAGATCGAGCGGGTGGAGCTGCGCGAGCGCACCGATTTCGTCTGGCACTGCTACCTGCCCGAGGCGCGTCCGGGGCTTCTCTACGGCTACCGCGCGCACGGCCCGAACGACGGACCGCACCGCTTCGATGGCTCACGCGTGCTGCTCGATCCTTACGCCAAGCTCATCCAGGGCAAGATCGGCGCGGGTGTCGGCCGCTCCCAGGTGGTCGACACGGCCTTCAGCTGGGGCGACGACCGGCCGCCGCGCACCGGGTGGCGCGATACCGTTGTGTACGAGCTGCATGTCAAAGGATTTACGCAGCGCCATCCCGAAGTCCCGGAACAGCTACGCGGAACCTACGCCGGACTTTCGACCGCGCCGGTCGTCGACTACCTGCGCAGGCTGGGCGTAACCGCGGTCGAGCTCCTGCCCGTCCACGCGTTCGTCGACGAGAAGCGCCTCATGCAGCATGGCCTGCGCAACTACTGGGGCTACAACAGCATCGGCTTCTTCGCCCCCGAGATGCGCTACTGCTCGCCCGGCGCAGTGCGCGACCCGGTGCGCGATCCGGTGCGCGAATTCAAGACCATGGTGAAGACCCTGCACTCGGCGGGCATCGAGGTGATCCTCGACGTGGTCTACAACCACACTGGCGAAGGTGACCACCACGGCCCGACGCTCGGCTTCCGCGGCATCGACAACCCGGTGTACTACCGGCTCGACCTGCAGGACCCGCGCCGCTACGTCGACTACACCGGCTGCGGCAACTCGCTCAATACGCGCCACCCGGTGGTGCTGCAGATGATCATGGACAGCCTGCGCTACTGGGTGCAGGAGATGCACGTCGACGGCTTCCGCTTCGACCTCGCCACTACGCTCGCTCGCGGCCCGAATGCATTTGAAAGAAATTCGCCATTTCTGATGGCCATCGCGCAGGACCCGGTCC
>DATLDY010000234.1:0-19177 GCA_035525655.1 Burkholderiales bacterium
CACCGGCACCACCAGGCCGGTCTCCTCCAGCACCGGGATGAACTCGGCGGGCTCGATGGCGCCGCGCTCGGGATGCTGCCAGCGCAGCAGCGCCTCCGCGCCGCACAGCCGGCCGCTCGCCAGGTCGACCTTCGGCTGGTAGGCGAGTGAGAACTCGCGCCGCTCGAGCGCGCGGCGCAGCTCGATGCCGAGCTGCGCCCGTGCGCGCGTGCGCTGGTTGATCTCGACAGTGAAAAACTGGAAGCCGTTGCGGCCGGACTGCTTGGCGCGGTACATCGCCGCGTCCGCCGCGCCGAGCAGGCTCTCGGCGTCGGCGCCGTCCGCCGGGAAGGTGGCGATGCCGACGCTTGCCGTCACCACCGCCTCCTGGCCTTGCACGAGCACCGGCGCGGCGAGGCGCTCGAGGATCTTCTGCGCCACCAGCGCCGCGTCGTCGGGCCGCGTCAGGTCGACCAGCACCACCGCGAACTCGTCGCCGCTGATGCGCGCCACCGTGTCGCCGTCTCGCAGCGACGACTGCAGGCGCTTCGCCATTTCCTTGAGAAGCTCGTCGCCCGCCGCGTGGCCCTGCGTGTCGTTGACCAGCTTGAAATCGTCGAGGTCGATGAAGAGGACCCCGAGCGAGACGTTGCGCCGGCGCGCCTGCACGATCATCAGCGAGAAGCGGTCGGCGAGGAGCGTGCGGTTCGGCAGGCCGGTGAGCGGGTCGAACTGCGCCAGATAGGCGAGCCGCGCCTCGCTGTCCAGGCGGTGCAGCGCCGCCGACAGCATGCTCGCGGCCGCGCCGAGGAATCGGCTCTCCTCCGGCCCGAAAGCGCCGGGTGCCTCCGCGAAGGCGCATACCACGCCGCGCGGACCGCCATTGGCGGGCACGCCCACCGCCGCCATCGAGCCGAAGCGGCGGACCCATGCGAACGGCAGCGGCAGCGCCTGGTCCCAGGGCCCGTTGGCGATCACCGCCTGCGAGTCGGCGAGCAGGGGCGCGAGGGCGCTCCCCGGCGCCACCCGGGCCAGCGCCGAGTCGGTCGGCGTAGACGCAAGCCCGTCGACGCGCCGCAGGATGAGCTCGCGCTCGCCGGTGCCACGCTCGAGATACGCCACCGCACCGCCGCCGAGGCCTTCCAGCACGCTCTGCACGGCCTTGCCGACGAGCTCGCCGGCATTGCGCTTGGACAGCGCGGCCTGCCCAAGCTTGGAAATCTTCTTCTGATAGCGCGCCTGCGCCGCGCGCCGCTTCTCCGCGGCGGTGCGCTCCGTCAGGTCGCGCGAATTCACCACCAGCACCTGACCCTGCGGCGTGTCGAGGAGGCTGCGGCGGCTTTCCACCGGGAAAGTGCTGCCGTTCTTGCGCCGGTACTCCGTCATCACCGTGTTGGTATGCCCGGCAGTGCCGAGCAGCTCGGCCGCCTCGGTGCGCAGTGTCCCGCTGGTCGCCGCCGGGCGGATATCGCGCGCGCGGAGCTTCAGGAGCTCGTCGCGCGAATAGCCGAGAAGGTTGCAGGCGGTCTGGTTGAAGTCGAGCAGCTTGCCGGCCGAGATATCGAAGAGGAACACCATGTCGGCGGACGAATCGAGCGCCGTGCGGAAGCGCTGCAGCGCGACCTCGCGCTCCTTCCTTTCGGTGATGTCCTCCATCACCGCGATCTCGTACTGCGGCTCGCCCTGGGCGTTGCGCACCAGCGCCACCGTTAGGTTGACCCACAGTACCGAGCCGTCCTTGCGGATATAGCGCTTTTCGCACTGCACGGAGGGCACATGGCCCTCGCGCATGCGGGCGCGCTGCGGGTCGGTCGTGTCGCGATCGTCCGCGTGGGAGATGCTCTTGACGGCCCGGCCGAGAAGCTCGGCCTCGGTATAGCCGAGCATGTCGCAAAGCTTGTGGTTCACGTCGATGAAATTGCCGTCGAGATCGACGTGCGCCATTCCGGAGGCGGCAAGCTCGAAGGTCTGGCGAAAGCGCGCCTCGCTCTCGGCGAGGGCGGCTTCAGCCTGCTTGCGGCTCAGGAACTGGCCGACCTGCGCGCCGACGACGCGCATGCTGCGCAGCAGCCGCTCATCGGGCCGGCGCACCGTGCTGCTCGAGATCGACAGCACGCCGACGATGCGCGACTCGAAGGTCACCGGGAAGATGAAGGCGCCGTGCACGCCGGCATCGCGCACGCGGGGGAACGGCGCCCGGCGCGGGTCCTGGCTCACATCCGAGATCCACGTCGGCTCTCCCGACTGCCACACGTGGCCGACCAGCCCCTGGCCGCGGGCGAGCTCGGCGCCGCGCGACTCCTCGGCAAATTTCGCGAGCGGGCCGCTGCCGGTGCTCCAGACTTCCTCGCACCGCATGAGCTCCGCGGCTTCGTCGACGTGGAAGTAGCGACCGCAGTCCCAGCTTTCCGATTCGCAGATCGCCTGCATCACGATGCGCAGCGCGCTCGCCTCGTCCTTCGCCTGGGCCAGGTGGCGGGTGACCGCGTGCTCGAGCGCGACCAGGCTCTCTTCGCGCCGGCGCTGGGTGACTTCGCGCCCGACACCGCGGTAGCCGAGGAATTCGCCGTTCGGCCCAAGCATCGGCTGGCCGCTGATCGACAGGAAGCGCGCCTCGCCATCGGGATCGATGCGGCCCATCTCGAAGTCTCGAAAGGGCAGGCGCGCCTCGAGCGTCGCGCGGTGCGCCTCCCAGCCGGCGGCATCGGGATGGACCGACGGAAGCTCCCAGCGCTTCTTCCCGAGGACCGGCTGGCTGGCGGGCCGGTGCTTCTCCGCATGGGTGGTGCGCGTAATGCGATGCTCGGCGTCGGTCTCCCAGTAGAAGTCCGACGAGAGCTCGATCAGGCTGCGAAAGCGCTCCTCGCTCTCGCGCACCACCTGCTCGGCCTGCTTGCGCTGCACGAACTGGCCGACCTGCCGCGCGATGACGGCGATCGCCGGGATCAGCCGCGCGTCCGCCGGCCGCGCGTTGCGCGAGGTGAGGCCGACGATGCCGATCAGGCGGCCGTCGGAATGCACCGGACAGATGAATGCGCCGCGCGCCCAGCCGCGCCAGGCGAGGACGGCGCGAGGATCGTTCTGCGCGTCTTCGACCCACAGCGGCTCGCCGGTCTCCCAGACCTTGCCGAACAGTCCCACGCCGGGGCCCAGCTCGAGCTGGCGCGAATCGGCGATGAAAAGATTGGCTTCGGCGCTGCCGATGCTCCACGCCTCCTGGAGGCGCATCTTGTTCTTGGCCGCATCGAGCGTGAAGTAGCGCCCGCAGTCCCAGCCCTCGGTTTCGCAGATAACCCGCAGCACGCCCGTCAGGGCCGCGGATACGCCGTCGGCCTGCGCGAGGACGCCATTGACCGCGTGCTCCAGGCGCAGGCGCTGCTCGGCGCGCTTGTGCTCCGTGATGTCGCGGCCGATGCCGCGATAGCCCTTGAAGCGGCCCTCGGCATCGAAGATCGGCTCGCCGCTGATGGAAAGCCACCGCGTTTGGCCTCCCGGCGCGGGGCGTTGCATCTCGAAGTTGTGGAACGGCTGGTGGCCCTCGATCTGCGCGCGATGGCGTGCCCAGTCGGCCTCCGTGAGGTTGAGCGCCGGCTGGTCCCAGCGTCGCCGGCCAAGGTAGGCCGACGGATCGAGGCCGGTTTTCTGGCCGAGCAGCGTCGACATGAAGGTGAGGCGGAACTCGGCGTCCTGCTCCCAGTACCAGTCGGACGAAAGCTCGGTCAGCTTGCGGAAGCGCTCTTCGCTGCGCCGGAGCGATTCAAGGGTGCGCGCCTGCAGAGCGGCAAGGCGCACGGGGCGCTCGAGCGAGCCATCGGCGAGCTGCGCCTTGAGGAGGAAATCGAACGCGCCGCTTTCGCTCGTGCGCCGGCGCAGCTCGGGATCCTCATCGACGGTGAGCGCGATCACCGGGTGATCGCACAGCCCTACCAGCGCAGCGATGGTGTCGCCCGCCTGCGAATCGGGCAGATGCAAATCGGCGACGACCAGGTCGTAGCGCTGGCGCGCAAGACGCTCGCGCGCCTGAGCGAGCGAGCTAACGATGTCGGTTTTGCAGCGGACCGAGGCGATGGCGGCGAGGTGGTGCTCGATCACCATGGCGGACACACGCTCGTCCTCGACCAGCAGGACGCGCACCGTCGCGATCAGCTCCCCGTGAACCCCTCCCATGCCACGAGGATACGCCCGCTTTCAGCTTCCCGGGATGGTTCCCGGCGCGAGTCCTTCACAGAATCTTGCTATGTCGCGGGGCAATGTAAACCATACACGGCCGCCGGCCTTCTGCATGCAGTGCCGCAATGCGGTGCGCAGGCGGCGCAGGCGAAACGGCTGGCCGAAAACATAGGTGTGAACCGAGACATTCATCACGAGCGGATGGCGCTCGCACTGCTCGACCATCTCCTCGAACTGGTCGACGACCATGTCGCAGAACTCGGCGGCGCCCGACCTGCGGTGCACCACGTGCTGCGAGTCGTTGAGCTCGATCGGGTAAGGAATTGAAAGAAGCGGCCCGGCGCGGGTGCGCAGCCACACCGGCTGGTCGTCCATCGGCCAGTCCATCAGGTACTTGTAGCCGAGCTCCTTCAGGAGATCCGGCGTATTCGCCGTCTCGTAGGCGCCGGAGCCCATCCAGCCGGCGGGCGCCGCGCCTTCGTGGCGCGTGATCGTCTCGGTCACCTCGCGCAGGATGCGCTCTTCGTCCGGCTGCCAGAGGCCGCGCAAATTTTCCGCGTTGGTGCGCCCATGCGCCACGACCTCGTCTCCGCGCTTGCGAATCGCCGCCATGATCTGCGGCGCATAGTCGTACACCAGGCTGTTGGTGTTGTGCGCAACCGGCAGCTTCAGCTCGTCGAAAAGCTCGAGCAGGCGCCACACGCCGATGCGGTTGCCGTAGTCGCGCCACGAATAGTTGCGATGCGTCTGCGGTTCGCCGGCCTTCGCCGGGTCGTGGCCAAGGCCCGCGCCAAAGGCGAACCACTCCACGTTCGTGGTGATGACAAACGCGAGGCGCCGCTTTTTCCCATCGGGGCCGGGCCAGCTGTAGTCGCGCCGCTCGGGAAGCGGAACGAAATCGTACCGGCTGTGCTGCGGGAGCAGCGGCCTAGTCAACCTTCGCCCCGGACGCCTTGACTATCGGGGCGAGCTTGGCGATCTCGGCTTCGGTCTTCTTCTGGAATTCGGCCGGCGACATCGTGAGGGGCTCGGCGCCGATCTGTTCATACACGTTGCGGATCTCCGGCGCGCGAACCACCTTGGCGAACTCGGCATTGATGCGATTCACCAGCGATCGCTCCATGCCCTTGGGGCCCATGATTCCCGAATAGAGCACGATCTCGAAATCGGGCAGCCCCGCCTCGATCATGGTCGGCACGTCGGGCGCCGCATCGGGCCGCTTGGCGGTCGTCACGGCCAGAGCGCGCAGCTTCCCGGCCTTGGCGTTGGAAATCGCGGGCGGCATCGTCGAGAAGACGAAGCTCACCTCGCCCCCGAGGATGGCCGCCGTCGCCGGATTGCTGCCCTTGTACGGCACATGCAGCGCCTCCACGCCGGCGGCGGACTTGAGCATCTCGGAGGCAAGATGCACGATCGTGCCGTTGCCCGACGAGCCGTAGGAATACTTGCCCGGGTTCGCCTTCAGCAGCGCGATCAGCTCGCGCACGTTGTTCGCCGGCGTGCTGGGATGCACGACCAGCATGAGCGGCGTCGAGGCCACCATCGCAATGTAGGTGAAGTCCTTGACGGAGTCGTACGGCAGCTTCGAGTAAAGCGCGACGTTGATGGCGTGGGTCGTGATGTCCTGCAGCCAGATGGTGTAGCCGTCGGGCGCCGTGCGCATCATGAAATCGGCCGCGATCGTCGTGCCGGCGCCGGGCTTGTTATCGACGATCACCTGCTGGCCAATCTGCTTGCTCAGCGGAATGGCGAGCGCGCGTGCGAGCACGTCGGAGATGCCGCCGGCGGCAAAGCTCACCACCAGGCGCACGGGCTTGTTGGGCCAGTCCGATTGCGCAAACGCTGGAGCGGCCGAGAGCGCCAGCGCGAGGAAGAGCATTCTCATAGGGACATCTCCAGGCAGTACAGACCGCCGGCATGGCGGTCGACGGCGAACACGATGCCGCGATCGTCGACGAACACGTCGTTGATCTGCGCGGTGCCCGCAGGAGCTCCGTTCGGCGCGGGCGGGATGAAATGCGCGACTTCCCGCGGCTGGTAGGGATCGCGCACGTCGTAGGCGCGCACGCCGGCATTGAAGAAGGTGCCGAGCACGTAATCCTCGGAGCGCCAGGCGCCTTGGCCCGGCGGGTTCTCGTGCACGTTGTGCGCGCCGCAGCGCCCGCCCTTGTGGAGGAGCGGGGTCACGCCGCTCACCGGGAGCGTGCCGATGCTCACGAGGTTGCGCTCGTCGCGCGCATCGACCAGCCAGACGAGCTTCGGCCAGTCCTTGCCGTCGTCCTGCACGGCCTCGTCGGTGACCACGAAAAGCCCGCGGCCGAAGAGCGGCAGCACCGTGTGCGTGAAGCCGTTGTAGGGCGGCGAGTTCATCCAGCGCGACACCAGCTTCGGATTGCCGCGGTCGGCGATGTCGAGGACCATCATGCCGCCGTCGAGGTAGCCGAGGTAGCAGCGGTCGGGGCGCTCCGGATAGACGTTGGTGTTGTGCGCGCGAAAACCGGCGTCGAACTTCGCCGGCAGGCGCTCCGGCGGCGGCTCGGCGTCGCCGTGCATGGTGCCCGGCAGGTGCCAGCGGCCCACCGGCACGGGCTTAGACGGATTGCTCACGTCGACGATGCGGTAGACCTGGTCGTCCTTCAGGTCGCGCGGCTTGAGGTCGGGATCCGAGCACGCCATGTGCACGGTCTTGCCGTCGGCGAACCAGAGCTGGTGGCAGCCGCGCGAATGGGGCCCGGAAGCGTCGAACTGCGCGATCGATCGCGGCCGCTCCGGCTCGGCGATGTCGAAAAGCTCGAAGCCCGCGGGCTTGCCGCCCCACTCGGTCACCTGGTAGGCGACCGCCATCAGGTCGCCCGCCGTCTCGAGGGAGTTGGAGCGCATCCTGGCGTGCGGCAGGTCGGTCTGCACGACCACCTTGGGCTTGTGCGGATCCGTCACATCGACACCGGTGAAGTTCTTCGGCGCGCTCTCGTGCGCGAGCCACAGGATCCGCCGGCCGCCGCGCGCGAGCTGGAGCGACATGCCCTCGCCCATGCCGCCGTGGCCGTTCAGCGTGTGCTGCGCGAGCAACTTCATGTTTTGCTGCTGCATGCCGCTACGATATAGAAGAAACGCGGCCTCCGGCGCGCGCGGCGAGCCACGTTTCGAAAGCCGCCGACTCGAGCGGGCGTGCGATCAGGTAGCCCTGCATCTGGTCGCAGCCGAGGTCTTTCAGGAGCGCCGCGCTCGCCGCATCCTCCACCCCTTCGGCCACGACGACGAGGCCGAGGTTGTGCGCAAGCTCGATGGTCGACAGAACGATCGCGCGATCCTTCGCATCGGACACCAGGCTGCGGATGAAGGAGCGGTCGATCTTCAGCTCGTCGACATGCAGCTGCTTGATGTAGGTGAGCGAGGAATAGCCGGTGCCGAAGTCGTCGATCGAGCATCCCACGCCCAGGCCGTGCAGGCGCTTCAGCATGTCGCTCGCGCGCCCCGCGTCCTGCATGACGCCGCTCTCGGTGATCTCGAGGCACATCAGGTCGGCTGGAATCCGGTGCCGCTCGAGCGCCGCGGAAAGCACACCGATGAGCTCCGGATTCTGCAAGTCGTGCACGGAGATGTTGACCGATACCTTGAGCACAAGCCCGCCGGCGCGCCACGCCGCGGCCTGGCGCGCGGCGGCATCGACGACCCACGACGTGATGGTACGGATGAAGCCGGTCTGCTCGGCAAAGGGAATGAAGCGATCCGGCGGCACGGCTCCCTTCGTCGGGTGCTGCCAGCGCACCAGTGCCTCCGCGCCGGTGACCTCGCCGCTCGCGAGCTCCACCTTCGGCTGGTAGACCAGGCGCAGCTCGCCCTGGTCGATCGCCTGGCGCAGCTCGCTCAGCATGGAGAGCTCTTCCTCGCGCCGCTCGTGGATGCGCGACTCGTAGACGGCAACCCCGACGTTCGCCCGCTTGGCCGCATACATGGCGGCATCGGCGTGGCGCAGGAGCGTGTCGGCATCCTCGCCGTGCAGGGGGAAGGCGGCCACGCCGACGCTCGCGCGCACATCGAGGGCCTGCTGCCCGACGAGGATCGCCTGCTCGAAGAGGGAAACGATCTTCCCGGCGACCGACTGCGCCTCCTCGACCCCGGCGTGGATAAGGAGCACCGCGAACTCGTCCCCGCCCAGGCGGGCCGTGGTGTCGGACTTGCGCACGAGGCCGGTCAGGCGCTGCGCCACCTGCTGCAGCACCAGGTCGCCGATATGGTGGCCCAGGGTGTCGTTGATGTTCTTGAACCGGTCGAGGTCCATCAGGAGGACGCTGAGCGGCGCGCTGGAGCGCTTCGCCACTTCGATCGCGACTCGCAGGCGATCGTTGAAGAGCGTCCGGTTCGGCAGGTCCGACAGCGGATCGCGATACGCAAGGCGCGTCACCTGCGCCTCGCGCGCGGCGATCGCCTCGCGCATCAGGTTGAAGCGGTGCGCGAGGCCGCTTACCTCGTCGGGACCGGCGACCTCCACCGGCTGCGCGTAGTCGCCATGCTCGATGCGCCGCGTCATCTCCGACAAGGCGAAAAGCGGCCGCGTCACGCCGCGCGCGATGAGGATGCTGCCGAGCACCGAAGCCACCATCGAGCCGATGACCAGCACGATAAGCAGCGTGCCGAGCTGGCGGAAAGGCGCCATCGCGTCGTCCAGCGAGCGCGCGAGCACCGCCACTACCGCACTGTCGCCGCCGTAGGTGTCCAGGGGAATGACTAGTGCCTCGTTGTCCGGGATCTCGAGCACCGCGCGGCCCGAATCGGTGAGCGCCGCCGCGAGCTGCTCCTGCAGCGTCGCCGATACCGTGGCGCCGAGCGCAGTCCATGGCTGGCGCGACTCGCGGCCGAAGAACGACACTTCGAGCGCAGACAGCGTGCGCAGATCCTTGGCGAGGCGGTCGTCCAGGCGCAGGCCGAATACCGCCCACGCGATGGGCGTCGGAGCGAGCACCGGCACGACGGCCACCTGGTAGGCACGGCCGCTCTGCATGAGAATTCCGGTGGCGCGCCCCTGCTGCTCCGCCTCGTCCAGCAGCTTCGTGAAGGCGAAGGGGCGCCCCGCGCTCTGCGGCTCGGTGATGTCGGCGATGAGGCGCCGCTCGAGCGAGACCAGCGCCACCTTGTCGGCCTGGATGCGAGCGCCATGGTTGAGCAGCACGGACTGGATGGTCGCGAGGTCGAGCGTCGCGACGGCCTCGCGGAAGGCGAAGTCGAGCGACAGGATCTCCGCGGCCTGCGTAAGGCGGGCCGCGTTCTGCTGCGAAAGGCGCCTGAAGATGCGCTCGCCGACGGCGAGCTCCTGCCGGATGTTGGCGCGCGCGTTGCTCTCGTTCGCGCGCTGCAGGAGCGCAAGCGCCACCCCCTGCACGAGGGCGAGCAGGACCAGGAAGAAAACCACGATGCGGCTTTGCAGGCTGCGAAGGCGAAGGCGCATCGGCAGTCCCTGTCAGTAGCGCCCGGGGCGGCCTGGGGTGGGCGCGCGCCGGATGCGCACTTCGGGCTTGAGCGCCACCTGCCACTCGAGATCCAGGGCCGCGCCGAGCTCGACGCGCCGCCGCGTGCTGTCCTCGGATACGGCGAGCTGGGGATGCCAGACGCGCACCGTGTAGGCGCCCGCGGGCAGGCTGCCGATGTGCGCGCCGCCCTTCTCGTCGGTGGTGGCGAAATACGGCGATTCCGAGACGTAGATGTAGCCCACCATCCAGTCGTGGATGTTGCAGCCGACGGTGACGACGCCCGGGGTATCGAAGAGCACCGGCTTCGCCGGCGTTCCGACATACAGCGGCAGGTCGAAGCGCTTCGCCGCGGAAAACGAGTACACGTGATGCCGCACGCTATCCCGGTTGGGGAATGACACGGGCGAGCCGACGACGACGGCCTTTACGCGCGGCACGAATTCCTGGTCGATCTGCTGCACCTCCTCCAGCCGTGGACGCACCGGCGCCTTGGCCGGCGCCTCCGGCACCGCAATGACGACCGCGTCGGCCACCGGTTGCCCACGCGCATCGCGCACGATGGCGTTCAAGTCGGCTGCGCAAGCGCCGCCCGTCGCCGCGGCGAGCAGGAGGGCGAAGCGCATCATGGCCGGTAGGCGAGCGTCACGCCGAAGATCACGTTGTCGTAGTCCAGGCCGCCGGCGACGCGCGTGTCTTCGCGGATGAGCGTCGCATCGAGCGCGACGCGCCGGCCGAAATCCCAGGTGACGCCGCCGCCAATAGTTCGCGTGCGCGCGCCGGGCAGGCGATAGGCGATGAAATCGGCGCCCAGCGCCGGATCGTTGGCGATGGCATTCGCGGCGGTGAAGATGGCGAAGTTGCGCCGCGTGCTCGATTCCACGTCTCCAGTGCGCAGCGCGGCCGAGCCGGTGAGGCTTGCGCGCTCGCCGATTGCGTACGACGCGCGCGCGAAAAGCGTGCGTCCCTGAAGCGAGAACGGCTTGCCGCCGTAGCCGGGCACCACCGGCAGGTCCTCGCGCTGCTCGCGCCGGTCGTAGGCGAAGCCGGCCGCCGTCGTGAGCCGCTCGTCGAAGCGGCGGCCCGCAGACAGCGAAACGGCGCTGCGCAGCGCGTCGCGCACCGCCTCACCCGCGTCCTCGAAGCCGAGCGAGGCATCCGCGGCGATCCACGGCGCCGTGCGGCCAAGGCCGAGCTTGGTGCGCCAGCCGCCGTTCAAGCCGACGGCCGCATAACTTGCGCCATGGGATCGCGTGTAGCGCGCGAGCCGCGCCTCCGCTCCCACGGTGATTTCCGCGCTCTCGCCCGCAGGCAGCGCGCGATCCAGCGCCGCGCGCAGCGTTATCGCGGTGTCGCTGATGCGATCAGCGCCCTGCTGGGCACGGGAAAAATTGCGCTCGTGCGCGAGGCCGGCGTCGTATTGCGCCGTCCATTGCGCATGCGCAGCGAGCGGAAGTGCCGCACCGAGCATGGCAAGGCGTTCGATAGCGCGACTCAAGCGTCCTTCTGCCTCCCTGGTCATAGTATTCTTCACGGCGGACCTTACCAGATGCGTTACGCAAACTTTCTTCAGCGCGCGGTGTGCGCCCTCACCATTGTCTTTTCGGCGCATGCGCTCGCGCAGAGCTGGCCCGCCAAGCCGGTGCGCCTCGTCGTCGCGTATCCGCCCGGCGGCGGCATCGACGTTCTCGGCCGCCAGCTCGCGGAGAAGCTCACGAGCACCTGGGGCCAGCCGGTCGTGGTGGAGAACCGGCCGGGCGCCAACACCATCGTCGCCGCCGATGCGGTGGCCAAGTCCGCGCCGGATGGACACACCGTCCTCCTCACCACCGACGCCACCTTCTCCATCAACCCGCACCTCTACGCGAAGCTGCCGTTCGACACGCAGCGCGACTTCGTCCCGGTGACGATGCTCGTGCTGCTGCAGCAGCTCCTCGTCGCGCATCCTGCGGTGCCCGCGAACAGCCTTGCCGAGCTGATCCGGCTCGCGAAGGACAAGCCCGGCAGCCTGAATTACGCCTCGTACGGCAGCGGCAGCCAGCCGCATCTTTCGGGCGAGATGCTGAAGTACAAGGCGGGCATCGACCTCGTGCATGTGCCGTACAAAGGCATCTCGCTAGCGGTGCCGGCGGTCATGGCGGGCGAAGTGCAGCTCACCTTCGCCGGCATCGCCACCTCGATGCCGCAGCTCAAGGCCGGGCGCATCAAGCCGATCGCCATCGGCGGCATGAAGCGCTCGGCGCTCCTGCCCCAGGTGCCGACTTTCGCGGAGCTCGGCTTCGCGGAAGTCGAGACGCACGCCTGGTTCGGCCTTTTCCTGCCGGCCGGCGCGCCGCGCGAGGCCGTGGAGCGCATCCACCAGGACACCAAACGCGTGCTGGAGGAGCCCGAGTTCCGCCAGAAGCAGCTGATCGAAAAAGGCTACGAGGTGGTCGGCAGCTCGCCGCAGGAATTCACCGCCTATCTCAAGGGCGACTTCGAAAGCCGCGGGCGCGCCGTCAAGATTTCGGGGGCCCGGGCCGAATGACGGAAACCGTCCTCGTCAATCCGCCGCCGCGCATCTGCGTGTCCTACGCCGGCAGCGGACCGCTGGTCCTGTTCCTGCACGGCATCCGTGGCAACCGCAGCAACTGGTCGCGCCAGGTCGAGGCCCTCGCGCAAAAAAACTTCAAGGCCGCCGCGTGGGACGCACGCGGCTACGGCGACTCCGACGACTACGACACGCCGCTCAATTTCCGCGACCATTTCGTCGGCGACGTGCTGCGCGTCGCCGAGCACTTCGGCGCGAAGAAATTCCACCTCGTCGGCCTGTCGATGGGGGGTCGCATCGCGCGCAATGTGGCGATCTACCATTCCGACCGGCTGCACTCGCTCACGGTGGTGAACGCCAATCCCGGCTTCAACGCCATGTCGGCCGACGCCGTGCGCCGCTTCGTCACGGAGCGCAAGACGCGCACGCCCGAGTCGATCCGCAAGCTCCTGGGCTCGCACCCGCGCAAGGGCGCCTACGAAGAGCTGGTCCAGAGCATCGACAGGATCCGCGACGACTCCTACCGCAAGACGCTGGAGGCCTCCGTCGCGCAGGACCGCGACGCGCCGGTCGAGAACATCCGCGTACCGACGCTCATCCTGTACGGCGAAGAGGATACGGTCTACCCGCCGGAGCTCGCGCGCGCGATGGCGACGCGCATCACGGGCGCCGAGATCACCATGATCAAGGGCGCCGGGCACCTCGCGAATCTGGAGCAGCCCGAGGAGTTCAACCGCATCCTGCTCGACTTCCTGTCGCGCAACAATCGCTAACGAGGAGAAGCACATGGCAAAGATGAGGGTCGCCCTGGTCACGGGCGCGGGCAGCGGCATCGGCAAATCGGCCGCGCTCGCGCTGCTGAAGGACGGCTACCAGGTCGGGCTGGTCGGCCGGCGCGCGGAGCTCCTCGAGAAGACGGCGGCCGAATCCGGCTCCAAGGAGCGCGCGATGGTGCTCGCCGCGGACATCACCAAGCCGGAGAACGTGAAGGCGCTCTTCGCCAAGGTGAAGGACAACTGGGGCCGGCTCGATGTCCTGTTCAACAACGCCGGCATGGGCGCCCCCGCCGTGCCGATGGAAGACCTGCCGCTCGAGACCTGGAAGGCCGTGGTCGACATCAACCTCAATGCGATGTTCTATTGCACGCAGGAAGCCATCCGCATCATGAAGGCGCAGGACCCCAAGGGCGGCCGCATCATCAATAACGGCTCCATCTCGGCCCACGCGCCGCGTCCCATGTCGGTCGCCTACACCTCGACCAAGCACGCGGTCACCGGCCTGACGAAATGCATCTCCCTCGACGGGCGCAAGCACGACATCACCGCGAGCCAGATCGACATCGGCAACGCCCTTACGGAGCTCGCCGCGCGCATGGCCAAGGGCGTCCCGCAGGCCGACGGCTCCGTGAAGCCCGAGCCGCTGATGGACGTGAAGCACGTCGGCGACGCCGTCCTGCACATGGCCAACCTGCCGCTCGACGTGAACGTGCAGTTCATGACCATCATGGCGACCAAGATGCCGTTCGTGGGCCGCGGCTAGAACGGCAAATCGGGGTCAGAGCCCGATTTCTTAGGCATACAATTGCCGCAGGGAGGGGACCGCTTGCGACGTCCAGGCGGAGCGGAATTGCGGCAGTGGGTGCGCCAGCCGGTGGCCTGGGTCATCTTTGGCGTCGGCCTGCTCATCTCGATCGTTGCGTGGCGCGCGCTGACCCAGGAGGTCGAGCACAGTGCGCGCACGAGCTTTGGCGTCGTCGCGGCGGAATCGACCAACGCGATCGAGTCCCGGCTGCGCGCGTACCGCATCATGCTCGTCGGCCTGCAGGGCCTGTTCCAGAGCAATCCGGACATCGACCGGCGCACCTTCGACCGGTACGTGGACAACCTTGCACGTGAGCACGGCGTCAGCCAGCTTCGCTCTTTCAGCTACGCGCGCCGGGTCCCGGGAAGCGAAAAGGAAGCCTTCGAGAGCGCCGTTCGGGCCGACCGCACCCTAGATCCGCGCGGCTATCCCAAGTTCGCGATCCGGCCGCCCGGAAACCGCGATGAATACCTCGTGCTCCAGTACCTCGCGCCGTTGGGAAACGAGCGCAGCTTCGGCCTCGATCTGCTCTACGACCAGGTCCGGCGCCGCTCCGTCGAGCGCGCGCGCGATACCGGCGAGGTGGTCGCCTCCGGCCCGGTCACGCTGGTGAGCTCGCCCGACGGCGAGCGCGGCGTCACGCTGCGACTGCCGGTTTTCCGCACACGCGAGATCATCACCAGCTACGACATGAGGCGCAAGGCATTCGACGGCATCGTCAGCGTCGCTTTCAGCATGCGCGAGCTGGCGGACGACATCGTCGCCGGGCATGCGCGCGACGGCCTGCAGCTGCGCGTCGTCGACCTGGGCTATGCCAGCGCGCCTTCGCCGGCCGAGCTGTTCTATGAGAAGACGACCGCGCCGCTACCCACCGACGCCTTGCGGATCAACCAGCGGCTCTATGTCGGCGGGCGCGCGTGGGAGCTGCAGTTCAGCGCTCCCAGAGAACGCTTCCGCAGCGCCGGCGAAGTAGTCATGCCGTGGGTCGCGCTCGTCGGCGGCCTCGTCATCAGCTTCCTGCTGGCGGGGCTGATGACGTCGCTGTCCCTGTCGCGCCAGCGCGCCCACCGCATGGCACGCGAAATCACCGAGGACCTGCGCCGCAGCGAGGCGAGCCTTGCCGAGGAGCAGCGGCGCACCGAGGGGCTGATCGAGACGCTGCCCAATCCCGTGTTCTTCAAGGGGACCGACGGTCGCTACCTCGGCGTCAACAAGGCATGGGAAAAATTCTTCGGTACGCCGCGCGAGCGCATCGTCGGCCGCACCGTGCAGGACCTCTACCCTCACGCGCCCGAGGTGGCCGCGCGCCTGCAGGCGGCCGACGACGAGCTGTGGGCGCAGCCTGGCGTGCAAAGCTACGAGGCGGGGATTCGCCTCCCCGACGGCACGCGCCGCGAGACGATTTACTACAAGGCGACCTTCAACGGGCCCGACGAGCGCGTCGCCGGCCTGATCGGCACCATCATCGACATCACGGAGCGCAAGCACGCCGAGAAGCGCCAGCTTCTCGAGCACGCGGTGACGCGCGTGCTCGCCGGCACCGACAAGGCCGAGGACGCGGTGCGCGACATCGTTCGCATCATGTGCGAAACGATGGACTGGAGCTGCGGCGCGTACTGGCGCTGGCACGCGGCGGCACGCGAGCTGCGCTACGCCGGAAGCTGGGACGACGGGCTGATCGCTTCGCACTATCTGGTTTCAGGCCTGGAGGGCCGCCTCGCCGTCGTCGATGGCTCGAAGGAAGGCCTCCTGTGGCGCAGCTTCACGGACGCCCAGCCGCTCTGGCTGGCGAGTCAGGCCACCGACCCGGTGTTCGGCGTGCTGCCGGCGACGCCGGCCGGCGCGTTCGTGATGCCGCTGGTGCTCGGCCGCGAGGTGCTGGGCGTGATGGCTTTCTTCGGTGCCCGGGAGCAGCCGTCTCCGATCTTCGTCTCGACCGCGCAATCGATCGGCAGCCAGATCGCGCAATACATGGTGCGCAAGCAGGCAGAGGACGCGCTGCGCTTCGTCGCCACGCACGATTCGCTCACCGGCCTGCCGAACCGCGTGATGTTCGGCCAGCGCCTCGACCACGCCATCAACCAGGCGGACCGCCGCCGCGGCCGGCTTGCGGTGCTGTTCATCGACCTCGATCGCTTCAAGGTGATCAACGACACGCTGGGCCACGAGTTCGGCGACCGCCTGCTGCGCGAAGTGGCGCAGCGGCTGCTTGGCGTGGTGCGCGCTGCCGACACCGTGGCGCGCCTGGGCGGCGACGAGTTCGTGGTGCTGCTGGAGGACATCGGCGAGCCCGTGGCGGCGGCCGGCGTGGCGCAGAAGCTGATCGCCTCGCTCGCGCAGGGAGTCACCCTCGCCGGCAAGGAATACCACGTCTCGGCGAGCGTCGGCGTGAGCACTTATCCGGACGATGCGCGCGACGCGCAGGAGCTGCTCAAGTTCGCGGACATCGCGATGTACGGCGCCAAGGAGCAGGGCCGCAACACCTTCCAGTTCTATGCCGCCCGGCACAACATCCATACCGTCGAGCGCCTCACGCTCGAGTCGGGCCTGCGCCGCGCGCTCGAGCGCGGCCAGCTCGTGCTCTATTACCAGCCGCTGGTCGAAGTCCGCCGGCGCCGCATCGTCGGCGTGGAAGCGCTGGTGCGCTGGCAGCATCCGGAGCTCGGCCTGCTGCCGCCGGGCAGCTTCATCGGCATCGCCGAGGAGACGGGCCTCATCGTGCCGATCGGCCAGTGGGTGATGCAGGCGGCGTGCGCCGCGCAGCGCTCATGGCTCGACGCCGGCCTGCCGCCGATGCGCATGTCGGTCAACCTCTCGCCGCGGCAGCTCCAGTACGGCGAGCTCATCGCCGACATCGCGCGCACGGCGCGCGCGAGCGGCTGCGAGCCGCGCACGCTCACCTTCGAGATAACCGAGAGCATGGTGATGCAGGACCCGGAGCGCGCCGTGGCCCTGCTCGAGGAAATGCGCGCCCTCGGCGTGCGCATCGCGATCGACGACTTCGGCACCGGCCACTCCTCGCTCTCTTACCTCAAGCGATTCCCCGCCGACGAGCTGAAGATAGATCGATCCTTCATCACCGACATCCCGGCCGACAAGGGCGACGCGGCGATCACGCAGGCGATCATCTCGCTGGCGCACAGCCTCGGCATGGGCGTGGTGGCCGAAGGCGTGGAAACGCAGGCGCAGCTCGATTTCCTCACTGCGCAGGGCTGCGACGAGTTCCAGGGCTATCTCTTTAGCAAGCCGCTGCCCGACACGGAGCTGCGCGAGCTCCTCGCCTCGGCGAAGCGCGCTTCACAATTGGGCGTGGCGAAGCGGGGCTAGGCTACGGCTTCTCGACGTCCTCGTAGCACTCGCGCGTGAAGCGCGGCGTGCAGACGGCGAGGAAGATGAGGTCTTGCTTTCCAACGTTCGCGATCCGCTGCCTCACCAGCGGCGCGATCACCACGACATCGCCCGGCCCAACCTCGCGCGCCGGCTCATCGCCTACCTGGACCCGTCCCCTGCCCTCCAGGATCAGATAACGCTCGGTCGTTCCGATCAGCCGATGCCAGCGCGTCGTGACGCCCGGCAACACTCGCGCGCGCGCAATCGATGCATCCGGATCGACCGGCGTATTGGAAAGCTCGGTGATGTAGCAGCGCTCGTCGGTGTAGTACTCCTCTGGCACGCCGACGGCCAAGTGCTAGAGCAGGTCGCGCATCCAGGCGGCGGTGCGGACGGCGCCGCCGAAGCTGTAGAGGTGAACGCCGACGACGTTGCTCGCCTCGCGGCTGAGCGTGTAGCGAGCGATGGCGACGAGGTGGTCGCGGGGATCGGTGTTGGTGACGAGCTGAGCGATGCCGCTGCCGAGGGTGCGCAGGGCGCGAAGCGAGGTGCTGACGCCGCAGCGCTGCGCATAACGCAGGAGCGCGGCCGGGTCGGTCGGGCCGGCGACGCCGACGTAGACCGGAAGGTCCGGCCATTGCCGCGCGAGCCCGCTGCAGTAATCGACAACGCGCGTCGGCGAGAACGAGAACTGGGTCAGGACGTAGACGCCGATCGATTGCGCGCCGGCGAGCTCCATCTTGCGGACGAGCGCCTTCTCGATCGCGTTGAGCGGGATGCGCGGATGGCCTTCGGGGTAGCCGGCTACGCCGATCTCGCGCACGCCGCACTCGGGCAGCAGGCGCTCCTCGAGGATTTGCAGGCTGTCGGCAAACGGGCCCTTCGGGCGCGGCTCGTCGCCGCCGAGGAGGAGCACGCGATGCACGCCGTACTCGCTCGAAGCCTTCGTCAGGAACTCGCGGAATTCCTCGCGATGCAGGATGCGCCTTGCCGAGACGTGCGGCACCGGGTCGAGCCCGGCATCGCGGATCGCGGCGATGGCTTCGAGCGTGCGCGCGAGCGGAAGGCCCGGCAGCGAGGGGATGTAGACGCAGCTCCCCGCCGGGAGGTACGTCGAGACCTCCTTCAGGCGATGCAGCTCGCGTGGCGAGATCTCCATCGAGCCCGCGGAAGCGAGCTCGGAGATGCGCCCATCGACGCCGGCGTCAATCGCGCTTGCGGGAAACGACATAGGATTCATCCAGGAACCAGAGGCTGCCGTGTTTCTGCAAAACTTCGCGCGTGGCGTCGAGGTAGCGCGTATCGCGCACCGCCTCGGACAGTCGCATGTCGTCGATCTGCGCCACGTAGATGGCAGCGTTCCACGCCGCGAACAATGTCGAGGTGCCGATGCTCGACGAGATTTCGGTTGGCAACGTATGCATGTCGTAGCGGAAGATCGCTCGCGCATCGGCGTAAGCGTTGAAGTTGTAGCGGCGCGCGTCGCGGCCGAGCTCGGTCTTGGTGGCCCGCATGAGGTCGTGCCGGCTCTGGGTGAAAGGATTCTCGCCGGACCACACCTTCTGCACGATCTCCACGCCAGGGTCCTGGCCATGCGAGTGGATGCCGAGCAGGCGCCCGCCCTTGCCGAGGGAACGCACGAGCGGCGCGACGACTTTCTGCGCCTTGAATTCAAGTGCCGCGCGCAGTCGATACGGCTGCGACGCGATGACCATGTCGTACTCCGCCTTGCCCTCGCCGCGCTTGGGGATTACGTTCTCCAGGAGGAAGCGGTAGTCCTCGCGGTAGATGACGAGCGCGGTCGGATGGTCGTAGATCGGGTTGCCGGTCTTCGGGCTGTGGCGCGCCTGCCAGTTCTTGGCGAGGAACGGCTCGAGCGCGGCCATCTGCTCGCTGAAATCGTGCGAGGTCGTGCCGGTGAGCGCCGCCTCGTGCCAGACCATCGACGTCGCCGCTTCCACCGCCCGCGGCTGCAGCCACGGCGCCTCGCTGTAGTACATGTTGGTGACGACGAGCACGGTGGCCGGGTGCTCGAAGAAGCGATCGGCCATCTTGCGCAGGCTGAGGCGCACGTCCTCGAGGCTGATCTCCTTGCCGACGATATAGAACGGCACCGTCGGGA
>DATLDY010000244.1:0-8526 GCA_035525655.1 Burkholderiales bacterium
GTGCCGCTACGCTTGTCCTTGGTTTTTTCGGATTTGAGCTTGGTCTTGAGATCCCCGCCCTCGAACGCAATGAAGTGTTTTTCCGAACCTCTGAAAACGGTCACTTCGCACCGCTTTGACAGCGCGTTCGAGACGGCAACCCCGACGCCGTGCAGGCCGCCGGAGATGTGATACACGCCGTCGCCGGAGCGCGAAAACTTGCCGCCGGCATGCAGCATGGTGAACGCGACCTCGACCGCCGGCTTCTTCTCCACCGGGTGCATGTCGACCGGAATGCCGCGGCCGTGGTCTTCGACCTCCACCGAGCCGTCCTTGTGCACGGTGACGCCGATCTCCTTGCCGAAGCCGGCCAGCGCCTCGTCGACCGCGTTGTCGATCGCTTCCTGGATGATGTGCAGGGGATGCACGGTGTGCGTGTACATCCCCGGCATGCGGCGCACGGGCTCGAGGCCCTTGAGCGCCTGGATCGCCGATGCGTCGTAGACCGCCTGCTTTGCCATGTATTTAGTGCTCTTTCGAGGCTTTCGCCCTAGATATTGTATACGCCTGCGAGAAGCGCTCGATGCTGAGCGCCACCGACGCCGCGAGCGGCAGCTCCTGCCACGCCTGCAGCAATTCCTTCTGCATGCGCAGCGCCGCGGCATCGCCGGCCATCAGGCTGTCGAGCGCCCTGGCGACGGTTCGATCCAGGTCAGCCTCCGGGCAGACCTCTTCGACCAGGCCCCAGTCGTACGCGCGCGCCGCGTCGATCGGCTCGCCGGTGAGCACCAGCCACGCGGCGCGTCCCGCGCCCATCAGCCGCGGCAGCAACGCCGCTTCGACGACCGACGGGATGCCCAGGCGCACCTCCGGCATCGCAAAGCGCGTGCCGGTTGCCGCGATCCGCAGGTCGCACGCCGCCGCGAGCTCCAGCCCCGCGCCGATGACCGCACCGTGAAGTCGCGCGACCACCGGCACCGGCAGCTTGCGCGCGGCCTCGCATGCGCGGTGCACGCGGGTAATGAAGGCGCGCGCGCTTTCCGCATCGAGCGCCTCGAGCTCGCGGACATCGGCGCCGCCGCAGAACGCGTTCCCGCGCCCCGCCAGCACCACAACGCGCACGCCTTCGTCCCCCGCTTTGGCGAAGGCGGCCGCGAGCGCGTCGAGCATTGCGGAGTCGAGAGCGTTGACCTTCTGCGGGCGGTTGAGGAAGATGCGCGCGATCCCACCATCGCGTTGGAACTCCACCATGCTTTCATCTTATAGCCGCGAAGCGCTGAAAAAGGTATCGACGGCGACGCTGACCACCGTGCTGTTCAAGCGCGGCTTGCGCAACGCGTTCATTCAGGGGATTTTTCTGCTGAGCGCGAACCGCGCGAGCCGCATGGTCGGCGAGGCTTTTACCCTTCGTTATATTCCCGCGCGCGAGGACATCGACCAGCTCGGCGCCTTCGAAGGCCGCGGCCACCCGCAGCGCGAAGCGATCGAGGCGTGCCCGCCCGGGCAGGTGCTGGTGATGGACGCGCGCCGCGATGCGAGCGCCGCGACCGGCGGCGACATCCTGATGACGCGGCTCATGGTGCGCGGCGCGGCCGGCATCGTCACCGACGGCGGCCTGCGCGATTCCACCACCATCGAGAAGCTCGAGTTCCCGGTTTACTGCGCGGCGCGCTCCGCGCCGCTCAACCTAGTGCGCCACCACGCCATCGACACGCAGGTGCCGATCGGCTGCGGCGGCGTGGCGGTCTATCCGGGGGACGTCCTCGTCGGCGACGGCGAAGGCGTCGTGGTGATCCCGGCGAAGATGGCCGAAGAGGTAGCGAAGGAAGCCGAGGCCCAGACGGTGTTCGAGGATTGGGTCGAGGCGCGCGTGAAAGAGGGGCGCAGCATATTCGGCTTGTACCCGCCCAACGCGCAGACCAAGGCGGAGTTCGAAGCCTGGAAGAAAAAATGAATCGTCGGTTATCATACAAGTAGGAACCTGAGGACCCTTAGAGGAGGAGTTCCCCCATGTTTATTCGCTTGATCGGCGCCATCGCATTGGCGCTCGCCGGTGTGCTTCCTGCGGCGGCGCAGGAAACGCTCGTGGTGTACTGGACCAAGGGCTTCTATCCGCAGGAGGACAAGGCGCTCGACGACATGGTCGCCAAGTTCCAGCAGAAGACCGGCGTGAAGATCGAGCTGTCGCGCTACTCGCCGCAGGAGTCAGTGCCGAAGGCGGTCGCGGCGCTCGACTCGGGCTCGCCGCCCGACGTGGCGTATGGCGACGTGTTCGATTTCCAGGTGGCGGGCAAGTGGGCCTTCGAGGGTCAGCTCGAGGATCTGTCCGACATCCTCGCGCCGATGAAGGGCAACTTCCTGCCCAACACGCTCGAGACCACGTACCTGCAGAACAACAAGACCGGCAAGCGCGCCTATTACGCTTTCCCGACCAAGCGCCAGACGATGCACATCCAGTACTGGAAGGACATGCTGGCCGAGGCGGGTTACAAGGAGTCCGACCTGCCCAAGGCCTGGAAGGCGTACTGGGACTTCTGGTGCGACAAGGCGCAGGCCGGCTATCGCAAGAAGACTGGCAAGCGCATCTACTCGGTCGGCAGCCCGATGGGCGTCGACTCGAGCGACTCGTTCTTCTCCTACCTGACGTTCATGGACGCCTACAACGTCAAGCTGGTCGACGATAGCGGCAAGCTGCTGGTCGATCGGCCGGAAGTGAAGAAGGGGCTGGTGGCCTCGATGCACGACTACGTCGACACCATCGGCAAGGGCTGCACACCGCCTTCCGCCGTCAACTGGAAGGACCCGGACAACAACGTCGCCTTCCACAACAAGCAGATCATGATGACGCACAACGCGACCATCTCGATCGCCGCGAAGTGGCTCGACGACTCGAACAGCGAGAAGCTCACGGCCGAGCAGCGCGCCGAGGCGAAGAAGAACTATTCGGAGCTGATCGCCACCGGTGCCTTCCCGAACAAGCCCGACGGCAAGGCGATGCAATACCGCTCGGCAGTCAAGGTCGGCGTGGTTTTCGCGAATGCGAAGAACAAGAAGCGGGCCAAGGAGTTCGTGCAGTTCATGCTGCAGGACGAAAACCTGACGCCGTACGTCGAAGGCGCGCTCGGACGCTGGTATCCGGTGACCAAGGCCGGCGTGGCGCGCGACTTCTGGACCAACGATCCGCACCGCAAGATCGTGCACCAGCAGTTCTCGGCCGGCACGGTGACCTTCGAGTTCACCAAGAACTACAAGTTCACCATCCTCAACAACGAGAACGTCTGGGCTAAGGCCATGAACCGCGTCGCAGCAGAGAAGTGGCCGGTAGAGAAGGCGGTCGACGAGATGATCGCGCGCATCAAGCAGGTGGCGGGCTAGCGGCAACGGGCGATGAGAATGGGCTCCTAACGGGGCCCTTTCTTTTTCATGGCTGCCGTCGATATCGCCGTGTCGGGAGGAGCTCGGGGAGGAAATCGGGCTCTGACCCCGATTTCCCCGAAGAAGCGCCGGTCGATCTGGCAGACGTGGGGCGTGCTGATGATCGCGCCCTACGTGCTGGTGTTCTGCGTGTTCGTGCTGTATCCGGTGACGTACGGCCTGTGGCTCGCGCGCCATCCGCAGAGCTACATCACCCTCTTCGAGGACCCGGTGTTTTTCCGCACCGTGGTCAACACGGTGGTGTTCCTGCTGGTGGCCGTGAACGTCAAGTTCCTGCTGGCGCTTTTTCTCTCGGGATTCTTCGTGCACGAGCGCCGCTGGATCCGCTGGCTCTCGGTGATCTTCATCATCCCGTGGGCGGTGCCGGCGATCCCGACGATCTTCTCGATCCGCTTCATGCTCAATCCCGAGTGGGGCATCGTCAACTCGCTCATCTTCCGCTTCACCGGGCTTGACGGGCCGAACTGGCTCAACAACCCGACGCTCGGCCTCTCGATGGCGATGCTGGTGCACATCTGGAAGGCGCTGCCGTTCTGGACGCTGATCCTGATGGCGGGGCGTCTCGCGATTCCGCGCGAGCAGTACGAGGCGGCGAGCGTCGATGGCGCGACCTCGTGGCAGAAATTCAAGTACGTCACCTGGCCCTCGATTCGCACGCTCTACCTGACCTCGACCTTGTTGAGCATGATCTGGACGCTCGGCGACTTCAACAGCGTGTACCTGCTCACCGGCGGCGGGCCGGCGGATCTCACGCACGTGCTGGCGACGCTCGGCATCCGCTACATCCGGCTCGATCAGGTCGACCAGGCGATGGCGACCATCGTGGTGGCGCTGCCGTTCGTCCTGCCGCTGGTTTACTTCATGATGAAGCGCCTCTCGGTCGATGAATAAGATCGTGAGAGAGGCGAAGCTGTGGCTGATCGCGATCCCGATCCTCTTATGGACGCTGCTGCCGATCTATCACATCTTCCTGTTCTCGATCTCGACGAAGGACTCGGCCTTCTCCGGCGCGCTGTGGCCGGCGAAGCCGACGCTGCACAACTTCGCCGTCGTGTTTCGCCAGGATCACTTCTACCTGCACCACTTCTGGGCGCAGATCTGGAACTCGCTCTGGATCGCGGTGGCGGTCGGCGTGCTCACCCTTGCGGTGGCGACCTGCGCGGCGTTCGCGATCAGCCGATTGAAAGTCAAAGGCGGGCGCGTGGTGATGAACGCGGCGCTCTTCACCTATTTCATCCCGGCGGCGTTTCTCGCGGTGCCGATGTACAAAGCGATGGGGACGTACGGCTTGCTGAACAGCCGCTGGTCGCTGGTGCTCGCCATGGTGACGCTCGCCTCGCCCTATGCGATCTGGGTGCTCAAGCAGGCGTCGGACAAGCTGCCCTGGGAGCTCGACGAAGCCGCGCGCATCGACGGCGCGACCCCGCTGCAGCTGTTCCGCCTGGTCTATGTGCCGCTGATGATGCCCTCGCTCGTGGCGATCGGCACCTACGCGCTGATCCTCGCGTGGAATGAATACCTGTACGCGTTCCTGCTGCTCTCGCACGAGAACACCATCCCGCTCGCGGTGGGCCTCGGGCACTTTCTCGCCTCCGATGATTCGCCGTGGGAGCTGTTGATGGCCACCGCGCTCATCTATGCAGCGCCGCCCGCGGCGATCTACTACGCCTTCCGCCGCTACATGGTCGGCGGCTTGACCGCTGGCGCGGTGAAGACCTGATGGCTACCGTCGCCTTTAGCGATGTGCACAAGTCGTTCGGCGCGACGAAGGTGCTGCACGGCATCTCGCTCGACATCGCCAACGGCGAGTTCATGGTGCTCGTCGGGCCCTCGGGCTGCGGCAAGTCCACGCTGCTGCGCATGCTCGCGGGCCTCGAGGAGATCGGCGGCGGGGAGATCTCCATCGACGGCCGGGTGGTGAACGATGTCGATTCCAAGGACCGCGACATCGCGATGGTGTTCCAGAGCTATGCGCTCTACCCGCACATGACGGTGCGCGAAAACATGGGCTTCTCGCTCAAGCTGCGCAAGGACAAGCAGCGCCTGATCGACGAGCGCGTCGCCAACGCGGCCAGGATCCTGAACCTGGAGCCCTACCTCGAGCGCTTCCCGCGCGAGCTCTCCGGCGGGCAGCGCCAGCGCGTCGCCATGGGACGCGCCATCGTGCGCGACCCGAAGGTGTTCCTGTTCGACGAGCCGCTGTCCAACCTCGACGCCAAGCTGCGCGTCGCCATGCGCGCGGAGATCAAGGCGCTGCACCAGCGCCTGAAAACGACGACGGTGTACGTCACGCACGACCAGATCGAGGCCATGACGATGGCCGACCGCATCGCGGTGATGAACGAAGGACGCATCGAGCAGCTTGGCGAGCCGCTCGAGCTCTACGACCACCCGGTGAACCTTTTCGTCGCGCAGTTCATCGGCTCGCCGGCGATGAATATCTTCGACGGCGTGGTGCGCGCGGGCGCCGTCGAGGCGCTCGGCGCGCGCTTGCCTGCCGCCGTTCTCCGAGCGGGCGGGACAGACGGCCAGAAGGTGAAGTACGGCGTGCGCCCCGAGCATCTCGAGCTCGCCTCCGCCGGTATCGCAGCCGAGGTCGTGCTGGTCGAGCCGATGGGTGCGGAGACCGAAATCCTGGCAAAGGCGGGCGACACCAGGCTCACGCTGATGACGCGCGGCCGCTCCATCGCCGGCCCCGGCGATCGCATCTTCCTCGCCCCGCAGGCCGGCTACATTCACCTGTTCGACGCCGCCAGCGGTCTTAGAATCGCGTAATGGCAAAGAAAGAAGGCGAGTGGGCGTTCCCGGTCGACATGCGGCCGCGGCCCGAGGAGTGGCGCTTCGATCTCGATGCGGCGCTCGACAGCGTGGTCGGCGTCCGGGCCGAGATCCCGGAAGACGCCTTCACCGCGCAGATCCTCGGCACCGAGCGCGCCGGCAGCGGCGTGGTCATCCGCGAGGACGGCTTGGTGCTCACCATCGGCTACCTGATCACCGAGGCGAGCACCATCTGGCTGACGACGAACAAGGGCACGGTGGCGGGCGGCTTTCCGCTGGCGTACGACCAGACCACGGGCTTCGGCCTGGTGCATCCGCTCGGCAAGCTCGGCGTGAAGCCGATCGAGCGCGGCACGGCCTCCTCGTGCCGGGTCGGCGACAACGTCGTCATGGCCGGCCACGGCGGCCGTGCGCATTCGCTCAAGGCAACGGTGTTCTCGAAGCGCGAGTTCGCCGGTTATTGGGAATACGTGCTCGATGAAGCGATGTTCACCGCGCCCGCGCATCCGCAGTGGGGCGGCGCGGCGCTGATCGGCGCGGAGGGCAAGCTGCTCGGCATCGGCTCGCTCCTCGTGCAGGAGAAGATCGACGCCGGCACCATCCAGGGCAACATGATCGTGCCGATCGACATCCTCGCGCCGATCCTCGACGACATGACCAAGCTCGGCCGCGCGAACCGTCCGCCGCGTCCGTGGCTCGGACTCTATGCAACGGAGGCCGGTCCGCGGCTGGTGGTCGCCGGCCTCGCGCCGGATGCGCCGGCCGAGAAGGCGGGCCTCAAGGTCGGTGATGCGCTGCTGGAAGTCGGCGGCGCGAAACCCACCAGCCTGGCGGACCTCTTCCGGCGCATCTGGGCGAGCGGCAACGCGGGGGCCGAAGTGCGGCTGAAGATCCTGCGCGAGACATCGACGCGCGAAGTGGTGGTGCGGTCGGTGGACCGCGGCGATTTCCTGAAGAAACCGCACCTGCACTAGATCCGGTTTTCCTCCACCGCCTTCCAGTCGGCGAGCCGCTGCAGGTCGGGCTCGTCGGGAAGGCGGAAGCACCCGTCCTTGACCTCGAGCGCCGCGCGCGTCACCTGCTTCGTGAGCAGGAGGAAAAACGCGTGCTCGGCCGGCAGCACGAGGCGGCTTTTCAGCGCGGCATGCGCCTGCAGCGAAAGCGCCGTGCCGAACGCGCTCTCGTAGAACATGCCGAGCGAAACGCTCGCGCCGCGCTCGGCGCAAAGCTGGTCGATGGCGAGCGCCTCCGACAGCCCGATGCGGCCCGGCTTGATCATCAGCGCGCGCGCCCCGCGGTCGAGGAACAGCGCCGCATCGTTGCGCGATACGCAAGGGAAGTCGACGAGCAGCGGCACCGGGCATTCGCGCTGCAGCTTCTCGAACGCACTGTCCGGCGCGAGCGCACACGGGTCCTCGATCACCGTGATGCCGGCATCCGCGATCGCTCGCAGATAGCCTGCAATGCCTTTCTGTGGATAGGCACGATTCGCGTCCATCGACAGCTCGATGCTGTCGCCGACTGCCGCGCGCACCTCTGCAATCACTATCAGATCCGTCTCGAGCCCCTGCCCGCCTTTGAGCTTGAGATTGCGCAAGCCGTGGCGGCGGCACATCTCCGCGGCTTCCGCCGCCATTGCAGTCGGTGTTTGCCGCGTCACGATCCAGGCAACGGGGACGTCCGGCTTGCCGCCCCATTGCCGCCACAACGGCTTTCCGCTTGCCGCCGCGCGCATCGCCCAGCACGCGTTGTCGATGAGCGCGCGCGCAGCGAGGTTGCCATCGAGCCATTCGAACGCCCGGCCGACGGCCTCCGGATCGGAGAGATCGACCTTGCGCAGCAGCGGCAGCATCACGTCTTCCAGCGTCGCGGCGAGCGAGCGCGGCGAATAGCCGGTGCGGGTCGCCTTGATTACGCCTTCGGCGATGCCGACGGCGCCGCTATCGGAGACCAGCTTGAGCAGCGCATAGTCGCTCGAGCTTTCCGCCGCATAAGCCCATGTCACCGCCCGGCGGTAGGGCAGCCGGTAGAACTGCAACGACCAGTCGGCGAGCTTCAGCGCAATCCGGCTTCGGTGAAGTAGCGGCGTACCCCGGGATGGATCAGCTCGGGACGCGGCGCCGAAGCGATCGTGTTCGCGCTCGTGGTTTCGCGCGCCTGCTCCAGGCGCGCAGCGAACGGCGCCTCCGCGCGATGCAGCGCACGCGCGAGGAGGTAGGCGGCTTCCTCCGGCAATGCGGGCTTCGCGAGGACGTAGCTCCACGATCCCACGGACGGAAGCGGCGCGTCCTGTCCGGCGTAGCTCTTCGCCGGCAGCGTGACCGCCTGCAGCGC